>NZ_CP033334.1:916250-1221666 GCF_013170705.1 Mesorhizobium loti | reverse complement strand
GATGATCTTTTCCTCCGTCAGTTCGTCGCGCGTGAGGTTGGCGACGATGCGGCCGTTCTTGAAGACATAGACGTGGTCGCAATTGTCGAGCTCTTCGGTTTCGGTCGTGTACCAGAGGAAGGTGCGGCCGCGGCCAGCCTCCTCGCGCACGAGGTCGTACACTTCGAGCTTGGTGCCGATGTCGACGCCGCGCATCGGGTCGTCCATCAGCACGATCTGCGCGTCGGAGCCGAGCGCGCGGGCGAACAATGCCTTCTGCTGGTTGCCGCCCGACAGCGAGAAGATGTTGTTGTTCATGTCGGGCGTGCGGATGCCGATCCTCTTCTGCCAGGCCTCGGCAAGTTCGGCCTCGCGCTGTGGCGAGATCAACAACCCCTTGCGCAGGCGCGCCAGCGAACGGATGCCGATGTTCTGCGCGATCGACCATTGCGGGAAGATGCCGTCCGACTGACGGTCGCCCGCGACAAGCGCCACTGGCGCGGTCACCTCGATCCCCGTCTTGGCACGCGAGGCTCCGCTGAAGATCGCCAGCAGCAGGTCGGTCTGGCCATGACCGGCCAATCCGGCAAGGCCGATGATCTCGCCGGCCCGCGCCTCGAGGTCGGCGCCATCCTTCTGCGCGGCGGGCCGTGCCCGCACCCGCAGCGGACCCGCCCCGGGTTTCGCGGCAGCCGCTTGCGCCGCGATCTTGCGGCGTGCTTCCGCGCCGCCCATCACCGTCACCAGCCGGTCGCGGTCGAAGACATCGGCCGCATCCGACGCCACCACCTTGCCGTCGCGCATCACCACGATCCGGTCGGCGTTCTTCAGCACCTCGCCCAGCACATGCGAGATCAGGATGCAGCTCTTGCCGCCGGCGACGAAGCGGCGCACGAAGGCCAGCAATTGACCGGCCGTATGCGCGTCGAGCGACGATGTCGGCTCGTCGAGAATGACGAGATCGAGCCGGTCCTGGGTGACCGTGAAGGCGCGCGCCACCTCGACCATCTGGCGCCGCCCGATCGAGAGGTCGCCGACAATGTCCCAGGCCGAGATGCCATGGTCCGGGAAGATCTCGTCCAGCTTGGCGGTGATCAGCGCGGCCGCATTGCGCCGCCAGCCGAAGCCGGAGAGCGAGGCATGGTTGATGCGCGTGTTCTCGGCGACACTGAGGTTGGGGCAGAGTGACAGTTCCTGGAACACGCAACGTATGCCGAGTTTTTGCGCACGCGACACCGAGTAGTTCTCCTCGATGCCGCCATGCACGCCGATCTTGCCGCTGTCGGGCACCATCGTGCCCGCCACCATGTGCATCAGCGTCGATTTGCCGGCGCCATTGTGGCCGACCAGGCCGACGCACTCGCCAGGCCCGACATGAAAATCCACCCCGCCCAGCGCGCGAACGGCGCCGAAATGTTTTTCGGCGCCGTTCAGTCTGATGATGTCAGCGTTCCCTTCAGGCATGCTCAACGGTACCCGCTCGGCGATACGGACGGCAACGCTGCCGCGATGCTCACTTGATGTTGGCTTTGATGGCCGCCATTGCATCTGCCTGGCTGTATTCGTGGGTCGCGACGCCGCCTTCCTTGATCTTCGGCAGCGCGGCCTCGAAATCGTCCTGGGTGAAGGCCAGATATGGCACCAGGAGATCGTGCGGAATATCCTTGCGGCCGTCGAGCACCTGTTGCGCCACCCAGAAGGCAAGCGAGGACACGCCGGGTGCGATCGAAGCCGACCAGGTCTTGTAGCCGTCCTTGTCCTTCTGTTCCTTCCACCACTTCAGCTCGTCCTGGCGGTTGCCCATGATGATGGTCGGGCGCGGCTTTTTGGCGGCGGCGAAAGCCTGTGCCGCGCCATAGCCGTCCCCGCCCTGATCGACGATGCCGACGACATCGGGCAGCGAGGGCAAGATGGTCGCGACCGCTTTCTGCGCCGTCGTCTGGTCCCAGTCGCCGGTCACCGAACCGACGATCTTGAATTCGGGATGGGCGGCGACGCCCTCGAGGATACCGGCATGGATGGCATCGTCGATGGATGTGCCGGCAAGGCCGCGGATTTCCAGCAGGTTCCCGCCCTTCGGCTGGAACTTGGCCATCTGCTCGATTTCCTGCTTGCCCATATCCTTGAAGTCGACAACGACGCGATAGGCGCAGGGCTCGGTGACGATGCCGTCGAAGGAGACGACCACGATCCCGGCGTCGCAGGCCTGCTTGATGGCGCCGTTGAGCGCATCCGGCGAGGCGGCGTTGATGACGATGGCGTCATAGCCCTGCAGGATGAGGTTCTGCACCTGGGCTGCCTGCGTCGGCACCTCCTTGTCGGCGGTGGTGAAGATGTCGGCCGCGCCGACGATCTTGTCGGCGACCGCCTTCTTGGTGACGATGCCGTAGCTGTCGAGCATGGCTTGCCGCCACGAATTGCCGGCGTAATTGTTGGAGAACGCGATCTTCTTGCCGCTGGTGTCGGCAAGTGCGGTGCCCGAGGCCAACATAACCGTCAGCGCACCCAGAACGAGCAGTTTCTTCATATGATTTCCTCCCAAAGTTGCTAGTTTTGCCTGATGATCGTTACGCACAGTCCCTGTTTTTTATCTATTGTCAGACAAATTCAGACGAACCGCAAGCTGTCAACTGCAAAGCTTGGCGTGCCTTCGATCAACTTGCGGTGCGATGATTGAAAAAGCCGCCCGCACATGGTCTAGGAGCACGACAGGAGGCCATTTGATGGCAGTAACGCCGACCGTCGCCAAAGGCGCCCCCGGAATACCGGCGCGCTGGACATCAAGCGCCAAGAGTGGCGTCGGCACCGCGTTTTCGGCCAGGAGCCCGCTCTGGTTCACCATCAGTCACGGCATCTTGAACGAGATCTATTATCCGCGTCTCGACAGCGCCTGCACGCGCGACATGGAGCTGATCGTCACCGGCCCCGGCGGCTATTTCTCGGAAGAGAAGCGCGACGCCGCGCACGCCATCGCGCCGTTCGAGGACGGCGTGCCGGGCTACAGGCTGACCAACACCGCGGCGGACGGCGCCTACCGTATCGAAAAACGCATCATTACGGATCCGAAACGGCCTGTCCTGCTGCAGGAGATTGCATTCGTGCCGCTGAAAGGTCCAGCAGCCGGCTACCATGTCCACGCGCTGCTTGCGCCGCACCTCGTCAACGCGGGCATGGGCAATACCGCCTGGGTTGGCGAACACAAGGGCCAGCGCATGCTCTTCGCCACGGGGCGCGGCGTCTCCCTGGCGCTGGCTTCCTCACTGCCCTGGCATGACTGCTCGGCCGGCTATGTCGGTTTCTCCGACGGATGGCAGCAATTGCAGAACGGCGGTGCGCTCGATCCCTCCTGCCAGCGGGCGGAAGACGGCAATGTCGCGCTGACCGGTGAGATCGGCTTTTCCCCTGGCAAGACCACGGCCTTGCTGGCGCTTGGCTTCGGCGCTTCGCCGGAAGCAGCCGCGGACCTGGCGCTGGCCAGTCTCAAGCAGGGTTTCGACGCCGCCGCCGAAACCTATGTCGGGAACTGGCGGGCATTTCAGACCGGGCTGGAGAAGCTCGACCGCCACACCGCCTCCGGGCTGAACACCTACCGTGTGAGCACCGCGGTTCTGGCCACGCATCTCTCGGTCGCGAGACCCGGCGCCGCCGTTGCCAGCCTGTCGATCCCATGGGGCTTCAACAAGGGCGACGACGATCTCGGCGGCTACCACCTAGTCTGGCCCCGCGACCTGGTCGAGACGGCTGGCGGTTTCCTTGCCGCCGGCGACGGCAAGCAGGCGCTGCAGATCCTGGCCTATCTGCGCTCGATCCAGCAGCCGGACGGTCACTGGCCGCAGAATGTCTGGTCGGACGGCACCGCCTACTGGCCCGGCATCCAGATGGACGAATGCGCCTTTCCGCTGCTTCTGGCCGACGCCTTGCGCCGCGCGGGCCATCTGCCGCGTGCCAGGCTCGCCGATTTCATGGCCATGATCGAAGCCGCCGCTTCCTATGTCGTGCGCAACGGACCCGTCACCGGCGAGGACCGCTGGGAGGAGGACGCCGGATACAGCCCGTTCACGCTGGCCGTCGAGATCGCCGCGCTGCTTGCCGCCGCCGACATGCTGGATGTCGCCGGAAAGAGTGAGCCGGCAAACTACCTGCGCGAAACCGCTGATTGCTGGAACGATCAGATCGAACGCTGGACCTACGTCACGGGCACTCAGCTCTCCATCGACGCAGGCGTCACAGGCTATTATGTCCGCATCGCGCCGCCGGACGATGCGGGCGCCGCCACGCCGAAGGACGGCTTCGTGCCGATCAAGAACCGTCCACCGGCCGACACCGACAAACCGGCGGAAGCCATAGTCAGTCCCGACGCCCTGGCCCTGGTTCGCTTTGGCCTCAGGGCGGCCGACGATCCGCGCATCGTCGATACGGTCAAGGCCGTCGATGCGCTTTTGCGTTGCGATCTGCCGCAAGGCCCGGTCTGGTACCGCTACACCAGTGACGGCTATGGCGAGCACGAGGACGGCGCGCCTTTTGACGGCACCGGCCAGGGACGCGCCTGGCCCTTGCTCGCCGGCGAGCGGGCGCATTACGAGCTTGCCGCCGGCCGCAAGGAGAAAGCCGTGCAGCTTCTCGAGACCTTCGAGCGTTCGGCGGGCATAGGCGGGCTGCTACCGGAACAGGTTTGGGACAACGCGGATGTGCCGGACCGCGAGTTGTGGCTTGGCAAACCGTCGGGCAGCGCCATGCCGCTGGTCTGGGCACATGCCGAGCACATCAAGCTGTTGCGCTCGCTGCGCGACGGCGCGGTCTTCGACATGCCGCCGCAAGGCGTCGAGCGCTACATCAAGGGCAAGACAAGCTCGCCGCTCAGGACATGGCGCTTCAACAACAAGATCCGCTCCATCCCGGCCGGCAAGGTTTTGCGCGTCGAGCTTTCGGCGCCGGGCGTTGTCCATTGGAGCAGCGACAAATGGCTGACGGTCCAGGACCACAAAACCAGCGAGAACGCTTTCGGCGTTCATCTGGTCGACCTGCCGGTCGCCGGACTGGAGCCGGGAGACACCCTCGTCTTCACTTTTTTCTGGCCCGATGCGATGCGTTGGGAGAATGTCGACTTCAGCGTCGGCATCGACGCATCATGATTAAGGCAGCGGGGCCGATAGATTTGTTCTTTCCTCAAACAATCGGGACGAAACCATGCAGATCGGAATGATGGGACTGGGCCGGATGGGCGCCAACATGGTCCGCCGCCTGATGCGCGACGGCCATGAATGCGTCGTCTACGACATCAACCCCGCCAGCGTCGCGGCCCTGGTGAGCGACGGCGCCCTGGGGGCGGCTTCCCTCACGGAATTCGTCGGCAAGCTCGCCAAGCCGCGCTGTGTCTGGCTGATGCTGCCGGCCGCGATAACAGGCAAGATCATCGATCAGGTCGCGGCGCTGATGGAGCCCGGCGACATCGTCATAGACGGCGGCAATTCCTATTATCACGACGCCGTCGACCAGGCCGCGAAACTGGCAGCCAAGGGTATCCATCTTGTCGATGTCGGCACCAGCGGCGGTGTCTGGGGACTGGAGCGTGGCTACTGCCTGATGATCGGCGGCCCGGACGTGGCGGTGCAGCACCTCGATTCCGTCTTCGCCACGCTGGCGCCGGGCGCCGATGCCGGCTCGCCCGCTCCCGACAAGGCGGCCGGGACCGCGCCCTTCGGCTACCTGCATTGCGGACCGAGCGGCGCAGGCCACTTCGTCAAGATGGTGCATAACGGCATCGAATATGGCGTCATGGCCGCCTATGCCGAAGGCATGAACATCCTGAAATCGGCCAATGCCGGCAAGCGGCAACGGACGGCGGACGCCGAGACCAGCCCGCTGGAGAACCCGCAATATTATCAGTTCGACATCGACCTTCCCCAGGTGGCCGAGGTCTGGCGGCATGGCAGCGTCATCGGTTCCTGGCTGCTCGATCTCACCGCCGGCGCGCTGAAGAGCGATCCGGGCCTGGCGAATTTCGGCGGGCGCGTTTCGGATTCGGGCGAAGGCCGCTGGACGCTGAAGGCGGCGATCGATACCGGCGTCCCGGCGCCGGTGCTGTCCTCGGCCTTGTTCGACCGCTTCTCCTCGCAAGGCGAATCCGAATTCGCCGACAAGCTGTTGTCCGCCATGCGTTATGCCTTCGGCGGCCATGTCGAGAAGCCAAAGGCTGGCCAGTGATGCCACAGCGGGAGACGCACGCATGAGCCAGGAACGGTCCGACACGCTGGTGCTCTTCGGAGCGACCGGCGACCTTGCCCACAAGAAGATATTTCCGGCACTTTACCAGATGGTCGCCAAGGGCACGCTCACCGAGCCGGTGATCGGCGTCGCCTTCGACGCCTGGGATTTGAAGCAGTTGCAGGACCGCGCCCGCGACGGCATCGTCAATGCGCTGGGCAAGATCGACGAGAAAGTCTTCGCCAAGTTCGCCTCGCTGCTGCGCTATGTCAGCGGCGACTATCGCGACCCGGCCACGTTCGAGAAGCTGAAGACCGCACTCGGCAGCGCCCAGCGTCCGCTGCACTACATGGCGGTGCCGCCGACCATGTTCGAGACTGTCGTGCAAGGCCTGGAACAGTCGGGCACCGCGCATGGCGCGCGGCTGATGGTGGAAAAGCCCTTCGGCCATGATCTGCAATCGGCGCGCTGGCTGAACCGCGTGCTGCATCTGGTGTTCGACGAACAGTCGATCTTCCGCATCGACCACTATCTCGGCAAGGAAGCGATCCAGAACCTGCTCTATTTCCGCTTCGCCAACTCCTTCCTCGAGCCGATCTGGAACCGCAACTTCGTCGAGAGCGTGCAGATCACCATGGCCGAGGATTTCGGCGTCGAGGGCCGCGGTAAATTCTATGACGATGTCGGCTGCATCCGCGACGTCATCGAGAACCACCTGCTCAACATCCTTTTGCTGCTCGCCATGGAACCTCCGGTCGGGCGCTCCGCCGACGACCTGATCGACGAGAAGGTGCAGGTGCTGCGCGCGATCCGCACGCTGACCAGGGACGATGTCGTGCGCGGCCAGTTCACCGGCTACCTCGCCGAGCCCGGCGTCAAGCCGAACTCGCCGGTGGAGACCTTCGCGGCGGTGCGCTTCTTCGTCGACACCTGGCGCTGGCAGGACGTGCCGTTCTTCATCCGCGCCGGCAAGAACATGCCGGTGCATGTCACCGAGGTGGTGGTGCGGCTGAAGCGCCCGCCGCTCGATGTCTTCGATCCGATCAAGCCCGCCGACCAGAATTACGTGCGTTTCCGCATCGATCCGCAGGTGGTGATCGCCATCGGCGCGCAGCGCAAGGCGCCCGGCGACGACATGGTCGGCGAGCAGGTGGAATTGACGGCGCTCGACGACAGCAAGGCCGACATGCCGCCCTACGAGCGCCTGATCGGCGATGCCATGAACGGCAATGGCCAGCTCTTCACCCGCCAGGACGCCGCCGAGCTCGCCTGGCGCATCGTCGGACCGGTACTTGGCGACACCACGCCGCCGCATCTCTACGACCCGAAGACATGGGGGCCGGCCGACGCCATGGCCGGCTTCGGGCCGCCCAATGGCTGGATCGACCCGGTGGCATGAGCGGAGGCGACCCGATGGCCAAGGCGGTGAAGCAAGCAGCAGCCGGCCCCGAGCAGATCGTGCTGGCGATCGACATTGGCGGCTCGCATGTGAAGATCCTGACCAGCGCCGGCGGCACGGAGCGCCGGGACGATTCCGGCCCGGACCTGACGCCGCAGCAGATGATCGACAAGGTGAAGAAGCTCGCCGAGGGCCTCCCCTACGACGTCATATCGATGGGCTATCCGGGCCCGGTGCGTCACAACAAGCCGGTGCTCGACCCGATGAATCTCGGCAAGGGTTGGGCCGGCTTCGATTTCGCCGCGCAGTTCGGCAAGCCGGTGAAGGTGGTCAATGATGCGCTGATGCAGGCCATCGGCAGCTATGAAGGCGGGCGCATGCTGTTCCTGGGCCTCGGTACCGGCCTCGGTGCGGCGATGGTCTTCGACAATGTCGGCCAGCCGATGGAGCTCGCCCATCTTCCCTACCGGAAAGGCCGGAGCTTCGAGGACTATGTCGGCGAGCGCGGCTTGGAAAAGCACGGCAAGAAGAAGTGGCGCAAATACGTCTTCGACGTCGTCAACCGGCTGCGCGCCGCCCTGCAGCCAGACTATGTCATCATTGGCGGCGGCAATGTCGACAAGCTCGACGAGTTGCCGGCCGAGTCCAGGCGCGGTGACAACACACGCGCCTTCGAAGGTGGATTTCGTCTGTGGCGAGACAAGGCCTTGATCGTCTGATATTATTACAGTTTAGTATAGTTGTTCAAAATAGCGTGTGACGGCGCGCTAAATCATTGCGTTATGCAGATTTGCCGACTAGGAATTTCGCCGCACCGCCCGGCGTGCTCCAATGGATACGCTTAAGACGCTTCAGCATTTTTGATTTGTGCCTCGTGCCGTCGAAAACGATTCTGATTTTCGAGGCCGTGTGCCACAGACGGAGGAAAACATTGACCGACGATAGCAACGACGCTCGCAAAGACATCGACCTTCTCGAGCTGACCGCCCATATCGTGTCCGCTTACGTCGAGAAGAATCGCCTGCCCGTCTCCGGCCTTGCCGACCTCATCGCCAGCGTCGCCACCTCGATCGGCGGGCTCGGAAAGCCGGCCGTGCCGGTGGCGGTCCCCCTGGTTCCCGCTGTCAACCCGAAGAAGTCGGTGACGCCGGATTTCATCATCTGCCTCGAGGACGGCAAGAAGTTCAAATCGCTGAAGCGCCATCTCGGCGTGCATTTCGGCCTGACGCCGGACGCCTATCGCGCCAAATGGGGCTTGCCGGCGGACTATCCGATGGTTGCGCCCAACTATGCGGCCTCACGCTCGGAACTGGCGAAGTCGATCGGCCTCGGCCGCAAGGCCGTCGAAGTGGTGCCCGTCAAGGCCAAGGGCCGGAAGGCCAAGGTTTCGGCCTGAGAAGATCGGTCCTGAGCCAATCGTTAGGACGACTGGAACAGAAGCCTGCCGGCGAATTCGCCTTGGCAGGCTTCACGTTTTTGTGGCTTGGATGAACCGGACAGGTTTTGGGGGAAGCGAAGCCATGAACTACACCAGGATGGTGATCGAGAAGGAAGCACCGGAGGAATACGGCTACGACCGTATCCGCTACAATCTCTCCGAAAGCTCGATCGCCGATCAGAAGCTTTCCGACATCGGCCTGTCGCTGCCGGATCTGACGCTGTTCTATGGCGAGCATCGCGGCGACAAGGACTTGCGCGCGCTGGTCGCGGCGCAGGATGCCGGCATTTCGCCCGATGACGTGCTGGTCACCGCCGGTGCCGCCGGCGCGCTGTTCATCATCTCGACTTCGCTTTTGTCGGCGAGCGACCATCTCGTCGTCATCAGGCCCAACTACGCCACCAACATCGAAACGCCACGCGCGATCGGTTGCGCCATCAGCTTTGTCGACCTCGCCTTCGAGAACGGATTTGCCATCGATGTCGACGCCATCAAGGCGGCAATCCGGCCGAACACGAAACTGATCAGCGTCACCTGCCCGCACAACCCGACCGGTACGATGATGTCGCGCGCCGATCTCGACGCGTTGGTGGCGCTCGCCGAGGCCAACAACTGCCATTTGCTGGTCGACGAAACCTATCGCGATCTTTCCTATGGCAGGCGTCTGCCGTCGGCGGCCTCGCTGAGCAAGAAGGCGATCAGCGTCTCGTCGCTGTCCAAGGCCTTCGGCATTCCCGGCATCCGCATCGGCTGGCTGGTCACCAGGGATGCCGCCCTTCAGGAGACATTCCTCGCCGCCAAGGAGCAGATCGGCATCTGCGGCAGCGTCATCGACGAAGGCATTGCGCGCGGCATGCTGGAGCGCCGGGACACGTTCCTGGCTGCGCTGCTGCCCGAGATGGCCAAGCGCCGCGATATCGTCCAGGCCTGGATCGACCGTGAACCGCTGGTCGACTGGGTGCGGCCCGAAGGCGGTGTCGTCGGCTTCCCGCGCCTCAATGTCGAACCCGGCTTCGACCTCGACCGCTTCTACGCGAACCTGCTGGAGAACCACGGCGCCTATGTCGGACCCGGCCACTGGTTCGAGATGGAAAAGCGCTTCTTCCGGATCGGCTTCGGCTGGCCGACGGAAGCCGAGTTGAAAGGCGGGCTCGAAGCAATTTCGGCGACGCTGCGGCAGTAACTTCCTCGTGCGGTAGAAGGAAAAGGTGCAAGGTCCCTTGATCCTGCACCGATTTTAACGCATATGCGCGCCGAACTTTACTAAGTTTCATTGGCCGGAACAGCGCCCATTCGGGAAGTGCCCCGCCAGCCGGTGCAATCGCAACGGGGCCTCATTCCATGACATCAGTAAAAACTTCGCCGGAGCAGCGCTACGCCGCCTTCCGGCACAAAGCCTTCCTCAGCTACTGGACGGCACGCTTTCTCACCACTTTCGCGACCATGATCGTCTCCGTCGCCGTCGGCTGGCAGATCTATGATTTGACGCGCGATCCCTTCGACCTTGGCATTGTCGGCATTGTCCAGTTCCTGCCGTCGCTGCTTTTGGTGCTTGTCACGGGTGTCGTCGCCGACCGATTCGGCCGCCGCCTGATCATGGCTCTGGCTACGGTGGTCGAGGCAAGCTGTGCGCTCGTGCTCCTGTACTTCACGCTGCACGGCCTTGTCAGTCCGCTGCCGATCTTCGTCGTCCTGGCGTTGTTCGGCATGGCGCGCGCCTTTTACGGACCGGCCTCGTCGTCGCTGTTCGCCAATCTGGTGCCGCCGGAGGATTTCGGCAACGCGATCGCGTGGAACTCCTCCGCCTGGCAGACGGCGACGATCATCGGACCGGTCGCCGGCGGCCTGCTCTATGGCGTCTCGGCCGAAGCCGCATACGCTGTCGCCTCCGTGCTGATGCTGGTGGCCGGCCTGCTGATCTTCACCATTCCCAAGCCCGCCCAGCAGACCGCCACCGACAAGCCGACGATGGAGACGCTGTTTGCCGGCTTCCGCTACATCTGGAGCGAGAAGATCGTGCTCGGCGCCATCTCGCTCGACCTCTTCGCCGTGCTCCTGTCCGGCGCCTCGGCACTGCTGCCCGTCTATGCGCGCGATATTCTTGAACTCGGTCCCTGGGGCCTCGGCCTGTTGCGCTCGGCCCCCGGTATCGGCGCCATCTGCGTCGCCATCTGGCTCGCCGGGCATCCGCTTCGTGACAATGCCGGCAAGATCATGCTCGGCTTCGTCGCGGCATTCGGCGCCTGCACCGTATTGTTTGGCCTGTCCACCGTCACCTGGCTGTCGATCGTCGCGCTGGCGCTCCTCGGCGCCACCGACATGTTCAGCGTCTACATCAGGGAGACGCTGATCCAGTTGTGGACGCCGGACGCGGTGCGCGGCCGCGTCAACGCCGTCAATCAGGTTTTCGTCGGCGCCTCCAACGAAGTCGGCGAATTCCGCGCCGGCACCATGGCGGCGCTGATCGGCACCGTGCCGGCGGTGGTCATCGGCGGCGTCGGCGCCATCGCGGTTGCCGGATTGTGGGCGTACCTGTTTCCGGCGCTAAGGAAGGTGCGGCATTTGAACGGGCGCAACTGATTCAACCCCGTATGTGAGTCGCTGCCCCGAGCAATCGGCTTGCGCCGGCAATGGCTGAGATAGGCGCCAATCCGGCAAACATGTCGGCTATACGTGGAAGGTCGGCTTGAGTGCGTGGGAAATCGACATTGTCCGGCGCGTCCACTTTCCCCGCGGTCGACGTTCCGTTGCCGGCGTCTTTTCCGGCGCTTTCCAGGAGAAACCCGAATCGGGTACGCCGCTCGTGCCGGCTCTGGCGATCGGATGGAGCCCTCGCTTGGGGCGGATGAAGATGACCACCTGTCTCAGCGTCGCCCTTTGTGTCGACGGTGGAAATGTCGACCAGGCGGCGGTGACGATCGCTTCGGTGCTGGCCCATCTCTCGCCCGGGCCACCATTGGCGTTTCATGTATTTTATGGCGAGCCACCCAGTCGCCGCTCCCGGCGCCTGGAAACGCTGCGTGTGACCCCACACCGCCTTTTCGTGCACTATGTCGAGAACCGGTTTCGGAATATAGGGCTCTTCGACCACGTTACCCCAGCGGCGTTGCTGCGGCTGCAACTCGGCGAGTTCCTTCCCGACCTGGATCGCGTTCTATATCTCGATGCGGACATCCTTGCGGTAGCGGACATCCGGCCGCTGCTCGCCGCCGATCTTGGCGATGCAGTGGTGGGCGCCGTACAGGACTTGGGCCTGCACGCGGCCATAGCCGAGGAGAGGGTTACCGGGCGACCCGACTATATCCTCCATGTCCGCGACGCGCTCGGCTGGGACCTCGACAACTTCGCCTATGTCAACTCCGGCATGCTGCTGCTTGACCTTGCCGCCCTTCGTCGCGAACGGTTCGGCGAGCGGGCGGGGCAACTTGTAATGGACCATCCCCATAGGTTCCGCTGGCGTGATCAGGATGCGATAAACCTGCTGCTCAGAGGCCGCGTCGTTCTGCTGGACCCGCGCTGGAACAGCATGGTGTGGTTCCTCGAGCGCGAGCCACGTCGCTGCCATGCCGATATGGCCGCCACGGCACTGCAGCGTCGCGATCCTTGGCTGTTGCATTTCTCAGGCCCCAGCAAACCATGGCACGCCCTTGTCGACATACCCGACTACCGTCGCTGGTGGCGCGCCGCTGTCCGCACGTCCCCGGTCTGGGCCCTGAGATGGTTCAGGCTGCTGCTCGCGAAAGCGGGGGCGCAAGCGTGGGGATGGATCCGACGAGAACGCAGGTAACGAGGTGTGAAACCGCTCTCGTCGAACACAACTCGATAGAAGCACACGGTGTGGCCGCGACGACTTCGAATGGACAACGTCCGCTCTCAGCCGCTCTTGGGCCAAGCCCGGCGGTTCAACGCAATTGGGTTTTGCTCTGCCTCACCGCCGGTTGGCCAAAAACCATCCGCAAAAACTCGTCCAGCCAGCGCTTCAGGTGCATATCCCAGATCAGCCGGCCGCCGAGATGGTCGCGGCCGGGCTGCGCGCCCGGTAATTCAAAGCGATGCGCGCCGCGTACCACCCAGCGCTGCATCATCACCCGGGTCAGTTCGCCATGGAACTGGATGCCCCAGGCATTGTCTCCGTAGCGGAAGGCCTGGTTGGGGTAGGTATCGGCCGTCGCCAGCAGCGTCGCGTCGCTCGGCAGCGAAAAGCCCTCGCGGTGGAACTGGTAGACCATTTCGGGCCAGTGCATCAGTTTCTTGCCGGCCTCGGTCGCCTTGAGCGGATACCAGCCGATCTCGACCAGCCCTTCGCCGTGCCCCTCGACCTTGCCGCCGAGATGGTTGACCAGCATCTGCGCGCCGAGGCAGATGCCGAGACATGGCCGGTTCTCCCTGAGCGGAATCTCCAGCCAGTCGGTCTCGCGGCGGACGAACTCGTCCTCGTCATTGGCGCTCATCGGCCCGCCGAACACCACCGTGCCGGCATGGCCATCCAGCGTTTCCGGCAAGGCGTCGCCCAGCGGCGGCCGGCGGATGTCAAGCTCGAAACCCTCTTCGATGAGCATGTGGCCGACGCGTCCGGGGCTCGAATTCTCCTGATGCAGCACGATCAGGATTTTTGGCTTCGAACGCGTTCCGTGCGGCATCTGTAGGCGAGATCCCGTCTATTCGTCGCTGGATGTTCCACGTGCGCCCGGCGCATGCGCCGCCGCCTTGCGGCGCGCCTCGACCCGGTCATGGCGCTCGACGCCGATCAGCTCGGCGACACGCCAAACCGTATTGTCCTCGAGCTCATGCAACTCGCCATCGGCATAGACGATCTCCCACATCAGGCCGATGAACGCCTTGCGCCCCTCGGCGTCGAGATGGCGCTTGAGCACGCTGGTGAAGGCGTAGAGATCGATCGCCTCGTTGTCGGCGCGTTCGCCGGCGGCGGCGAGCGCTTCCAGTTCGGCGCCACTGATCGAATAGCTCTCCGCCAGCACCGCCTTGAACCGCTCCCACTCGACGTCCTGGCGCACGCCGTCGGCATTCATCACATGGTAGAGCAGCGCCGAGGCGGCGACACGAGGATCGTCCGTGCTGGCATGCGCGCCGGCGCCGGCCGGCAGGTCCCTGAGAAACGACAGAACGCGTTCGAACATCAATCCATTCCCAAACGGCCCACCGGGCCTGCCCAAATCAAAACAGCCGGAACCGGCGCGGCGACTTCTCCGCCTCGTCGTCCGGATCGACGCCGGGATCGTCCGGCAGGCGCGTCAGTTCCTCCGCCGGCTCCACGGCCTCGGCATCGGATGGCACCGCCGCGAACGCAGCCGCCGTGACCGGGGTAACATGGTCCTCGCGGCTCTCGACGTCCTTGCCCCTCACCTCATTGGCCGGGGCGGCATGATCGATCACGTCGATCGGCTTTTCGCTGGCCGGCTTCGCCAGCGCTTCGATGACCGGCACGGCGGCGTCAGGCGCATCGTCACGGCTGTCGATCAACTGGCCAAGCCGCTCCATCGGCGCGCGCCACTCGAAGGCGTCAAGCCGTCCGGTGACCGGCGACACCGGCGCCCAGCGTTCCGACACGACGCCGTCGGCCACCCAGGCCGGGTCCCGGGGTGCCCGCAAAGCCTTGGAGAGCAATTGCCGAACCTTGCCCTGGTCACCGGTCTCGGCCTCCTCGATATCGGCCAGAAGCAGGTACGCCCCCTCGCGGCGGTCCATCCGGATCGCGGCCTCGGCTTCGCTGCGGGCGGTCGAAAAATCCTGCGCGTCGAGCGCCGCACGCGCCACCGTCATCGAGGATTCGGCGTGGTTCTTCTTTATCTCCTGCAGCTTCTTCGCCCTGTTGAGCCGGTCGAGCACGGCGTCACCCGGACGCGCATGGGTATAGAGCTCGGCGATCTCGGGATGCGGCTCGGCCCTCCACGCCGTCTCCAGGATCTTGGAGCCTTTTCGCACATCGTTCTGCTTGAAGAGCGCTGCCGCGGCGGCGACGGCGGCCGGCGCGAAATCCGGCCTGAGCTTGTTCGCCTCCAGCGCCGCCGTCCTGGCGGCGGCGGGATCGCTGTCGGCGAGCGATTGCGCCTTGGCGGTCAACAGCACGGCGCGACGGCGGCTGGCGGCGTCGCGTTCGATCTGCCGCGTCGACTTCTGCGCGTCGACCAGCTTCAAGGCGCCGTCCCAGTCACCGCGCGCCGTCAACTCCTCGAGCGTCGATTCGGCCGCCCAGGCCAGTTGCGGCGCAACGGCGGCGGCACGGCCCGCATAGTGGCGGGCGGCATTGCGGTCGCCCAGCCGTTCGGCTTCGAGATAAAGCCCGCGCAGGCCGAGCAGCCGCATTTCGGGATCGTCGAGCATGCTCTCGAATTTCTGCCGCGCGCCTTCATGGTCGCCTTCGAGCAGCGACGCCTGCGCCTCGAGCAGATGGATCAGCGGCTCCTGGTCGGAACGGATCAGTTTAGCCGCTTCCTTGGTCTTCTTGCGGGCCAGCGCGCCATCGCCGGCGCCGGCGGCGATCATGCCGGTCGACAGCGCCTGGTAGCCGCGGTCGCGGCGGCGCACGCGGAAATAACGCGAGATGGTGTAGGGGCTGTTCCACAGCGACCTGACCAGCCACCACAGGATCATCACCGCGGCGACGACGGCGACGATGGCCACCGCAGCCACCATCAGGCTGACCTGGTACTGATAGCCGTTGAAGGTGACGACCATGTCGCCCGGCCGGTCGGCCAGCCAGGCAAAGCCCAGCCCGAGCGCAAAGACGACGATGAGGAAGGCGAGCAGGCGGATCATCGTGTTGCCCTCATGCCTTCATCGCGCCGGAGATCAGGGCGTCGACCTGGGTTTCGACCTCGATGCGCGCCTTCAGTTTGCCGGCAAAGTCGGCGCCCGCGGCCTTCGCCGCTTCAGGCAGCGAATTATACTCGGTGAGCGCCTTGGCATAGTCGCCCTGGGTGACCGCCACTTCCATGCGCGCCACGGTTTCGGGTGCGCCCATACCCTCGACGGCGCCGATCGGCCGGACCTTGACCAGCGATTCGGCGCTCGACATCAGGTTCTGCAGGAAGCCGGCATTCTGGTCGACCGGCGTGGCGGCGGCGACCATGGCATTGGCGGCGGCATCCATCTGCGAGGCGATCTCGGTGCGGGTCGGAACGCCCTTTTCGGCATAGGGCCGCAAGGTCGCGAGTTCAGGCGCGTTGGGAGAGATCGCGGCCAGCGTATCGAGTTCCGCCGAGAACGGCGCGCCGCGTTCGAGCGCCGACTTCAAGGCCGACGCGGCAATGGCGAGCGCGATCTTGGGCTGACCCGCAGCCGCCTCGACCTTGCCGGAAAGCTGCGACACCGACTGCTCCAGCGCGGTCAGCCGGCCATCCCTGGCCTTCGCCGCCTCGTCTGTTGATTTCACCAGCGCCTCGAGATCGGCCAGTTTTTCGTTGAGCGGCCCGAGATCGACAGGTGCGGCGCTGCCGGCCTTGCCGAGAGCGGCGAGCGCGGTTTCGATCTGCTTGACCTTGTCGCCGAGTGCGGCAAGCCCGGCGCCACCCTGCTCGACCGCCGATTTCAGCGCCGCGACATCGGCCTTTACCTGCTCCAGACCCGAGGAAAGCCCGACCATCTTGGCCGCCGCGTCATTGTTGCCGCCGGTTTCCTTCAAGCCGGCGATTTCGCTCTTCAGCGAGGCGATCTCGCCATTGACGCCGTCGAGTGAGACGCCGGTGCCGGAACCGGGCGCGCCTAGCAGGCCCGCAAACTGCAGGCCGCCGGCGCCGACCAGCGCGATGACGCCGCCGATAAGGCCGGCGGCAATGCCGTTGACGCCGCCACGCCTTGCCGAAGGAGGAGTCGGCGCCATTTTTTCGCCCCGTGTCTCGGTTCTTGCCTTGCTGTTGTCGGCGCGCTTCGCCGACGCGTCCTCGAAATTGTAGTCCGAGGCCTTGGCGGCGTCGGACGGTGCATCCGAACCGGGATAGGGCAGCTCCGGCCCAGCGGCTTTGGCCTCCACGGGCGGCTCTGTCCCGGCCTGCCCGGCGGCATCGGCGTGTTCCCAGGGTTCAAGGTCGGTCTGGTCGGCATGCACCGGCTCCTCGGGAATCTCCGCTTGAGACCCTTCCGCGGCCTGGGCTTCTTCGCTTGTCGCTGGCGACTTCGCGGCATCCTCGTCGACGATACGGGAGACGGCGCCGGGTTCGAGATCGATGGTCACCGGCTCGCGGCGGCTTTTCGAGTGTCGCATCTTCGGCGTCTTGACCATGCCTGGCTCCGCAAAATTCGCTTCGTCTCAACGCCTGGCGGCGCGTGATGGTTCACAAAGGGTCTAGCACATCACCAAGCGGTGAAAAGGGGCGGTGTGATGACGCGGGTCAGCGGGGCGCCGGCAAAAGTGCCAGCAGGGCTCCCTCATCGGGCTCCTCGGCGACGCGGATTGCCTTGCCGCCACTGTCGTCGAATGCAGCGGCGATACGCGCGGAAAGAGCGAAAAAGCGTGTCTTTTCAAAGACGCCTTGCAAGGCAGGCCGTGTGGCGAGAACCTGCATCGCGGCGGCCGCCTTGGCCGAATAGAGCAGCACCGCATCGACCGGCCGGCCGGACATAAGCGCAAGGATGGTACCATCCGAATGCCGCACCGGAAGCGTGTCATACGTCTCCATGGCATGAACCAGGACCCCAGCCGCTTCCAGCCTCTGCTCGAACAGCGGAAACCGCACGCGGCCGCAGGGATAGACGATTGCCTTGCCGGGAAACGCGGTCGCAAGGCTATCGGCCAACGCCTCGGCATCGCCGGCGCCTTCAACGACCGACGAGAACCCCATCTTGCGAGCCGCTTCGCCGGTCCTGGCGCCTACGGCGTGGCAAGGCAGGGCGGCGAGCGCCGCGATCACTTCCCTGGGGGCATGACGCAAGGCATTGGCGCTGGTGACGGCAACGGCGACAGCGTCATCTGGAATCAGCCCGGCATCGACAGGCAAAGTCGCCGTTTCAGTCAGCGGCAGGAGAACCGGCTGAAAGCCTGTGTCCTGAAGCCGCCGGGCCGTGCGCGAGGCGCCCGGTTCCGGTCTGGTCACCAGGACGCGAAGCATGTTCAGACCCAGCCGTCGAAGAACTTTTCGCCGGCCTTGGCCCGCACCGTCCGCGCGGCCTCATCGCCGATGCGGGCGGCATCCTGTGCTGCTCCTTGCAGTTCGACCGTGTGCGACTGCGTGCCGTCGGGCGAGATGATCAGGCCGGCGAAGGTGAGTTTTCCGGCATCGATCGCCGCATAGCCGGCGATCGGCGTGCGGCAGGAACCGTCGAGCGCCGCCAGGAAGGCGCGCTCGCAGGCGAGTGCCTGTCCGGTCGGCACATCGTGGATCGCCACCAGCATCCTCTCGGCAGCGCGATCGCCGATGCGCGTCTCGATGCCGATCGCGCCTTGGCCGGGCGCCGGCGGGAAGATCTCGAGCGGCATCAAATCCGTGGCGACATGTTCGAGCCCCAGCCGCTTCAGCCCGGCATAAGCGAGGATGGTTCCAGCCGCGACGCCTTCGTCGAGCTTGCGCAGCCGCGTCTGCACATTGCCGCGGAACATCACCACGTCGAGATCCGGCCGCATGCGGCGGATCAGCGCCTGCCGCCTGAGCGATGAAGAGCCCACTTTGGCGCCGCGCGGCAGTTCGGCGATCGTCTTCACCGCCTTGCCGACAAAGGCGTCGCGCGCATCCTCGCGCGGCAGGAAGGCGGAGAGCTCGAGGCCGTCCGGCAATTGCGTCGGCATGTCCTTGGACGAATGGACGGCGATGTCGATCGCGCCGGCGAGCAGGGCTTCCTCGATCTCCTTGGTGAACAGGCCCTTGCCGCCGGCCTCCGACAGCGGACGGTCCTGGATGCGGTCGCCGCTCGTCGAAATGACGACAACCTCGAAGGCATCCGCCGGCATTTTATGCGCCGCCATCAGACGCGCCTGCGTTTCATGCGCCTGGGCGAGCGCCAGCGGGCTGCCGCGTGTTCCGATTTTCAAGGTTGTTTGCATGGCGCGCGGTCCGTGATAACCCCCGGCCAGAGCATTTTGCAGCCAAGTGGAGCCACCTGGCGTCGCGGAAACGCGGCTGGAATAACCGAGGCCTTTTCGGGCTTTCTCCTAACGGGGAAAGGCCCGATAAACAATCTCTTGGGATAGCGACGAATTGATCCGTGTTCTGGGCATTGAGACGAGTTGCGACGAGACAGCCGCCAGTGTCGTGGCGCTCGAGGGCGATGCCGCGCCGAAAATCCTGTCCAACGTCGTGCTTTCCCAGATCGAGGAGCATGCCGCCTTCGGCGGCGTCGTGCCCGAGATTGCCGCGCGCGCCCATGTCGAGGCGCTGGACGGCATTGTCGAGGCGGCCCTTGCCGATTCGGGCACGGCCCTTGCCGATATCGATGCCATCGCCGCCACCGCCGGCCCCGGCCTGGTCGGCGGCCTGATCGTCGGGCTGATGACGGCCAAGGCGATCGCCGCGGCGGCGGGCAAGCCGCTGATCGCCATCAACCACCTGGAGGGCCACGCCTTGACGGCACGGCTGACCGACGGGCTCGAGTTTCCCTATTTGCTGCTGCTCGTCTCCGGCGGTCACACGCAGATCCTGGCCGTGCGCGGTGTCGGCGACTATCAGCGCTGGGCCACCACC
The DNA here is from genome assembly GCF_013170705.1 of Mesorhizobium loti. Taxonomy (NCBI): domain Bacteria; kingdom Pseudomonadati; phylum Pseudomonadota; class Alphaproteobacteria; order Hyphomicrobiales; family Phyllobacteriaceae; genus Mesorhizobium; species Mesorhizobium loti. The sequence goes on along the minus strand of NZ_CP033334.1, from coordinate 1,202,015 downwards.
ATTGATGACGCGCTCGGCGAAGCCTTCGACAAGACCGCCAAGATGCTCGGCCTGCCCTATCCCGGCGGCCCGAATGTCGAGAAGGCGGCACGGAGCGGCGACCCCATGCGCTTTGCCTTTCCCAGGCCGATGAAGGGATCGGCGCAGCCCGATTTCTCCTTCTCCGGCCTGAAGACCGCCGTGCGCCAGGCCGCCACGGCGATCGAGCCGCTGAGCGACCAGGACGTCGCCGACATCTGCGCCTCATTCCAGGCGGCGGTCGCCGATGCGCTTGCCGACCGTGTATCGCGCGCGTTGGCACGGTTCAGCGAAACATTTCCCGGCACCAGGAACCCGGCGCTGGTCGTCGCCGGCGGCGTCGCCGCCAACCGCACGATCAAGGCGACGCTGGAGCGGCTTTGCGCCCAGGCCGGTTTCACCTTTGTCGCGCCGCCGCTGAAACTTTGCACCGACAATGCGGCGATGATCGCCTGGGCCGGGATCGAGCGCCTGCGCGAAGGCATGGCGCAGGAGAACGGCTTCGATTTCGTGCCGCGTTCGCGCTGGCCGCTGGACAGCATCTCGGCGCCGATGGTCGGCTCCGGCCGGCGCGGAGCCAAGGCATGACGGGTGAAGCCAGGAACAATCCAGGCAAAAGCGGCTGGCGTGTCGCCGTGCTCGGCGGCGGCGCCTGGGGCACGGCGCTGGCGCTGGCCATGCTGCGCGCCGGACATGCGGTGCGGCTCTTCGCGCGCGATCCGGAAACCGTGGCCGCGATCGGCCGGGGCCAGAACCCGCGCTACCTGCCCGGCATCGCGATTGCGCCCGGCATCGAAGCGACATCGGACATCAGGGCGGCGCTCGCCGGTGCCGATTGCGTGTTGGCGGTGACACCGGCGCAGTCCTTGCGGGCGACGCTGGCGGCCGCGAAGGACCATATTCCGGACGGCATCCCGCTCGTTCTCTGCGCCAAGGGCATCGAGCGCGACACCGGCTCCTTGCTGTCGGCGATTGTCACCGAGATCCTGCCGCGAAACCCTGTCGCCGCCTTGTCTGGCCCGAGCTTCGCCACCGATGTCGCCCGAGGCCTGCCGACAGCGGTAGTGGTGGCCGCCGGCGACGAGGCCCTGGCGGCCGACCTCGCTGCCCGCTTTTCCGCGGAGAATCTGCGTTGCTATTCGAGCGACGACCTGATCGGCGTCGAGATCGGCGGCGCCCTGAAGAATGTCTTTGCGATTGCCGCGGGTGCCGTCACCGGCGCCGGGCTCGGCGCCAGCGCCCAGGCCGCGATGGTGACGCGTGGCTTCGTCGAACTGCGCCGCATCGGCGCCGCCTTCGGCGCCCGGCCAGAGACGCTGATGGGGCTTTCCGGCCTTGGCGACCTGCTGCTGACCTGCTCGTCGGCGCAATCGCGCAATTTCGCCTACGGGCTGGCGCTCGGGCAGGGCAAGTCGCTTTCCGGACTGCCGCTGGCGGAAGGCGTGCCGACCGCGGCGATCGCCGCTCGCATCGCCGCCGAACGCGGCATCGACGCCCCGATCATCACCGCAGTCGCTGCCATACTGGACGGCACCATCACCATCCGCCAGGCTGTGACGGCCTTGATGACCCGGCCGCTGAAGACCGAAACCAACGATTGATCCCCACGACTTTGATCCCCCAAATCCCAATCCGCCAAATCTCGACCCCAAGACCAGGAGAAAAACCATGCTGTTTGCTTTGATTTGCAAGGACAAGCCGGGAAGCCTGCAGGTGCGCCTCGACACGCGGCCCGAGCATGTCGCCTTTCTCGAGGGGCTGAATGGCGACAAGAAACTGGCGTTTGCCGGTCCGTTCCTCGATGCCGACGGCAAGCCCAATGGCAGCCTCGTGGTCGTCGAGGCGCCGGATCTGGCGGGAGCGCAGGCCCTGTCGGCCGCCGACCCCTATGCCAAGGCCGGACTGTTCGAAAACGTCGAAATCCGCCCGTGGAACTGGACGTTCAACAAGCCGGCGGCTAGTTAATCTCGGTCGCTCGCAGCAGGGCCGCAAGGAGAGAAGAAATGAACTACTGGCTGTTCAAATCGGAGCCGTTCAAGTTCTCCTTCGAGATGCTGAAGGCCAAGGGCAAAGCCGGCACGCAGTGGGATGGCGTACGCAATTACGCCGCCCGCAACAACATGAAGGCCATGCAGATCGGCGATCTCGGCTTCTTCTACCATTCCAACGAGGGGCTGAACGTGGTCGGCATCGCCGAGGTCTGCGCGCTCGCCCATCCCGACACCACGTCGGACGATCCGCGTTGGGAGTGCGTCGATGTCCGCGCTTTCAAGGATGTCCCCAACCCGCCGACGCTGGCGGAGATCAAGGCCAACCCGAAGCTTGCCGAGATGGCGCTGGTGCGGCTTGGACGGCTTTCCGTGCAGCCGGTCACCCCGGCCGAATGGAAGGAAGTCTGCCGCATGGGCGGCTTGACGCCGGCTCCGTGACCGCCCTCACCCCGCACAGCGCCAGGCAGTTCATCCTCGACAACACCGCGCTGATGGCGCCGCCGCATGTACCTGAGATTCTGCTTCATCTTGCCGATGAAGCGCACGATCTTTGGCAGCGCACCGAGGACGAACTGGTCGAGATCGGCCTGCCGCCACCCTTCTGGGCCTTCGCCTGGGCCGGCGGCCAGGGCCTCGCCCGCTATATCCTGGACAATCCCGAGACGGTGCGGGCCAAGCGCGTGCTCGACTTCGCCTCGGGTTCCGGCCTTGTCGGGATCGCCGCCGCCAGGGCGGGTGCTGCCCAAGTGACCGCCGCCGACATCGATCCGTTCTGCGCCACCGCCATACGTCTCAATGGTGAGGCCAATGGCGTCGGCGTCGATTTCCTAGGCATGGACTGCATCGGCACCGATGCGGGCTGGGATGTGATCCTCGCCGGTGACGTTTTCTACGACAGATCCTTCGCCGACCGCCTGATGCCGTGGTTCGCAACGCTCAAGGCGCGTGGCGCCGAGATCCTCGTGGGAGATCCCGGCCGGTCGTATCTGCCAGGATCAGGGCTGGAACCGCTTGCGGTCTATGAGGTCGCCGTCACGCGGGCACTGGAGGATTCGCTGGTCAAGCGCACCACCGTCTGGCGCTTTGCTTGACGCCACCGCCGAACAGGCGTTTCCATAAAATCCGCATCGGAGGGGCAAGCTCATGGATTTTTCGGCAGTGAACTGGCTGGCGGCGATCGCCGCCGCCGTCTTGGCCTGGCTGTTCGGAGCCGCCTGGTACATGGCCCTGAGCAAAGCGTGGCTGAAGGCGGCCAGGCTCGATCCGGCGACGATGAAGAAATCGCCGTTGCCTTTCGTCATCAGCTTCATCGCCGAACTGGTCATGGCCTATATCATGGCCCTGGTCGTCGGCGCGATGACCGGCGGTGAGCCGACACTGCTTGCCGGGCTTGTCTTCGGCTTCGTGCTGTGGCTGGGTTTCATCGCGACAACGCTGTCGGTAAATCATCGCTACGAGAATTTCGGCTGGGACCTGACCCTCATCGATGGCGGTCACTGGCTGGGTGTGCTGTTGATCATCGGTGCGGTGATCGGCTGGTTCGGTGCCGCGGCAAGCTGAGAGTGGGTTGACGATGGCAGATGAGTCCGGTTTCCCGCGCGACCTGGTGTTCACCCGGGTCTGCCACGTCAAACAGGGCTATGACGACCGGCGCCGCCACATTGTCCGCGAATTCGAGCGGCGCGGCGTGCCGGTCTATTTCTATACCGACTGGGATCAGGCCGACATCACGCCGGAGATCCGCGACGAGTTGATCGCGCCGGCCTTTACCCACCCTCCGGCCGTCTCGCTGGCGCTGAAGCATGTCGGCATCTGGCGCGATTTCCTCGAGACCGACCAGCCTTATTGCCTGGTGTTCGAGGACGACGTGTTCCTCGCCCGCGACTTCGTCGCCAAGTTCCGGCAGGGACTGGCCGAGCTCGGCAGCCCCAAGCGCAAGGCCGTCATCTATCTCGGCAATGGCAGCAACTACTACACACCGAGCTGGAAACTGCGGAAGGGTCAAAGGCTCTACCCGGCACTGCATGCGCGCTGTGCCGATTCCTATCTCATCACCCGGCCGGTGGCGGAAGCGCGCTGCGCCTGGGTCGACCGCAACAAGATCTTCACGGCGATCGACCACCAAATCGAACAGATGGACGAAGAGCTGGGGGTCGAAATGTTGTGGTTCGAACGGCCGATCGCTGAACAGGGAAGCGAAAATGGCGCATTCCACACGTCCGTTTCCGGCAAGCCGCATTCGCTTCTGTACAAAAGCCTGAAATGGAAGTGGAAGAAATACACCCGCATGATCTTCGGCCACAATGCCAGGTCGTGAGCTCAATCTGGCCGTGATGATCTATGCCTTGTCCGTCGTTCGCGTCCTGGCCACTTCCTCCAGTATCCATTCACGGAAAGCGACGATGCGGGGGTCGTCAACCATCCCCTGGGGATAGACCAGGAAATAGGCGTATTCGGGCGCGACCTTGATGCTGAGCGCGAAGGGCTGCACCAGCCGGCCTTCGGAAAGGTCGTTCGCCACCATGGCGAAATCGGCGAGTGCGACGGCGTTGCCGTCGAGCGCCGCCTGGACCGCATCCGTGGAGGTGCCGAAGACAACGGTGCGGCTGTCGTCGAAATCGTCGACACCGGCCGCCGCCATCCACATGCGCCAGTTCGGCCATGTCACCCCCTGCCGCGCCCATTCGATATGGGCGAGCGTGTGGAGGAAGAGGTCGCGCGGTTCGCGCAACGGTGGCCCGGACGCCAGCAGGCCTGGGCTGCACACCGGGATGATGATGTTGTCGAACAGGCGGTGCGCGCAAAGCCCCGGATACTTGCCGGCGCCGAAGCGGATGCCGACATCGACATCATCCAGGTCGAAATCACGCAGCCCGTAGGCGATGTCGAACCTGAGCTCGATCCCCGGCCTTTGCTTGCGGAAATCCTCGACGCGCCGCATCAGCCATTTCGCCGCGAACTGGGCATCCAGCGTTACCTTCAGAAACTCCGTCCCGCGTGCCATCTTGCGCGCCCGCATGACGGCCCGCCCAAGCAGGTCGAGCGTGTCGGTCGCGGCCTCGAACAGCACCGTGCCCGCCTCCGTCAGACGGATGGTGCGGCTGGTGCGCGTGAAAAGCACGATGCCGAGCTGATCCTCGATTTCCTTGATCTGGTGGCTGACTGCCGCCGGCGTCAGCCCAAGTTCGTCGGCGGCGCGAGTGAAATTGAGGTGACGCGCCGCCGCCTCCAGCGTCCTCAACGCCCGCGTTCCCGGCAGCAGGGTTGCCATCAGCGCGTAACCCGGGAAAAGTGTTCCATGGCGCCTCAATCCTCAAATAAAACTTGATGATTGAGAAAAAACTACTCGTTTCCTTCCAGGATTTCAATCCGGCATGATGCACGCACTGAAACACCATCAAACCGGATTTGAAGTCAGGAAGAACGGATCACACCATGTCTCACATCGCTCTTCACCCCGCCTGTACCGCCCGGCCGGCACGGCTGTCGGCGATCCGCGACTGGCTGCGTCAGGCCAGGGTCGCGATCAACCTTCCTCACCAGAACGTCGAGGACCTGTCCGATCACCAGCTGCGCGACATCGGCGCCGGGCGCAAGGACATCGCCCGCGCCATGGACCGCGAGATCGGCCGGCTGGGTCTGCTCGACATCGGCTGGCAGCAGCCCCGGAGGAGGGGATAGGGGAGTAAGGCAGTACGGCAGCAGGGGAAATGCAAGGCGGCACCGGAAGACACGCCCTACTGCCCTACTGCCCTACTGCCCTACTGCCCTACTGCCCTACTGCCCTTTCCTACCTCACCACCCTGACCACCGTCCGGGCCGACAGCAGCGGCAGCAACCGCGCCATCGTGCGTGCGCTCACCGCGACGCAGCCTTGCGTCGGTGTGAAACCGGGACGCGCCAAGTGGAAGAAGATGGCGCTGCCGCGCCCCCTGCGGCGTGGCGCGATGTTCCAGTCGAGCACCAGGCAGGCATCATAGAGATCGTCGTCGCGCCGCATGCGTTCGTGGCTGGCGCGGTAGGGAATCTTGACCGGACGGTTGTAGTTGCGGTCGTCAGGAACCTCGCACCAGCCGAGATCGGGCCCGATCGGCGTCATCGCCAGACGCGTCCGGCGACCGCCGGCGAACTGATCTCCCCGAAAATAACCCGACAGGATCCGCATCGAGCCCAGCGGCGTGGCGCCGTCGCCCTCGCGCTTGTCGGCCGAGATGCCGCCATGCCCCAACGCGCAGGCAAACACCGCATTGCCGGCCTGCAAAAGGCCCTGGCTGGGGTGGCCGGGCCTCGCCCGCACGGTCAGCACGCGCAGCCGTTTTACCAAAATTGCGCCGGCTGCATTGCGATCGTGTTTTTTCTTGTATGATCGTGCCACTGAACAAATCACTGTGATCGGCTATTGTGTCGGCCAGCTTCCGCATAAATACGCAGCGGTCAACTGAATTTCATTTTCAAAACAACGGATTGATCCATGACTTCACGCACCATCCTGATCGTCGACGACGATGACGACCTGCGCGGCACGTTGGTCGAGCAACTCGCCCTCTACGAGGAATTCGACGTGCAGCAGGAAGCGACTGCGGCAAAAGGCGTCACGGCGGCACGCGGCGGCCTCATCGACCTGCTTATCATGGATGTCGGCCTGCCCGACATGGATGGCCGCGAGGCCGTCAAGATCCTGCGCAAGGGCGGCTACAAGGCGCCCATCATCATGCTGACCGGCCACGACACCGATTCGGACACGATTCTGGGTCTCGAGGCCGGCGCCAACGACTATGTGACGAAGCCTTTCCGCTTCGCGGTGCTGCTTGCGCGCATCCGCGCCCAGTTGCGCCAGCATGAGCAGAGCGAGGACGCCACGTTCTCGGTCGGCCCCTACACCTTCAAACCCAGCCAGAAGCTGCTCATCGACCCGCGCGGCGGCAAGGTGCGGCTGACGGAGAAGGAAGCCTCGATCATCAAATATCTCTATCGCGCCGACCAGAAAGTGGTGACGCGCGACGTGCTGCTCGAGGAGGTCTGGGGCTACAATTCCGGTGTCACCACGCACACGCTGGAAACCCATGTCTATCGTCTGCGCCAGAAGATCGAGCGCGATCCTTCCAATGCGGAAATTCTTGTGACAGAAAGCGGCGGCTACAAGCTGGTTCCTTAAACATTTCATTATCCAATGCGCGGTCTGGGCGGGACCGCTGTCGGGTACGATCCTGTTGGAGGGTATTCGGGATCGACCGCGCATCGGCCCAAAAATCGCTTCGATTTTTGGAAAGCACGATGCGCAAAATTGAAAATGGCAGAGCGTCCTTTGCGCGTCCAAGGAGATGCGCGGCGCTCTGAAGGAGGGATTGGACTGACCGTTCGGGGACGCAGCTAGAGATGGCGTTGGATGACGACATCCGCATCCTGTCCGCCGTGAGGCTCTTCGAGGGTTTCACGCAGGAACAACTGCGCCTGCTCGCCTTCGGCGCCGAGACCACCGTGGTGCGGGCCGACCACAAGCTCTACCGCGAGGATGACGAGGCCGATTCGGCCTATATCGTGGTCAGCGGGCGCATCGTGCTCTATCGCGAGCAGAATGGCCAACGCATCCCGATCGGCGAGGCCGGCCCCGGCACGATGCTCAGCGAACTGGCATTGATCGCCGACACCAACCGGCTGACCAGCGCGTCGGCCGAAATCGACTCGGAAGTGATCCGCCTCAGCCGCAAGATGTTCCGCCGCATCCTGGAGGAGTATCCCGAGGTGGCGGTGAAACTGCACCAGCGCATCCTCGACGATTTCCAAGCCTTGATCGCCCGCATCGAGGAGCTGGGGCCGCGGTTTGACGGGTAGGTCTAATTGCCGTCTCGAACGGCTTTTGGCCGGAACAGGCACCAGAATGGCTTCCCGGGCCCAAGTTCACCTTGGCCGAGGAGTTGAAACCCGCAACGTTCATAGAAAGCCAAATTCCTGCGTCGTGCGGTTTCGAGAAACGTCCCTGCCGAGACAGGATCTCTTTCGGCAAGATCGCAATAAGCCTTGATGAGCGCGCCGCCAGCCCCCTTTCCCTGCATTGAGGGGTGAACGCCAAGGACGCCAAGGTAGAAATGCGGTTTCCGCGGCTTGTATTCTTCACTGATGGCGTCAGCCCTCTCGAAGCGCGAAGCCATCGATTCCTGCCTTTGCTGAAGCAGAGCCCATCTCTGTTGGTGAGCTGGAAGCCATTCAGGCCGCCGCGTATCATAGCCCATCACCGCACCAAGGATGCGACCCTCGCTCTTTAACAGCAGCACAGGCATTCCAAGCGCCAGGCGCGCCGCCATCAGGATCGAGAAGAACTCCGTCACCAGCGCCTGACGCTGCGCAGGATCGCCCAAGAAGAAAAAAGCCATCTGCGGATCATCGGCAAAGGCAGCCGCCAGGCAGTCGGCCGCCGATGTCACATCCGGCTCTCGTGCTGCCACTATCTCCATTCAACGACCCCTTTGGCCTCCGGTCTAATCCAGGTCGAACCGTGCAATGACAGGCACATGGTCCGAGGGGCGGTCCCAGCCGCGTGCCGCCCTCAGGATTTCGTAACCGGCGAAATCCGGCACCAGGTTGGGCGACGACCAGACATGGTCGAGCCGCCGGCCCCGGTTCGACGCTTCCCAGTCCTGAGCGCGATAACTCCACCAGGTGTAGAGCTTCTGGTCCGATGGCACGTTGAGCCGCATCAGGTCGACCCAGTTGCCGGCCAGCCGCATCGCCTCGAAGTTTTCGGTCTCGACCGGCGTATGGCTGACCACATTGAGCAATTGCTTGTGCGACCAGACGTCGTGCTCGAGCGGCGCGATGTTGAGGTCGCCGACCAGCACCGAAGCGGACACCTCGTTGTGCTCGGCGCGGATGGCGTTCATCTCCGCGACGAAATCGAGCTTGTGCTTGAATTTCTTGTTGATTTCGGGATCCGGTTCGTCGCCGCCCGCCGGGACGTAGAAATTGTGCAGCAGGATCGTCTTGCCGCCGGCGCGCACAGTCACCGACAAATGCCGGCTATCCTCGATCTCGCAGAAACGGCGCTTTTCGACCACCTCGATCGGCCGCCGCGCCACGGTGGCGACGCCGTGATAGCCCTTCTGTCCATGGAAGGCGATGTGCCCGTAGCCGAGCTTGCGGAATGCCTTTTCCGGGAACAGTTCGTCCGGAACCTTGGTCTCTTGCAGGCACAGCACATCGGGGGCGTACTCATCGAGCAGGCGTTCGACGATCGGCATGCGCAGGCGCACGGAGTTGATGTTCCAGGTGGCGATGGAAAAGGGCATTTGGCAATCCGGGACAGCGTACTTCCAGCCAGGACCGATGAATCCTGACGGAGAAGACGCCTTTTGAGGGAGTCAGCCCCGAAACTGCCAGCCGGGCGCCACAAAGACAAGCCGGGCCATGTTGCATACCCTTCGAGATCGGCCAAAGCCTTCCCAACTTCGTCATCTTGGGGCGAAGCAGGCGCGCAGCGCCGTCGCGGAGACCCTGGGATCCATTCCGTAACGTCCGCCCAAAAACGCAACGGCGCAGAATAGAGTTGGCGATCAGCGCGTCTTGGTGTTCAGCTCGCGGTTGGCCGTATAGTCGATGGCAAAGGTGTCGGCGGCGAAGCTGACGCCTTCCTTGGTGTTGAAGATCATCACCGTGGTGTCCTTGCCTTGCGCGTCGGTGATCGTCCACTGGCGCAGATCATAGGTTTTCGGATCGAACATCATGGTGATCATCGCATTGCCGAATACCGACTTGTCGGCGAGCTTGATGGTGGTGAGGTCGTCCTCTTCCTTGACGCTCTTGACGCGATCGCCGGAGAGGTCGATGCGGTCGTCGAGCAGCAGCTTCAGCGGCGTCTTGGATAGCGGATAGAGATCCGACGTGTTCAGCTTCTTGTTGAGGATGACCACCGACTTGCCGTCGGAAATCACCCGGAAATTCGACGCTCCGTCATAGTTGAAGCGGATCTTGCCCGGCCGTTCCAGGAAGAACTTGCCGCCGGTCTGCTCGCCCTTGGGGCCGAACTGGACGAATTCGCCGCTCATCGATTTGACCGAGGAAAAATGGTCGGCGATCTTCTGCGCGGCTGCGGGCACGGCGGCCTGCGCCGAGGCCAGCAATTCGAAGCCAGGTATCACATTGAGGGCGGCTGCACCCGCAGCGACAAGGCCGAGGCCAAGCAGCTGGCGGCGGGTCGGGGCGAAATTTCCGAGTGCTGAAAGATCGTTTTTCATGGCGGTCACTCTCGTGGTGATTCCTGTATCTGTCGTTGTCCTGAGCCCCCAGTTTGGCTGAAGTTTGGCGGACGGACGGTGCTGCTCGTTTCAACGCGCCGCAAGGTTCAAGGTTGCGGCCGGCTTCTCATCAGAACTTGTCGTCTTCGGTTGGCACCAGGATTTCGCGTTTTCCCGCATGGTTGGCCGGGCCAACAATGCCTTCCTTTTCCATCTTCTCGATAATCGAGGCGGCGCGGTTGTAGCCGATGCCGAGACGGCGCTGGATGTAGCTGGTCGATGCCTTGCCGTCGCGCAGCACCACGGCGACCGCCTGGTCGTAAGGGTCGTCGGAATCCTCGAAATTGCCGCTGCCGCCGCCGGAACCGCCCTTGCCGGATGGCTCGTCGTCGTCCTCGTCGTCATCCTCGGTGATGGCGTCGAGATATTCGGGCACGCCCTGCAGCTTCAGGTGCCCGACGATCTTCTCCACCTCGTCGTCGGAGACGAAAGGACCGTGCACGCGCTGGATGCGGCCGCCGCCGGCCATGTAGAGCATGTCTCCCATGCCGAGCAGCTGCTCGGCGCCCTGCTCGCCCAGGATGGTGCGGCTGTCGATCTTCGACGTGACCTGGAAGGAGATGCGGGTCGGGAAGTTGGCCTTGATCGTGCCGGTGATGACGTCGACCGAGGGACGTTGCGTCGCCATGATGACATGGATGCCGGCGGCACGCGCCATCTGCGCCAGGCGCTGCACGGCACCTTCGATGTCCTTGCCGGCGACCATCATCAGGTCGGCCATCTCGTCGATGATGACGACGATGTAGGGCATCGGCTCGAGGTCGAGATTCTCGGTCTCGTAGATCGCCTCGCCGGTCTGGCGGTCGAAGCCGGTCTGCACCGTGCGCGATATCTTCTCGCCTTTTTTCTCGGCCTGCTGAACGCGGGCGTTGAAACCGTCGATGTTGCGCACGCCGACCTTGGACATCTTGCGGTAGCGGTCCTCCATCTCCCGCACGGTCCATTTCAGCGCCACCACCGCCTTTTTCGGATCGGTGACGACGGGCGTCAAAAGATGCGGGATGCCGTCATAGACGGAGAGTTCGAGCATCTTCGGGTCGATCATGATCAGCCGGCATTCCTGCGGCGTGAGCCGGTAGAGCAGCGACAGGATCATGGTGTTGATGGCGACCGACTTGCCCGAGCCGGTGGTGCCGGCGACCAGCACGTGCGGCATCTTGGCGATGTCGACGATGACGGCCTCGCCATTGATGGTCTTGCCCAGCGCCAGCGCCAGCTTGGCCTTGGTTGTCTCGAAGTCGCGGCTGGCCATGATCTCGCGCAGGTACACGGTCTCGCGCTTGGCATTCGGCAGTTCGATGCCGATTGCGTTGCGGCCGGGCACCACGGCGACGCGGCAGGCGATCGCGCTCATCGAGCGGGCAATGTCGTCGGAAAGGCCGATGACGCGAGACGATTTGATGCCGGGCGCCGGTTCCAGCTCATAGAGGGTGACCACGGGACCGGGGCGTACGGCGATGATCTCGCCCTTGACTCCGAAATCTTCCAGCACGCCTTCGAGCAGGCGCGCGTTCTGCTCCAGCGCGTCCTTCGACAGGCTCGGGTCCTTCGCCACGTTCTTCGGTTCGGACAGGAAATGCAGCGACGGCATCTCGAACTTGTCCGAGCCGATCAGCGAGGTCTGCGCCTCACGCTGGACGCGCGCGCCGGGAGCCGGGCGTGGTGCCGGCGCCTCGACGCGGGTGGCGGCGTCGGAGCGGAACTGCTGCACCTTGGCGGTGGAGCCAGCGCGACGCTGGACGACAGGCCCCTCGTCGTCCATGTCGTCGTCGCGGTCGAAGATATCGTCATCATCCGGATCGACGGAAACGCTGCGGTCATTGACCATGGCGGCGAAGAATTCCGGCTCGACGCGGGCGCGCCCATCCTGGCTCATGCGCTGCTCGGCGAACTCGGCCGACTCGACCCGTTCGGCGGCGCGGCGCCAGGCGCTGGCGCGCGGCTCCAGCTCCGGCTCGTATTCGTCCCGCTCCTGCCTGCGGCGCACCGCGCGCCGATGCATCCACGCGCGCAACGACAGCCACCAATGGGTAATGGCACCGAGCGCCAATATGCCCTCGTCGCCCTCATCCTCGTCATTGTCGAACAGAAGATCGTCCTCGCGCGGGTCCGCGACCGGTTCCTCCATCACGGCGAAGCCGTTCTTGCGCCCGATCAGCGCCGAGCCATAGGCGAACAGCCAGAGCGCGGGTGCCGCCAGCAGAACGGCGAGCACGCTGGCGATCAGTCCGGTCGGATAGCCGCCGATGAGGACGCCGGGAATCTTGAGCACCATGTCGCCGAACACGCCGCCGAGGCCGGTGGGCAGCGGCCAGGTCTTGGGCGGAACGATGCAACCGGCGATGGCGGCGGCGAGCAGCGCGAAGCCGAACCAGAACAGCCCGCGCTTGGGCAGCCTGTCGACACCACGCGCCGAAAACAGGAGGTAACCCCAGATCACGGCCGGAACCAGCGCGGCAACCGCGGCAAGGCCGAAGAACTGCATGGCAAGATCGGAGAACACAGCGCCGGCATAGCCCATGGCGTTGGTGACGGTGTTGTTGGTGGCGTGCGAGAAGCTTGGATCGGCAACGTTCCAGGTGGCGAGGCTGGCAACCCCGAAGGCCACCGCCAGGAACATGCCGGCACCGACCAGACGGCCGACCTGGCGCCGCGCGAAAGCCTGGATGCCGTGCCCCGTATCGGCCAGCGCGAGCGGTGCTGAAGCCCCTGAACGCATGCTCTTCCCCGTCAGATTGCCTGGCCAGAGCGCATGACGCACTCCGGCAGATTCGGAAGTCAGACTAGCTGTGGGAAGGTTAAGGCCGCATTAACCATGGCTTTTTACCGATGCCGTCCCGCGGACGAGAGTGGCGGGCCGCGAAGCCCGCCATTCTTGTCTTCAAACGCCGATGCGATCAGGGCCCTCCGGACCCGATCCCGCGCGATCATTTGTGACCGGCGTACATCATCAGGTTGGCGCAGAATTCGGCATGAGGCTTGCTCATCGCCGCGTCCTGGCACTCCTTCATCATCGCATCCTGCTTGTCCTTGGCCGTCGCGGCCCAGGCCGCCTTGAAGTCCGCTTCCGACTTCATCGTCTTCATGCCGGAATCGGTGAAGAACGGCGCCATGTTGTCGGGCTCGTCGAGCGCGCCAGCAAGTGCAACACCGCTGAGCATCGACAGAGCCAGCGCTCCCAGGAACATGTTCTTAATGTTCATCAGTTGGTTCCTTCCCTGTTGGTAGCGAGCGTCGGAACGGCGCTCGCTACCCCAGTACGGAGCCGGAAGGCCCTATGTTTCTTCCCTTTGGCCGATCACGCGAACGTGATCCTTCCGAAAAACGATTCCTCATTCATCTTTTCGAAGCGTACGATTTTCCAAAAAAAGAGGCCCGAATTGCTTCGGGCCTCAATGCGTGAGCCTCTTTCGAGAACGTCACGACGGGATCTCTGGAGCAACTCCGGTGAAAACCGAACCGCGGTCTTCAGTTGGAAAGTTGCGTGAAAATATGGGGCCGGCGGGAGGAGGATCCGCCGGCCCCTTGGCGAGGCTGGCCTTACGGCACCACTTCGCCATGCTGGGAGATGTCGAGGCCTTCGACCTCTTCCTGGGTCGTCGGACGCAGGCCGACCAGCGCCTTGACGATGTAGAGGATCACGAAGGTGGCGATCGCCGTCCACAGGATGGTGAAGACGATGCCGTAGAGCTGCTTGCCGACGGAGGCGCCCGACGACAGGCTGTTGATCGCCGGGTCGGCGAGCAGGCCGGTCAGCAACGCACCAACCACGCCGCCGACGCCATGGACGCCGAAGGCATCGAGCGAGTCGTCATAGCCGAACATGTGCTTCACCTTGACCGCCGAGATGTAGCAGACCACGCCAGCGACGATGCCGACGATGAAGGCGCCGGTCGGGTTGACGAAGCCGGAAGCCGGCGTCACCGCGACCAGGCCGGCAACGGCACCCGAGATGATGCCGAGCACCGAAGGCTTCTTGGCGACGATCCATTCGGCGAACATCCAGGCAAGGGCCGCCGCGGCGGTGGCGACCTGGGTGTTGAGCATGGCGGCACCGGCAAGGCCGTCGGCCGCCAGTTCCGAACCGGCGTTGAAGCCGAACCAGCCGACCCACAGCAGCGAAGCGCCGATCACCGAATAGACCAGGTTATGCGGCGCCATGTTGGTGGTGCCATAGCCTTCGCGCTTGCCCAGAACCAGGGCGCAGACGAGACCGGCGACACCGGCATTGATGTGGACGACCGTGCCGCCGGCGAAGTCGAGCACGCCGGCCGCGCCAAGGAAGCCGCCGCCCCAGACCCAATGCGCGATCGGCGCATAGACGACCAGCAGCCACAGCGCCATGAAGATCAGCAGCGCCGAGAATTTCATGCGCTCGGCGAAGGCACCGGCGATGAGGGCAGGCGTGATGATGGCGAAGGTCATCTGGAACATCGAGAAGACGAATTCAGGAATGTTCGCGACCCCGGGCGCCCACAGCGTCGAGGTGGTGATGCCGTGATGGAAGAATTTCGAGAAGCCGCCGAGATAGGCATTCATGCCGCCGCCGTCGGAGAAGGCCAGCGAATAGCCGAACATGAACCACAGGATCGTCACCAGGCAGGTGATGGCGAAGCTCTGCATGATGGTGGCGAGCACGTTCTTCTTGCGCACCATGCCGCCGTAGAACAGCGCCAGGCCGGGGATGGTCATCATCAGCACCAACGCCGTCGAGGTCAGCATCCAGGCGGTATTGCCGGTATCGAGCACCGGTGTCGGGGCGGCGGCCGGTGCGGCGGCGGCAGCGGCCGGAGCTGCTTCCTGCGCGAAGGCGGCGACGCTGCCCAATGCTGCGAGAGCAAGCGAGCCCAGAAGGGCCGCCCGTCCCGTCGTCTTCAAGGTGGAAGAAATATTCATTGAACTCTCCATTGGAATACGTGTTCGCCGCTTAGAGCGCGTCGGTGTCTGTTTCGCCGGTGCGGATACGCACCGCCTGGTCGATGCCGAAAACGAAGATCTTGCCGTCGCCGATCTGGCCGGTCTTGGCCGCGGCGGTGATGGCTTCGACGGCCTTGTCGACCGTGTCGCCACTGACCGCGACCTCGATCTTGATCTTCGGCAGGAAACTGACCGCGTATTCCGCCCCGCGATAGATTTCCGTATGCCCCTTCTGACGCCCGTAGCCTTTGACTTCGGTGACGGTCAGGCCCTGGATGCCGACGGCGGTAAGCGCTTCGCGCACCTCGTCCAGCTTGAACGGCTTGATGATTGCCATCACGATTTTCATAAGGTTTCACCCTTTGCTGTTGCGGTCCCCCGCGTTTGCACGACTTCACCGATCCCAAGGAGCCGGAGAGTGCCCCCAAGGATTCAAGCTCCGTGCCAAGTGCCAAAGCAGCGTGTTAACCTGTTGTAAACAAAGGGAATGGAGTGACCGAAGTCAGCAGGCGCAGATCCCTGCGGCGTGCTGCATGCTTAAAATTTATGCAATTTTTCCATTTTGCCTATTTTGCCGGCTTTGGGCATGGCGCCGAAAAGGAGGAGCCGGTTTTCTCGGACAAACGGTTTTCGTTTGTCCGGTCATCCTGCTCAAACAAGACTCGCAATGCTCAACGCTTGAGCCGGATCAAGCCTTCCTGGGCCATCGAGGCGATCAGCGTGCCGTCACGGGCATAGAGGGTGCCACGGCTGAAGCCGCGCGATCCCGAACTCGAAGGGCTGTCCTGCGCATAGAGCAGCCAGCCGTCAAGCGAATGCGGCCGGTGGAACCACATGGAATGGTCGAGACTCGCCGCCTGGATATCGGGATCGAACAGGCCGCGCCCATGCGCGAAGGTCGAGGTGTCGAGCAGTGTCATGTCCGAGAGATAGGCGAGCAGCACCGATTGCAGCGCGCGGTCGTCGGGAACCGGCCCGGCAAGACGGATCCAGACATTCTGCCGGGGCGGCAGCTTGTCGCGGCTCTCATAGTGCTGGAGATTGACCGGCCTGAGCTCCAGCGGCCGCTCACGCGCCCAGAAACGGCGCACCGCTTCCGGTACACGTTCGGCCTTCTCGAGCAGCTGCCGCTGGGTCTGCAGGCCCTCCGGAGGCGGCACGTCGTCGGGCAGCGCGAATTGATGCTCGAGCCCCTTTTCATCGACCTGGAACGAGGCTTCCAGCGAAAAGATCGCCTGTCCGTGCTGGATTGCCAGCACGCGTCGGGTGGTGAAGGAGCCGCCGTCGCGGATGCGGTCGACCTCGTAGACGATCGGCACCTTGATATCGCCCGGCCGCATGAAATAGCCGTGCAGCGAATGCACGAAGCGGTCCGGCTCGACCGTGCGCTGCGCCGCCACCAGCGCCTGGGCGATGGTCTGGCCGCCGAACACGCGCTGCCACTCCACCTGGGGGCTGCGACCACGATACAGATTGTGTTCGAGCCTCTCGAGGTCGAGAATGCGCAGAAGCTCGTCCATGGCCGCCGTCATGTTTTGTGACCTTACCGCAAAATTGCTATGGCGGTTTCCGACAGGAAGGACGAGCCGTCAAGGGCGCAAGCCCGGTCGGTGCGCAAGGAGCCAGGACAATGGAACGCAAGGCGGACGCCAAGACCAGACCCGGGCTCGATGTCCTCGTTGCCGGCGCCGGCTATGTCGGGCTGGCCGCCGCCGTCTCGCTGAAGCAGGCGCGGCCGGGTCTTGCCGTGGCGTTGGTCGATGCCGCGCCGGCCGGCGTCTGGCAACGCGATGGCCGCGCCTCGGCCATTGCCGCCGCCGCCTGCCGCATGCTCGACCAGCTCGGCGTCTGGGCCGAGATCGCGCCGCAGGCGCAGGCCATCACCGAAATGATCATCACCGATTCGCGCAGCTCCGATCCGGTGCGCCCCGTCTTCCTGACCTTCGGCGGGGAAGTGGCGCCGGGCGAGCCCTTCGCGCACATGGTCGCCAACAAGGCGTTGAACGGCGCCTTGCGCGGCAGGGCCGAGAAGCTCGGCATCGACATCATCGAAGGCGTCGCGGTGCAGGGTTTTGAGACCGGCGGTGCCGGCATATCGGTGCACCTGGCCGACGGAGCCGCGCTGACGGCGCGGCTGCTGGTCGCCGCGGACGGCGTCAATTCGAAGCTGCGCGACATGGCCGGCATCAAGACGGTGAAATGGGAATACGGCCAGTCCGGCATCGTCTGCACGGTGGCGCATGAGCGGCCTCACAATGGCCGCGCCGAAGAGCATTTCCTGCCCGCCGGACCCTTTGCCACGCTGCCGCTGAAACCCGACGAGGACGGCACCAACCGTTCGTCGATCGTCTGGGTCGAACGCACGGAGGATGCCAAGGCGCTCGTGGAAGGCGACGATCTCGTCTTCGAACATGAGCTCGAACAGCGCTTTGGCCTGAAGCTCGGCGAGATCCGTGTCGCCGACAAGCCGCGCGCCTGGCCGCTCGGCCTCACCATTGCACGCGCCTTCGTCGCGCCGCGTGTGGCCCTTGCCGGCGACGCCGCCCACGGCATCCATCCGATCGCCGGACAGGGCCTCAACCTCGGCTTCAAGGATGTGGCGGCACTTGCCGAGGTGATCGTCGAGGCGGACCGGCTCGGCCAGGACATCGGCGCGCTCGACGTGCTCGAGCGCTACCAGCAATGGCGCCGTTTCGACACGGTGCAGATGGGCGTCACCACGGATGTGCTGAACCGGCTGTTTTCAAACGACATCACCCCACTGCGCACCGTTCGCGACATCGGCCTCGGCCTCGTCGAGCGCATGCCGCGCCTGAAGGAATTCTTTATCCGGCAGGCGTCAGGGCTGTCCGCCGGTACGCCGAGGCTTTTGAAGGGCGAAGCAATCTAGTCGTCTTGGTGGCGCCGGGGTGTGTTGAGATTCAGGTCAGGCCGAGTCGAGAACGGTAGCTTTCGAGAACCGGAGCGGAGCGTACTTAAGTACGTGAGCACCGGAAGCGCAGAAAGCTGCCGTTCGCAGACCGGCCTCACCTGAATATCAGCACACCCTAGTTCACCTCGAAACCCAGCTTCTGCCGCAGCCTCAGCATGCGCTGGTCGGCGATTTCGAGCCGCTTCTCGCCGCCTTGGGCCGCACGGTTCACCATCTGCAGCAGATCGTTTCGTTCCGATACGTCAAGGCGCTCGCGCAGGAACGGCGCCAGCTTGTCGATGACGACAGTGGTGTCGTCGATCTGTGAGGCCGCCCACTTGGCGTAGATGATCGCCTCGTCGGTCTTCTTCTTGTCGGCGATCTCGGAGATCACCGCGCGGATGACGGCTTCTCGCCGCGGCAGGATAGGCCCGTTCTCGGAGACCATCGATGTGATCAGCGTCGCGGCGGCCACCACCGGATCGTCGATCGCCGTCAGCGGCGACAGGGCCGCCTGGTTGCGCAGCTTCTTGCGCCTGATGTTGCCTCGCACTCGCCCGACGACATCGGCGACCTCGCGCGCGGCGTCGTTCATGGCCTTCATCCGGTACCACCAGAGCGCCGCCGCCCCGAGCACGCCAAGGACAGCAATCAGGAAAGGCATGTCGAAATCCCCAGGAGCCGAGGGACGATAGGAGAACTGCCGCGTTGCTTCAACACGCAAGAATTGCCGCCGGCGAAGAAAAAGCAATTTGCGGCTGGTATAGCCTGGGCGACTGGATAAGCCGATTTGCAGGCCCAACCGCCAAAGCCAGGCGCCGCCTATGACCCGGGTATGTCATAGATCGCCCTGACCTCGATCGTACCGAGTTCGGCCAGCGGAATGTCGGCGGCGATGTCCAGCGCTTCCTCGAGAGTGTCCGCCTCGACCATGACGAAGCCAAGCAACTGCTCCTTGGTTTCGGCGAAAGGGCCGTCGGTGACAAGGCGCTTGCCCCTGCGCCGTCGCACCGACTTCGAGGTCTTCACCGACTGCAGCGCCTGCGCGATGATCAGCTTGCCCTGTTGGTCCAAGGACCTGTCATAGGCCAGCGAATCGGCGTCGAGCTTGGCCCCACGCTCCACGGTCAATGCATGGAGGTCTTTTTCCTCACCATAGACCAGGCAGACATATTTCATTGCGCGCTCCCGTGCCGCGATGAACCATAGGATGCGGCGATGGGCGTGTCAGCCTTGCCGTCGACCGCGGCCGTGCGGTCGAGAAGGCATGCCGCGGCGCCGATGATGGCAACAGCCGCCAGCAGCCTGCCGAGGCCGGGCGCGGGCGGATCGCGCCAGAAGTCTTCCTGTCGCACGGCCTTTTGGCCTGGCCGCGCCCATAGCGCGAAAAACAGATTGTCCATGTGAACCTCCATCCGGCCACAAATCCCATGGCCGCCCCCAGGACGGCCGGGCCGGATGGAAGTCGACATTTTCGCACGCGCTTTTTTCAGAAAAAATTTCGGCGCGACACCAATGTCGCGGTTTCCGCGGCCATCGCGCGGTGGCCTTCGCCGGCGCCCGCGCTATAGTTGGCAGGAACGCTGGCGCCGGGCCGGCGCAATCGAGGCCAAGGAGGACTTCATGGACCGCACCGCCACCGCCGTCTGGAAAGGCAATCTGAAAGAAGGCAAGGGCACGCTCGACAGCCAGAGCGGAACCTTGAAAGGCACGCCCTATTCGTTCAAGGCGCGCTTCGAGGATGAAAGCGGCAAATCCGGCACCAATCCGGAAGAGCTGATCGCGGCCGCCCATGCCGGTTGCTACGCCATGCAGCTTTCGCATTTCCTGGCCGAGAACGGCACGCCCGCCGCCGAACTCGACGCCAAGGCCGTGGTGACGCTGGTCCCGGGCACCGGCATCACCGGCAGCGCGATCACGCTGGTCGGCAAGGTGCCCGGCATCGATGCGGCGAAATTCAAGGAATTGGCCGAGAAGGCCAAGGCCGAATGCCCGGTCTCCAAGGCTCTTGGCGCCATAAAAGTGTCGCTCGACGCCAGGCTTGGCTAGACCAATTCCTGGATAAATATGAAACGGTTTTCCCGGGAAAGCGCGTAGCGCTTTCCCTTGGGGATGCGTCAGGACAAGAGTCGGAGCAACACGACCTTGATTGCGGGCGCCAGCTTCCCGGCTGGCGTTCGCGGTTGAGAATCAACTCTTCGACGCCCCCGCCCGCACATCGGACGGCGTTGCATCGTAGCGGCGCCGGAACGCCCGGTTGAAATAGGACAGGTCGTTGAAGCCGGCCTCGAAGGCGATCGCGGTGATGCTGCGGCCTGAGTGGCGCGGATCTGAAAGCATGCGATGCGCACGCAGCAGGCGCTGGCCGAGCATGAAGTCCGATAGCGACGTCCCCTCACCCTCGAACAGCTTCCGGATATAACGGGCCGAAAGGCGGTGACGACGGGCGATGTCCTCGGCCGACAGGCCGCCGTGCCCGCCATGGGTCGCAATATCGGCCTTGATGGCACGCAGCCGCGCCACGCGCACGCCGCGCCCGCGCGCGATTTCGGCCGCCTCCCGGGTCGCCCCCATGGCCAGCGCCACGAGATCGAACATATGCGCCGTCGCCAGACGCCAGGTCTCCGGCGTCAGCGCGTCGCCGGAATCCTGGAGCGACTGGACATAGTCGAGCAGCAACCGCATCGGCCCGCTGCCGGTCGCCAGGGGCTGCATCAGGGCCCGGGCCGGATCGCCGATCAGCGGTGAAAGCTCTCTAAGCGAAAAGCTCATATTGACGAAGCGAAAGCCGCCGGGCTGGATGACGTTGAGGCCGACCTCTTCTCCGCTCATCATCAGCGCTTGGCCGTTGCCGACCGCCTCTTCGCGACCGCGATGCTTCATGACGCTCGCGCCGTCGAGAGCCGCCAGTAGGATGAGATCGTCGCTTTCGATCAGCGATGTCGAGTGATGGACGCGGAATTCCGAGGAGGTGCCGGTGGCGATGCCAAGACCCGGCAGCGCGCGCACCTTCATGTCGACCTGGGTGGGACCGAGCGGATCGAGGTCGACCTTGAGCACCGTGCGGCCATAGACCTCGCGCATGACCTCGATACGGTCCCGCTCGGGAACCATGTCGGTAATCAGTCGAAACGAGGCGGTTGGCCCCATCGTCGCCGTCATCGGCCCCCCCATGCCAGAGCGCGCATATGCGCTGTGACCCCGAAAACGTCAATACAGGGCCGTTTGGGCCGTTTTTAGGGCCGCTGCGTCCAAGCTGGCCTCATTCCCCGGACCTAGTTTGCGGCGCGCTTCCGACCCGGAGCCGCAAGCCGAAACAACCATAAGGGGGTTCGATGTATCATTTGCAACTGTTCAAGACCCTGTCGGGTCTCGCGTCGGCGGGCTTCAATCCACGCGTCTATCTGCTGTCCATCGCTCTCGGTGGAACCGTTGCCGACCACCGCGACCTGAAGCGGCCGCCGCGCCCTGGGGAGCGTCAGCCATGAGGCTTACCCTGAAGACCGGCAAGACCGTGGTACGGGGTTCGACCCTGGTCTTCACGCCAACGGCTGGAAGCTACAAATCCGTCAATGGCTGCCTGCCCGATTTGACAGGCCTGTGGAAATTCAAGCCGGGCGATTTGAAGCCGGTTTCGCTGCGCTGGCGACTGGAGGGCGGGCAGCTGCGGCTGATCGCCCCTGACGGGGAAATGAGCGGCGTTTATGGCAGGAAGTGAGGCGCCTGGCCGGCTCCGCCGGTCAGCGGCTCGATGCCGGCACGCAGCCTCGCGGCTTCAACCGCCCAGCGCGTCAAGCCGGGCGCGGAGTGCGGCGACTTCCTGCTCCAGCGCCTCCAGCCTCGCTTCCAGGTCGGAATGAGGCTGGGCCGGCGCATTGCGCTGCGCCGATAGCACCGCGACGTCCACCGGGCCGGCGAGAAGATGCACGTAACGGTCCTCGCGCTGTCCCGGCCCCCGCGGTATTTCCTGGACCAGCGGCGGCCGGCGGCCGATTAGCATGTCGAGTTCGCCGCGCAGGTCTTCGATCGACGCAAACCGCGCCATGCGCTCGGCTCGCGCCAGGAGCTCATGCGCCGTCTGCGGTCCGCGCAGCAACAGCAGGCCAAGCAACGCGCTCTGCGGCGTGGTCAGCGAGAAGCGCTGCGCCATCTGATGTTCGTAGCGCTCGACGCGCGAGCCGAACATCTGCCGCACCAGCCCCTTCTGCTCGAGCAGCTTCAGTGCCCGGTGCACCTCTGTCTGCTCCAGCGCCATCACCGGCTCGCGCGCCGTCTTCTGGTTGGCGGCGGCAAGTGCACTGTTGAGCGTCAGCGGGTAGACATCAGGCGTGAGTTCCTTCTTCTCGATCAGGCAACCGAGCACGCGCGCTTCGACGGGATTGAGGATGGGAAGGTCTTCGCTCATGAAAGTTGTTCAGCCTCCCGGCGGTAAAATTCGGTTGCAACGGCATATTTGCGCGCTTGGCGGGCCTCATCCCTGACCGTGGCGGCAAGGTTCATTTCGTGGTGACCATAGCGTGCTTCGAAATAGTGCGCGATTGCGGGCGATGAGACCGGACCCCATCTCCCGCGCCCGGCTTTCCGCTCGACCAGGCGGCGGACTTCAAGGCGCGATTTGGCGTCCAACACATATGCACGTAGCGCGCCTTGGCATCTAGTCCAACTCGACTTCGGACGCCACGTCAGCCCGTGACGGTTTCAACTGCCAGAACGATCTGACGAGCACATCCTCGGCATAGATCGCATCGTCGAACTGGGCTTGTCCAAACACCTGGGTCAGCGTCGGTCGGTCCCCGAGCAGCGAAACGCCAAAGCCAGCCTGGTCATTCGTCAGCGGCACCTCCAGTGCATCCAGAATGGTCGGAAATATGTCGATCGTGCCCGAAAGCCCAGCATACACTTTGGCAGGAATGCCTGTGCCCGAGAGAGAGAAAAAGTTGCGCCGTTCATATTTGTTCAAACGATCCGTCACAGTGCTTGGAGCACTAAGATGGTCGCTTTGCAGCACCAGAACGGTGTTTGCCATCAGGCCTTCGGCCTCGGCTTTATGGATGAAGTCCGCGATAAGCATGTTCGTGCATTTCACGGCATGGAGAATGTTGGGGGCCTGCGAGGAAAGTCCCGTCTTGCCGATACATTTGTCGGTCAGATAGCCATCCATCGCATGGCCGCCGCTGACGGCGATCGTCAGCGAGAACGGTTTGCCGCCTTGCTGCGCGCGCCGCAAGACGTCGAGGCTCATATCCAGAACCTGGGCGTCGTCGGCGCCGAATGAGCTGCCAGGCCCGCCGACGGCGGCCACCACATCGGCTCCCCCGAGAAGCGAAGAGTAGCCATGGGAAGCGTAGAATGCCCCCTGACCGGTAAAGCCGAGCGGCCAACCGGAAATGAAGTTCTGCCGATAGCCTCGTGCCCTTAGAACATCGCCCAGGCATGTCAGGCCCGGCAGGAATTGCGAATTCTCCTCCAGATATTGGCGCGTTGTGAAATAGGTCATCAGTAACGGCGTTCCGCAGTTCGCTGCCACCATTCCGGCCATGGAGTTGTTGGTGTAGGCGAGTTGCACCATGTTCGTCGCCGAAAGACCGCGCTTGTCGAATTCGAGCAACGGATCCATGACGTCTCCGAACTCCGCCTTGTTCACGTAAGTGCGCTCGGCGCTCTCGATGAAGATGTGGACCAGGTTCCTTGGCGCGGCCGCCACGGACGCCATGCCTGATTCTGGCTCTGTCAACGAAGTGATGTCTACGAACCGCGTGATCAGAAAATCATGCAACGGATTGGGATGGATCGCCGCCGAGATCGGACGCATCAGCATCGGGTTCGCCGCCAGGAAGAACGCCATCAGGGCAACGTCCAATCCTCTTGTCAGCGTGCCACGCGCCTTCAATGCGCCAAGGCCGAAGAGAACGACTGCAATGACCAGTATCGTACTGCCGGTATGCATCAGATATTCAAAGACGACACCGGGCGTGAGGATACCCGCATCGACATGCATCAACATCGCACCCCAATCAAAATAGCCGAAGGCGCTTTCGAGATAGATATAGACAAGGAATAGAAAGCCGGGGAAAAGCGCGAAATAGAGCCTGAACCACCCGGTTTTCTTCTGGCCTGCCTTTTTGTCCCGGAATCTTTCCATCGAAACAAGCGCGATTAAGATCCCTAGGCCGGCAGCAGCAAGCAGCCCCTTCTCCTGAAGATAGATCAGCGAGACAAGCCAAGTGAGCGATCCCACTGTTGCTGCGCTTATCAACGGCCCGGATACTGAGTACCGATTCAAGATGAAGCCGCGCATAACTTTGCTCTCGATCGACGATGCCAAAAATGGATATCGCGAACCGCTTAAAACTATACTAAGTCGATGCTGCAAGGCTCCGCGCATCAAGAGTCAATTACTTGCGTCACTTCTAATATAAGTTCGCCAAAAAACCTTGCCTTGGCGGGGAGCGTGCCTGGAAACAACGATCAGGCGCGGTCGGCCACTCATCAAGCAGGAGCAGCCCAGACAGGCGGGCCGCTGCGCAATCAGCCAGAACCGCCGAGCCATCTGAACTGACAGCGTTCGACACGCGAGCCGAACAAAGGCTACAACAGCCTTCTACTCAAGCCCTGGGTGAAAAATCCGCGGGCAGCGGCCATTTGATCCAATGCCTATAGCCGCCACCGATCGCGCCGTTCAACCGTCATTTTCGCGGTTGCTGTCGTCACCGCCTGTCGTCGCCAGGCAAGGTCGCGGACGAACCAGCCCCCACGGCGGACGCCGGCGGGATCAGCGGCGTCACCATCCGGCCCTCCTCCGCCTTGTAGAAATACTGGCTGGCCACCAGCCATCCCTTCAGCGGTCGCAGCGGCGGGATGCAGGTCAGGAGCATGAACGGCAAGGTGGTGAAGAGATGCACCCAGTAGGGCGCTTCGAAGCGCACCTCGATCCAGAGCGCCAGCACTACGCTCGGCACGCATGCGAAGCAGATCACGAAGAAAGCCGGGCCATCGGCGGGGTCGGCGAACGAATAGTCGAGCCCGCAGACCTCGCAGCCTTTGCGCAGCTTCAGGAAGCCCTCGAACAGATGTCCCTCGCCACAGCGCGGACACCGCCCCCTTATGCCCGTCTCAATCGGTGAGAGGGGAGGCCATTCGCGATCCTGAACCATTTGTTTTGCCCTTGTCTGCGGCGCGTGGAAACCCTGCCCTTTCGCGGTCACTCGCCCGCGTGCGGCGGCAGAACTTGCTGGTCCCCATGGCGTCATTGATTGCACAATGTATGTGGTATGTATGCATACATTGTCAAGAGCAATCCCTACAAGATCAAACCACCATCGACGACATGGCCGGCGACTGCGACAGAAGGTCCGCAACGATCCGCAGGCTGTCACGCAGATCGTCTTCATTGGCGGCCGCGCCAAGCCCAAGGCGGACAGCCTCGGGCGGCGAGGCGATGGCGAAGGCGTCGCTCGCCACCACGCCGATGCCGGCCGAGCGCAGGCGCGCGGTGAACTCGCCCCGCGTCCAGGGACCGGCCAGCCGCAGCCATGCGTGGAAACCCTGCGGGTCGGCCTGTCCGAAGCCGGGCGGCAGGATGGCGGCGGCGATCGCCTGCCGGCGACGCGACTCCTCGCGGATCGCGGCAAGGACCGCGTCGGCGGTGCCCTCCTCGATCCAGCGGGTCGCGATCGCGGCCGTCAGGGGAGAGGCCATGGAGGCGGTCGCCCTTATGGCGCTCGCCACCCTGGCGGCGGAGCGGCCATCCGGCGGCACGAGATAGGCGATCCGCAAGGCTGGGGACAGGCATTTCGCCAGGCCCGCGACATGATAGACGAGATCCGGCGCGAGCGCGGCCAGCGGCGGCACGGCGTCGGCCGGCAAGGCACCGTAGGCATCGTCCTCGATGATGGGCACCTGATGGCGGCGGGCAATCTCGATCAGGGCCTCGCGACGGCCGAGAGGCAGGGTCGCGGTCGTCGGATTGTGCAGGGTCGGCGTGCAGTAGAGTGCTTTTGGCCGATGTTCCGCGCACACGGCCTCGAATGCTTCGGGAATTAGTCCATGCTCGTCGATCGTCACGCCGACGAGATTGATCCTGAGATGCGCGGCAAGCGACCGGAAGCCGGGATAGGTCAGGGCCTCGACGCAGATCGTCTCCCCGGGTCCGGCGAGCACGCCGGCCAGCGCCAGCAGCGCGCCCTGTGCTCCGGGGCAGACCAGAAGCCGCTCCGCGGGAATGGCGCCGAGCCTCGGTGAAAGCCAGCGCGCGCCCGCGGCGCGGTCGCGCGCGGTTCCCCCGGCCTCCTGGTAGCGCAGAAGCAGGCCCAGCCCGTCATCCGCCCGCAGATCGGCAATTCGATCCCACATTCGCGCGACCAGCCCGGCATCCTCGAACCGGGGTGGCAGGTTCATGCTCATGTCGACAAGGCCGGTCGAGACACCTCGTCCCTCGCTCGGTCGCCGAGCCCGGACATAGGTGCCCTGCCCGACCCGCCCGTCGATCAGGCCCCGCTTGCGCGCCTCGGCATAGGCGCGGCTGACCGTGGTGAAATCGATGCCGAGCGCATCCGCCAGCGCGCGCTGCGGCGGCAGCCTGAAACCGCCGGCCAGCCGGCCCGAGACGATATCAGCCGACAGGGCATCGGCAATGGCGAGGTAGACCGGCCCGTCGCCCTTGCGGATGACCGGCGTCCATGAAGCCTGATTGTCGTCCATTGCCTTCGCCTCGCGATCCAGATGTATGGATATTGTATGTCACGGCAGGCGAATGCAAGGCCCCGACAACTGGCTGGCGAAGGGAACACTGCCGGCGACCGGACGATCCGACCTTGCCGACACCACAGCCCGCCCCAAGGGCGGGCAAGATAGTCGGCGTCAGACGCGCCGTTCGACCATCATCTTCTTGATCTCGGCGATCGCCTTGGCCGGGTTGAGGCCCTTGGGGCAGGTCTGCGCGCAGTTCATGATGGTATGGCAGCGGTAGAGCCGGAACGGGTCTTCGAGATTGTCGAGCCGCTCGCCCTTGGCCTCGTCGCGGCTGTCGATCAGCCAGCGATAGGCCTGCAGCAACGTCGCCGGGCCGAGATAGCGATCGCCGTTCCACCAGTAGCTCGGGCACGAGGTCGAGCAGCAGGCGCACAGGATGCATTCGTAGAGCCCGTCGAGCTTCTCGCGGTCCTCATGGCTCTGCAGCCATTCCTTGGCCGGCTGCGGCGACACCGTCTTCAGCCACGGCTCGATCGAGGCGTGCTGGGCGTAGAAATTGGTGAGATCGGGCACCAGGTCCTTGACCACCTGCATATGCGGCAGCGGATAGACTTTCACGGCGCCGGAAATGTCGTCGCAGCCCTTGGTGCAGGCCAGCGTGTTGGAGCCGTCGATGTTCATGGCGCAGGAGCCGCAAATGCCTTCGCGGCAGGAGCGGCGCAAGGTCAGCGTCGGGTCGATCTTGTTCTTGATCCAGAGCAGCGCGTCGAGCACCATCGGCCCGCAATCGTCCATGTCGACGAAATAGGTGTCGATGCGCGGATTCTCGTCATCGTCCGGCGACCAGCGGTAGATGCGGTATTCCCGCAGATTGGTGGCGCCCTCCGGCTTCGGCCAGGTCTTGCCCTGCTGGATCTTCGAGTTCTTGGGAAGCGTGAGTTCGACCATTACCTCAGGTCCTTTCGGATGACGAGCTTCAGCCCGGACCAGATTTCATTCACTGCGGCGACCTTGACGTCGACAAGGTCGCGCTTCAGCGCTTCAGTGCGCACGACCCCTTCGGTGACATCGGTCGGCACTTTCGATGCCTTTTTCGGCCAGGACACCCAGACCATGCCATCGCGCTTGATCGCCGCCTCGACATCGCCCAAGCGATTCTCGATCTCGGCGCGCTGCCTGGTGAAGGCGTGGACAGCGTCGTATTTGAGAGCAACACCGGAAATGCCGGACCAATCGGCCAGCCGGTCGACTTCGGCAAAGGCGACGGCGTCCGTCAGGCCGTCGAGTTCCGGCGGCAGCGCGATAAAGGCCGCGGTCATGCCGTCCTTCAGGCCGAGCTTGGCCGGAAGAGGCGTGCCGGAATATCCCGTCGCCGCCAGCGCCATCGTCAGTACACCCTGGCCTTGGGCGCGATCTTGGCGAGGCTGATGCCGCCGTCCTTTTCGGCCAGCAGCGGCTCGGTGTGCACCGGCCGGTAGCTGAGCGTCACCTTGCCGTCCTCACTCACCCTCGCCAGCGTGTGCTTGCGCCAGGCGGCATCGTCGCGCGCGGAAAAGTCTTCCCGCGCATGCGCGCCGCGGCTCTCCTTGCGCGCCTCGGCGCTGTAGACCGTGGTGATGGCATTGGCCATCAGGTTCTCCAGTTCCAGTGTCTCGACCAGGTCGGAATTCCAGATCATCGAGCGGTCGAAGACCTTGATGTCCTTGAGCTCGCCCCAGATTTCCGAAATGCGCTTGCAGCCGTTCTCCAGCGAGTCCTGCGTGCGGAACACGGCGGCGTCTTCCTGCATCGCCTTCTGCATCTTCTCGCGCAGCACCGCCGTCGGCGTCGAGCCATTGGCGTGGCGCAGCCCGTCGAAGCGATCCATGATCTTCTCGACCGAGGCTTCGTTGGGCGAAGGGATCGCCGCCTTGCGGTCGATGACCTGGCCGGCGCGGATCGCCGCGGCGCGGCCGAACACCACCAGATCGATCAGCGAGTTCGAGCCCAGCCGGTTGGCGCCGTGCACCGAGGCACAGCCGGCCTCGCCGACCGCCATCAGCCCGGGCGACACCCGGTCCGGGTTCTCCGCGGTTGGGTTCAGCACCTCGCCCCAGTAATTGGTTGGCACGCCGCCCATATTGTAGTGCACCGTCGGCAGAACCGGGATCGGCTCCTTGGTCAGGTCGACGCCGGCGAAGATCTTTGCCGATTCCGAGATGCCGGGCAGCCGCTCATGCAGCACGGCCGGATCGAGATGGTCGAGATGCAGGAAGATGTGATCCTTCTTCTTGCCGACGCCACGGCCCTCGCGGATCTCCAGCGTCATGCAGCGTGAGACGACGTCGCGCGAGGCAAGGTCCTTGGCCGACGGCGCGTAGCGCTCCATGAAGCGCTCGCCTTCGGAATTGACGAGGTAGCCGCCCTCGCCGCGCGCGCCTTCGGTGATCAGGCAGCCGGCGCCATAGATGCCGGTCGGGTGGAACTGCACGAACTCCATGTCCTGCAGCGGGAAGCCGGCCCGCGATGCCATGCCGCCGCCGTCGCCCGTGCAGGTGTGGGCCGAGGTGGCCGAGAAATAGGCGCGGCCGTAGCCGCCGGTCGCCAGCACCACCATCTTGGCCGAGAAGCGGTGGATGGTGCCGTCATCGAGATTCCAGGCGACGACGCCGGTGCAGGTGCCGTCCGGCTCCATGATCAGGTCGAGCGCGAAATACTCGATGAAGAACTGCGCGTTGTTCTTCAGCGACTGGCCGTAAAGCGTGTGCAGGATGGCGTGGCCGGTGCGGTCGGCGGCGGCGCAGGTGCGCTGCACCGGCGGGCCTTCACCGTAGTTCATCATGTGGCCGCCGAACGGCCGCTGGTAGATCTTGCCCTCTTCGGTGCGCGAGAACGGCACGCCATAGTGCTCGAGTTCGTAGACCGCCGCCGGTGCCTCGCGCACCAGATATTCCATGGCGTCGACATCGCCGAGCCAGTCCGACCCCTTGACGGTGTCGTACATGTGCCATTGCCAGGAATCCGGGCCCATATTGGACAGCGAGGCGGCAATGCCGCCTTGCGCCGCCACCGTGTGCGAGCGGGTTGGGAACACCTTGGTTATGCAGGCGGTGCGCAGGCCCTGCTCGGCCATGCCGAGCGTGGCGCGCAGGCCGGCACCGCCGGCCCCGACCACCACCACGTCGAACTTGTGATCGACAAAGGTGTAGCCTGCCGTGTTGGCTGATTTCGCGTCCTTGGCCAACTCAGCCTCCGAATGCCAGTTTGAGCAGGGCGAAGATCGAGGCGACGCCAACCGCTACAGTGAAAAATGTATTGAGCGCGATGAGCGCCAGCTTCATGCCTTCGCCATGCACGTAGTCCTCGATGATCACCTGCATGCCGAGCCGCATATGGATAAGGCCGGAGACCAGCACCAGGGCCAGCACAAGGGCGACGAACGGATTGGCAAGTGCCGCGCGCACCTCCGCATAGCCGGCGCCGTTGAGCGCGATGAGGAACCCGACGAAGAACAGTGTCAGCGGGATGTTGGCGATGGCCGTGAGACGCTGGCGCCAGAAGTGGCCGGTGCCCTCACGGGCGGAGCCGAGGCCGCGGACTTTCGCCAGCGGCGTGCGCATGTCGGTCTTGCCAGTACTCATGGTCAGGCTCCTCGCGCCATATAGCCGGCGACCCAGATCAGCAATGTGAGCAGGATCGAGCCCGCGAGCGTTGCCCAGGCGATCCTGGAGGCCGTGTGCTTTTCGAGGCCGGTGCCGGTATCCCAGACCAGGTGGCGCACGCCGCCCAGCATGTGATGCATCAGCGCCCAGGTGTAGCCGAACAGGATGAGCCGGCCGAGCCATGTGCCGAAGGCCCAGTTGACCCAGTCGAAAACCGGTTGCGAGCTTGCCGCCGCCATCAGCCAGGCCGCGACCAGCAGCGTGCCGAAATAAAGCGCGCCACCGGTGATGCGATGGATGATCGACATCGTCATGGTGATCGGCGGCCGGTACACGCTCAGGTGCGGCGAAAGTGGCCGTTCACGCCGGGCGAATTCGCGGGTGGCTGGTGATTTGCTCATGGCTCCCCCAGTTCGGCGTCTCTGGAGCCCCAGGTGGAAATGCGGCATTGCCGCTTTCGGTTGCGACTTCGGACAGCCGGTTTCTAATGCTCTTTTTGCACCGCGTCAAAGCCAGAAAATCGTTTTGGAAACGTCATTTAGTCTGACAAACCGGCGGCCGTTCGCCTCAATCGATTAGAAGCCGGCACAGCGTTCGCTGCAGTGCGATAGGCCGCCGCGGTTTACGCAGGCCTTATCGCCTGCAGGTCTGTGGCGTCGAGCCCCTCTTCATCACCAGCGCCTCGCGCCCGTCGATCACGATTGCGTCATGCGTCGCTGCCTCCTGGTAGCGGCTGGACTGATTGGCGGGCGACGCCGCGAACTCCTCGGTCGCGCCATCGGGTCCGACCACATGCAATGACGAGCCGAGATTCTGGATGGTGATCATGCCGTTGTTGCCGCATCTGTAGGTGGCCGTGCCGATGCCGGATCGCGGCGCGGTCAGGTCGGTGGTGATCTTGGTCGCCGGTGCCGAGGGCGGCGGGGCCGCGACGGACTGCAGAGCCGGCGGGGGCGGGACGGTGTTGGCCGCCTTCGGCGCGCCATCCTGAGGCACGCACGCGGCAACGATGGCGAGCAACGGGAAAACGGACACCCAAACCGTCCCGCGTAACGCCATATGCTGTCCTCCCGCGCGGCAGACTAGCCACGATGCCGCGCCAAGATCAAGGTTGCCCCAGCGTTACCCTCGGATCGCTTCGATGCCGGCCGCGATGGTGCGGCCAAGCATGGCCGAATGATGGCCGCCCGGTTTTTGTCCAGACGGATATTAACCATGTTTGTCGAGACATCGCCGACAAACGCGCTGGCCTCTTAACAAAGGTTAAGAAAAGGTTAATTTCTGATTCGAGGAGGCTGTGCATGTCGCTCCAAAGTGCGTCGGCGGTTTGGGCAACGACATGCATCCCATCAAACCTCGAACACGGAGGACGCCATGCGTTCGAACTCTGGCAGATCGCGCCTTGCGGCGATCATCATGGCGGCTTCGGTTGCCGGCCTGGCTGTGCCGGCGCTCGCCGGGACCCGTCATCAGGACCGCGTCTACGCCGATTCCTTCGGCAATCTCGTCATCGACAGCGCCGCCGGCTACAAGCGCATCCTCGTCGGTGAGGGCAGACTGGCCAAGCAACTGTCCGACTACACCAGTGCCGGCCAGCCCAAGGTGATCTACCAGAACGAATCCGACGAGATATCGGGCTACAGCGATTGCTACCGGCCGCCGGTCTTCATCAAAGGCCGCAGCTACATGTACGGACTGTCCGACGGCGAAATGCCCGAACTCAGCCCCTGCCGCTAGCGCTGGCTTCCGACCCGGCCGACACCTGGACATCCGCCGGCCCGGCGGAGATGCGTACGCAGTCGCGGCCGGCATTCTTCGCCTGATAGAGCGCCTCATCGGCGCGCCGCATGAGATCGGCAATCTCCTCGCCCGGATGAAGTTCGGCGACCCCGAAACTCGCCGTGCAGCGATTGTCCACGGGCAGCCCGTCGATGGGCAGCGCGCCGAAAGCGCTGCGCGTGCCTTCGGCGAACAACCGGCCGGCGGCGAGGTTGGTCCCGGGCAGGATGATTGCGAACTCCTCGCCGCCGAGGCGGCCCGCGACATGGTGGCCGGCGGCGGCTTCGCGCAGGAAACCGGCAAAGGTCTCGATCACGCGGTCGCCGGAGGCATGGCCGAAACTGTCGTTGATGCCCTTGAAATGATCGAGATCGGCGATGACCAGGGCGACCGGCACGCCTTGCCGCAGGGCGCCAAGCAGCGCGAGCTCGGCCTGTCGCGTGAAGGCACCACGATTGAGCAATCCCGAGAGCGTGTCCGTCTCCGACTTGGACGTCACTTCGGCAAGCACGTCACGAACCAGGATGGCCAACATCAGCAGCGCCAGTGCCAGGGCAAAGACAGTGCCGAGCGATTGTGAAACCAGCGCGTAGTTGCTTTGCAGATAGGCCTGCGGATTGGCCCCCCAGCCGCCAAGCGCATGCGCGATGAACGGCTTTGAGGCGAATTGGAGCCCGCTGGCGGCCAGCACGGCCATCAGGATGCGATCGAGTCGGCCATGCCTTTGCCTCGACGACCAGACGATGGCCAGCCCGACGAATTGCATCACGGCATAGGGAAGCTGGTAGGCCATCATGCGCGCCAGCGACTGGCGCGGCAGGTCCTGGACGAGATAGACCGCGATGGTGGCGGCAAGCAGGAAGAACAGCATCGCCGGCCACGGCGGCGCGACGCCGTATTTGCGGGCCAGTCCGGCATTGAAGGCAATTGTGGCGCCGAGGAAAACCGCGAAGGCGGTCACCACCGGCAGCCGGGCATCGGTGAAGGCGGGAATGCTGAATTCGATGGCCGAGTAGGCCATGCCCAGGACATAGCCCGATGCAAACCATCGTGCCGGGACGCGGCCGGCATCATGGAACGCGACCGCCATGAAGGATGCCGCCAGCAGGCCGGCAACCGACAGATTGATCAGCAGGATGAAGTTGGCGCCGCTCATCTTTTTTCGCATTCCCCGAAAAGTGTGAAGCGGTTCTCGGACGACATCATGCTCTATCTCTTTTGATTGGGACGGATTCAGATTTCAGGTCGATTCGCCCTGAAATCATCCGGCTCTGGACGGCTCCGGCACGAACACCGCCTCCGGCCGTTCAAAGGAAAGGCGCACACTGTCGCGGCCGTTCTTCTTGGCCTTGTAGAGCGCTTCGTCGGCACGTCGCATCAAGGGTTCCAGCGCTTCCTCGCCGCTGCGGGCCGCCACGCCGAAGCTGGCGGTGACCTTGGTGCCGGCGGGGAGCCCGTCGATGCCGCCTGCCGAATAGAGCGTGCGCACGGCCTCGGCGAACAGCCGCGCGGCGGCGAGATCGCTCAACGGCAAGAGCACGGCGAATTCCTCGCCGCCGATGCGCCCGGCGGCACCCCGCGCGCCGGTGGCGGACCGGAGCTTGGCGGCGAAATCGGCGATCACCCGATCGCCGGCGGCATGACCGTGCACATCGTTGAGCGCCTTGAAATGGTCGAGGTCGGCCAGCACCAGCGCGACCGGAAACTTCGCCGCCGCGCAACGCTGCAACAGGAACTCGGCGCGCTCCTCGAAGCCGCGCCGATTGAGCAGGCCCGACAGCGGGTCGGTATGCGTCTCGGCCTTGAGCGCCTTCATCACGTCGAGTGCGGCGGCGGTGAACAGACAAAGCGCGATCAGCAGCGACAAGAGCGCATGCGACAGCAACGCCGTCGTCCAGTAGGACGAACCGTAGAAACCGTCATAGCTGGTGAACGGCCCATGCGCGATGACGACGACAAGGGTGCGCACGAAGAAATTCAGGCCCGACAGCAGGGACAGTAGGAACAGGATCTTCTCGGTTGGGCCATTGTTGCGCACCGGCCGCAATTCGGCGGCGACCAG
This sequence comes from Mesorhizobium loti, assembly GCF_013170705.1. NCBI lineage: Bacteria > Pseudomonadati > Pseudomonadota > Alphaproteobacteria > Hyphomicrobiales > Phyllobacteriaceae > Mesorhizobium > Mesorhizobium loti. The sequence continues at coordinate 1,167,717 of NZ_CP033334.1, read as the reverse complement.
CAGGCTGATGCCACCGAAGGCGAAATTCATCGCCAGGATGCGCCAGGTGAGATCCGGCTCGACGAACAGGAACCAGCAAAATGACGCCAGGCCGCCGCCTGCCAGCACGCCGATGCCCACATGGGGTACCTTGCGGCCGTAGCGGGCGACGATGGCCCCCGACAGGCAGCAGCCGGCGATGGTGAAGCAGATGTTGGACACCAGCTTGGTCAGCGCCATGCCGATGGGCAAGGTGAAATACTGGAACAGGAAGCCGGGTGCCGAAACACAGTAGCTGAACGCCAGCACGGCCAGATAGGGGCGGTGGCGCTGATAGGTCCATAGCACGAGGAAGGCCGCGCCGAGGGCCAGCGCGATCGTTGGATTGAGCAGCGCTATGAACAGGCCGGTGTCCAAAGGACCGTGACTTCCCCTCGTTTGACGTCGCGTAAGAGTGTAGAGGGCAAGCCCAAACAAGCGGTTAAGCCCAGAGCATGATGCCGAAGAGTGTGAAGCGGTTTTCGGACGACATCATGCTCTATCTCTTTGATTTAGAGACGGATTCAGATTTCAGGTCGATTCGACCTGAAATCATCCGGCTCTAGGCGAATATGCGGGCCGCTCGAATGAAAATGACCCCGGAGCCGCGATGCGGCCCGGGGTCTTTCATACGTGGAAACGTGTGGACCGGCTGTTATTTCCAGTCGCGGATGTCGACGAAGTGGCCGGCGATCGCCGCCGCCGCCGCCATTGCCGGCGAGACCAGATGGGTGCGGCCCTTGAAGCCTTGCCGGCCCTCGAAATTGCGGTTCGAGGTCGAGGCGCAGCGTTCATGCGGCTTCAGCCGGTCGTCATTCATGGCGAGACACATCGAGCAGCCCGGCTCGCGCCAGTCGAAACCGGCGGCCAGGAAGATCTTGTCGAGGCCCTCGGCTTCCGCCTGTTCCTTGACCAGGCCCGACCCCGGCACGATCATGGCGTTGACGCGCGGATTGACGGTCTTGCCCTCGATCACCTTGGCGGCGGCGCGCAGATCCTCGATGCGGCCATTGGTGCAGGAGCCGATAAAGACGCGGTCGAGCGCGATGTCCGTGATCTTTGTCCCCGGCGTCAGGCCCATATAGTCGAGCGCGCGCTGCTTGGAGGTGCGCTTGTTTTCGTCGGTGATATCGTCCGGGTTCGGCACGATGCCTTGCACGGAGACGACATCCTCGGGCGACGAGCCCCAGGAGACGATCGGCGGCAGCTTGGCCGCGTCGAGCACGATCACCTTGTCGAAATGGGCGCCCTCGTCGGACTGCAGCGTCTTCCAATAGGCGAGCGCGGCATCCCAGGCGGCGCCCTTCGGCGCACGTGGCTTGTCCTTGACATAGGCGAAGGTGGTCTCGTCGGCCGCGATCAGGCCGGCGCGCGCGCCGCCCTCGATCGACATGTTGCAGATCGTCATGCGGCCTTCCATCGACAGCGAGCGGATCGCCTCGCCGGCATACTCGATGACATAGCCGGTGCCGCCGGCGGTGCCGATCTCGCCGATGATGGCCAGGATGATGTCCTTGGCGGTGACGCCTTCCGGCAGTTGGCCGTCGACGCGCACCAGCATGTTCTTGGCCTTGCGCTGGATCAGCGTCTGCGTCGCCAGCACATGCTCGACTTCCGACGTGCCGATGCCGTGCGCCAGCGCGCCGAACGCGCCATGCGTCGAGGTGTGGCTGTCGCCGCAGACGATGGTCATGCCGGGCAAGGTAAAGCCCTGCTCCGGGCCGATGATGTGGACGATGCCCTGGCGGATATCGTTCTCGGAATAATATTCGACGCCGAAATCCTTGGCGTTCTTGGCCAGCGCCTCGACCTGGATGCGGCTTTCCTCATTCTTGATGCCGAACTTGCGTTCGGGCGAGGTCGAGACATTGTGATCGACCACGGCCAGCGTCTTTTCCGGATGCCGGACCTTGCGGCCGCTCAGGCGCAGGCCTTCGAAAGCCTGCGGGCTGGTCACTTCATGGACGAGGTGGCGGTCGATGTAGAGCAGGCAGGTGCCGTCGTCCTGGCGGTCGACGACATGGTCGTCGAAAATCTTGTCGTAGAGGGTGCGCGGTGCGCTCATGTGCGTAAATCCGTCGATATGAGAATGGGAAAGAGCAGACGCCGGGCAATTCCCGGCGCGACGACCTGAACAGGTTGGCCTAGGTAAGTCGGCTGGTCAGCGCGCCGGACACGCGCGCGGAGAAGCGCGACGGCAGGCGTTTTCTGTCCTGCAGCACGAACCCCTTGTAGGCCGGATCGCCAAAAAGCTCTTCCATGGCGTGGCTCATACCAATGTTTTGGCTTTTCGGCAATTGCGGCGTGGCGGCGCGACTTCGGTCTGTCGCCCACGCTTCCACACCTTCAGGGGAGAGGAAGGGCACCAAGCGCGGCGAACGCGCGCCCTTCCTTCCCCCGTCGATCGGGGGAGAGGAAGGAGCCAAGGTTGGGGAACGCACCGCTCACAAAACCTCGAACACGAACGTCTTCACCAATGCATCGGGCTCGGCGATCGCGTAGCAGCGGAACCACGGGCTCTGTTCGACGAGCTGCCATTTGTTCGCTGTCGTGAGTTCGTCGAAGACTGCCTGGAAGCCGCCGCTTTCAAAGACCTGGTCGCGTACGGTGAAGATGGCGTGGCCACCCTTTTTGGTGATGCGCACCAGATCGTGCAGGCCGGATGCCGGAGCGTGGCTGATGGTGAACACACCCGTCGAGAAGAAGGCCCGGAAATAACCGTCCGGCCATGGCAGCGGCCCACCCAGCATCGCCTGTTTCAGCTCGCCATAGGCGTTGCGGCTGCCGGCGATCTTGAGCATGTCATCCGACAGGTCGAGCCCGGCAATGTCACGATAGCCAAGCGCCTTCAGCGACGGCCCGGACAGGCCGGTGCCGCAGCCGGCGTCTAGCAGCGGCCCTTCACCGGCCGGAACATAGCGCGCCACCCAGGCGGTGATGAGGAAGGGAAGCAGATAACCGAGCGAGGCGGTCTCGCTGTCATAGGTCGCGGCCCATGCGGCGTAGGCTTGCGCCAGCGATTCCGGCGTGTCGGCGCCATAGACGGAATCCAGCGCCGCATTGGCTTTGTCGACGATCATGAGACCTCCCCACACCTGTATGCCGACAGGATCGTAACCTGTCCGCGTCCAAAGACTATTCCTGGTGCTGGCGGCGCAAGCGCCGCTCCAGCGCCCTCAGCGCCAGCGACAGGCCGACGGTCAGGATGAGATAGATATAGGCTGTTATCGAATAGGTCTCGAAGAAGCGGAACGAGCCGGCGGCATAGACCTTGCCCATCTGGGTGATGTCGGCGACGCCGAGCACCGAGACCAGCGAGGAATCCTTGACCAGGGCGACGAAGTCATTGCCGAGCGGCGGCAATATGGTGCGGATCGCCTGCGGAAACACGATCAGCCGGAAGCGTTGCGCGCGGCTCAAGCCGAGCGCCTTGGCCGCCTCGATCTGGCCTTTCTCGACCGACTGGATGCCGGCCCGGAAAACCTCAGAGATGAAGGCCGAGTAGCCGATGGTCAACGCCATGATGGCGCGCCACAGCAGCGACACGTCGCGCACAAGAAGTTCGCCGAGATAGCCGGCGCTCTGCAGCGGCGCGGTCAGCGCGTTCCAGGCCGCGACGAAGCCCGGTGCGCCGGCAAACGCGATCCAGAACAGCAGCACCAGGATCGGCACGCCACGGATGATCTCGACATAGAAGCGGGCGATCTGGCGCAGCCAGGGCGACGCGGACAGGCCCATCAAGGCGATGCCGAGGCCGATGATCGACGCCAGGGCGAAAGCGACCACAGTGACGAAGACCGTGACGCCGATGCCCTTGGCGACGGTGGCAAAGACCTGGGCATAGAGATCGCTGGCCGCGATGAACAAAGCCGCCGCCAGGGCAAGGGCGGCGGCAACGGCAAGCCACCAGGGGAATTCGGCTTTGGTGGACGAGGACGAAGGCGCCATCAGGCGCGGCCGCCAAGGCAGCGTGCCAAGCCGGCCGGACCTGGCGCGAGTTCTACGTCACCCCACGAACGCGCCAAGACGAGTTCACTGCCCCATCTTGTAGTCGAGAAACCACTTCTTGTTCAGTGCGTCGAACGTCCCGTCCGCCTTGAGCGCGGCGATCGCGGCGTTGACCGGTTTCACCAGATCGGATCCCTTCGGGAAGATGAAGCCGAAATCCTCGGTGCCGAGCGGTCCGCCGATCAGCTTCAGCTTGCCGCCCGACGCATCGACATAGCCCTTGCCGGCGGTGCCGTCGGTCAGCACGACATCGACGTCGCCCGACTTCAGTGCCTGCACCGTGGCGCCGAACGTCTCGAACAGTTTGATGCGCGGGTTCTGCTCATTGCCGTCGAGCACGCTGTAGACGGCGGTGTAGAAGGGTGTGGTGCCGGCCTGCGCGCCGATCAGCCCGTCCTTGAAGGCCCCGAAGGTCTTGGCGTCGGTGAAGCGGCTTTCGTCGCCGCGCACCAGCATGAACTGCTCCGAGCGCATATAGGGATCGGAGAAATCGACCTTCGCCTTGCGGTCGTCCTTGATGGTGATGCCGGTCATGCCGATGTTGTACTGGTTGTCGGAAACGGCCTGGATCATCGCGTCCCAGGAGGTGTTCTGGTACTCGACCTTGAAGTTGAGCCGCTTGGCGATCTCGTTCATCGCGTCATACTCCCAGCCGATCTGCTTGCCGGTCTTGGCGTCGATGAACTGCAGCGGCGGATAGGCGTTTTCGGTCACCACCACCACCTTTTTGCCGCCGAGATCGGGCAGCGCCTGGGCGAAAGCGGCAATAGGCGCCAGGACGAGGGCAAGCAGGACGGCCAGCAGCAGTTTCGACTTGGTCATGAAACACTCCCGAAAATTGAAGGCGCCCGGATGGGCTCACAGGAAATCCGGCGCCGACTTTAGCTTTCCGCAAACGCCATGCAAGACGGTCCGCTGCGTCAGCGTGCGTGAAAGGGGATTCCGATGCCCTCAATTCAGGGATTTCGGGATGATCTGCTTATCTCGAGCCAGGGACCGGCGCTTGCGCATCCGCTGATCGATCATCGGTCGCGGCTTTGCGCAGACCGGCGACAAGATGGGTGAGTGTTGCGTGCAGGGCTTTCGCTTCGCCAGCCCCCAGTGGCACGCTGCAGGCGAGTGCGGCGGACACATCCTTCATGTGAGCACGCAGCGTCTGGCCCTTGGCCGTCGGCTCGACGAGCACCCGGCGCTCGTCGGCGGCATCGCGCCGGCGCGTGACGAGACCACTTGCCTCCATCCGCTTGAGCAGCGGCGTCAGCGTCGCGGAATCCAGGCCCAGCGCCTCGCCAAGCGCGCCAATGGTGCTCGGGGCGTGCTCCCACAGCGCCAGCATCACCAGATATTGCGGATAAGTGAGACCAAGCGGCTCGAGCAGCGGGCGATAAACCTTGGTCATCAGCCCGCTCGCCGAATAGAGCGCGAAACACAGCTGCTGATCGAGCCGCGGCACGTGAAATGTCCCGACCGCCTCCGCCGGGACATCCTTGGCTCTCGTTTCGACTTTTGTCGTCATGCCGCCTTTACCGAAAGCGCTACGTCGACATTGCCCCTGATGGCATTCGAATAGGGGCAAATCTTGTGTGCCTCCGATACAAGCGCCTCAGCGGCCGCCTGATCAAGACCTTTCGTCTCCGCCGCGAGCGCGACGCCGAGCTTGAAGCCCTCGCCATTGGGAAGCAGGTTGACGGTGGCGGTTATCGCGGCATCCTCGAGCGGCAGCTTCTGTTTGCGCGCGACGAAGCGGATGGCGCTCTCGAAGCAGGCAGCGTAGCCGATGGCGAAAAGCTGCTCGGGATTGGTGGCGCCGCCCGGCCCACCAAGCTCCTTGGGCATCGCCAGATCGACCTTGAGCAGGCCATCGCTGGTCTCGCCATGGCCGGCGCGGCCACCGGTGACGTGAGCCTGTGCGGTATAAAGTGCCATATCATGCCTCCAATTATCTTGTGCACGATTAGTTATCGTACAAGATAATATGCCGTCAATACCCGGATCCAATTTCCCAGGCCCGAGGCGCTCACAGTCCGGTGAAACGAAAAAAGGCGGCCGAAGCCGCCTTTTGAATAGGATTGCCGAAAATCTTATTCGGCCGGGGTCGCTTCAGCGGCCTTGGCGGCCTCAGCCTCGGCGGCGGCCTTCTTCTCGGCGGCTTCCTTGGCGGCGGTCTCGGCGGCCAGCGCCTGGGCTGCGGCGACCTTCTCGGCCTCGATGCGGGCCTTCTCGGCGTTCAGCGCGTCGCGCTCCTCGTCGTTGAGCTTGCGGGCGCGCACGCCGGTGTTTTCCGAAATACGGGCCGACTTGCCGCGACGGTCGCGCAGGTAATAGAGCTTGGCGCGACGCACCTTGCCGCGACGCACGATCTCGACGCCCTCGACCATCGGCGAGTAGACCGGGAACACGCGCTCGACGCCTTCGCCGTAGGAGATCTTGCGGACGGTGAAATTTTCCTGGAAGCCGGAACCGGCGCGGGCGATGACGACGCCCTCATAGGCCTGGACGCGGGTGCGGGTGCCTTCGGTCACGCGGACCTGGACGCGCACGGTGTCGCCGGGCTGGAATTCGGGAAGCTTGCGCTTGGCTTCGATCTTGGCGGCCTGCTCGGCCTCGAGCTGACGGAGAATATCCATCTCAATAGTCCACTTCTTGTTCTTCCGACAGTCAGAGCGCCCTGCGCTCGCCTTGCAGTTCCATTGACCGCTCGGCTATGTCCTTTGTCCCTGAGACATTTTTGTCTCCAAGACATCGGACAGGGGCGACTACACCGTCATTGTTGACGGGCCCGGCAGATTTTTCTTCCGGTTCGGCGCGCACATACAGCTATTTCGGCGCTTTGTCACGCCCGAGCACGACTCTTTTTTGCCTGCATGGCGCCATTGTAATACCGCCCGTGCCGGGTTGCGCCCGCCTGCCAAGCTTCCTAAGCCTGGAATACCACAGTTTCCGCGGCGGCATTCCATGTCTGTCTTCGACGCCATCCTGCTTTTCCTGGCGGGCTTCCTGTCCGGCGCTGCCAACGCGGTCGCCGGCGGCGGCACCTTCATCACCTTCGGCGCCATGACATTGGTCGGCTTGCCGCCGATCGTCGCCAACGCAACCTCCTCGGTCACGCAATTTCCAGGCTACATCACCTCGACGCTCGCCTATTGGACCGACATCCGCCACTTCTGGCGCGGCGCCCTACTGCTCTGTCTCATCTCGGCGATCGGTGCGCTGGCCGGCGCGCTGATCCTGCTGGCGCTCGACAATCCCTCGTTCCGCGCCCTGGTGCCGTGGCTGCTGTTGGCTGCAACGGCGCTGTTTGCCGCCGGACCATGGCTGAAGCCGGCGCCAAAACCAGGCCATGAGGCATCGGTTGGCTCGCTCGCCGGCTCGCTGGCGCAATTCACCACCGCCATCTATGGCGGCTTCTTCGGCGCCGGCATGGGCGTGATGATGCTGGCAACGCTCGGCCTGACGCAGTCCGGCGACTACCACCGGCTGAATGCGCTGAAGAACATGCTGGCCGTGGTCATCGCGGCTGTCGCCATCGTCGTCTTCGTCTCGGGTGGCGTCGTCGCCTGGCCGCAGGCAATCGTCATGATCCCGGGCGGTGCGCTGGGCGGCTATGCCGGCGTCTGGATCGCCAAGCGAGTGCCGCAGAACGTGGTGCGCGGCTTCGTCATCGCCGTCGGTCTGTTTCTGGCTTTTTATTATTTCGGCAAGGGCTGACCGCCAAGCAGATCCGGCCGCCGTTCTTTCGTCAGCGCTTCCGACTGCTCACGCCGCCATGCCGCGATCTTCTTGTGATTGCCGGAGATCAGCACTTCGGGAATCTCGCGTCCCTCGAATTCCTGCGGCCTTGTGTAGTGCGGATGTTCGAGCAGGCCGTTCTCGAAACTTTCTTCCTCGCCCGACACCGCATTGCCCATCACGCCGGGCAACAGCCGCACCACAGCGTCGAGCAGAACGAGCGCCGCCGGCTCGCCACCGGAGAGAATGAAATCGCCGATAGACACCTCTTCCAGGCCGCGGGCCTCGATCAGCCGCTGGTCGACGCCCTCGAAGCGGCCGCACAGGATGACGGCGCCCGGCCCGGCGGCAAGCTCACGCACCCTCGCCTGCGTAAGCGGTCCGCCGCGCGGGCTCATCAGCAGGCGCGGGCGTGGATCGCCTCCCGGCGAGGCATGGTCGATCGCCCTGGCCAGCACATCGGCGCGCATCACCATGCCGGCGCCGCCGCCGGCCGGCGTGTCGTCGACGGTGCGGTGCCTGTCGGTGGCGAAGTCGCGGATCTGGATCGCTTCCAGCGACCATGTGCCCGCCTCGAGCGCGCGGCCCGCCAGCGACAGGCCGAGGGCGCCGGGAAACATCTCGGGATAGAGCGTCAGCACCGAAGCCTTGAACGTCACCGGTTGCCCCCGGCGTCGCGCGGTCCGCGCGGCCTGCCCTTGGGGTCGAAGTCTTCCTCGCGTGGCGCTTCGCCATCCTCGTCCTCGACCAGGCCGGCAGCCGCCGGATCGATGCGGACAAAACCCTCGGCGATCGACACCTGCGGCACGGCGGCCTGCGTGAACGGGATCAGCACGCCCTTGCGGCCGGAAAGCGTCACGTCGAGGATGTCCCCGCCACCGAAATTGTGCACCGCGACCACCTTGCCGAGCGCGGCACCCGTATCGTCCCGGACCTCCAGCCCGATCAGGTCGGCATGATAGAACTCGTCCTCCTCGCCATCGTCGGGCAGCATCGAGCGGTCGACGAACAGCTCCGTGCCGGCGAGCGCCTCGGCGGCGTTGCGGTCGCTGATGCCCTTGAAGCGCACCACGACGACGGTGTTGGCCGGCCTTATGTCGGTTATCTGGAAGGCACGGCCATCCCTGGCATAGAGCGGGCCATAATCGGCCAGCGCCATCGGCTCGCCGGTGAAGGTTTTCACCCTGAGCTCGCCCTTGATGCCGTGGGCGGCGCCGATAACGGCCATCTGGACGGGGTTTTGCGGCTTGCTCATCGCGAAATATCCTTTGGCCTGCTCTAGCCCCAGCCCGGCGTCATTTCAATGATCGCCCACTGTCATTTCCCCGCTGTCATTTCCCCGCTGCCATTTCATTGACGGGCTCTTCACCGCTTCCTAACCCGGATACACCAAAATGCCGCCATGCAGGAATTTCTCATCCCGGCCAAACCCGATCTCCAGGCGGCACGCGAAAGCTGGCTGAAGATGCTCGCGCGTGAACGTCGCCTGTCATCCGAGACAGTGGAAGCCTATGAGCGCGACACGCGCCAGTTCCTGCATTTCCTTACCGGCCATTGCGGCGGCTCGCCCGGCATTTCCGATATCGCCAATCTGCGCCCGGCGGATCTGCGCGGCTTCCTCGCCGCCCGCCGCAACGAAGGCGTCGGCGCCCGCACGCTCGGCCGGGGTCTCGCCGGCATCCGTTCGCTGCTGCGTTTCCTGGAACGCCATGGCCTCGCCAACGCCGCGGGTGCCACAGCCCTGCGCGCGCCGCGCCAGCCCAAGTCGCTGCCCAAACCGCTGACTGCAAGCGATGCCAAACAGGTTGTGTCCATGGAAGGTCAACTGGCGGAAGAGCCCTGGATCGCCGCCCGCAATGCAGCCGTGCTGACGCTGCTCTACGGCTCGGGCTTGCGCATCTCGGAAGCGCTCGGCCTCGCCGGCGCCGACCTGGCCTCGGAGGCCGACACCGTGCTGCGCGTCACCGGCAAGGGCGGCAAGACGCGGCTGGTGCCGGTGCTGCCGGTGGCGCTCCGGGCAATCGCCGAATACCGCAGGCTCTGCCCCTATCATCTCGACCCGAAAGGCCTGTTGTTTCGTGGCGCGCGCGGCGGCCCGCTCAATCCGGCCGTCATCCAGCGCGACATGGCGAAACTGCGCTCGGCGCTCAACCTGCCCGACACGGCGACGCCGCACGCGCTGCGCCACTCCTTCGCCACGCATCTGCTCGGCAGGGGCGGCGATCTGCGCACCATCCAGGAGCTGCTCGGCCACGCCAGCCTGTCGACGACGCAGATCTACACCGGCGTCGACACGGCGAGACTGCTCGAAATCTACGAATCGGCGCATCCGAGGGCGTGAAACTGGCTTCGTCATACTAGAGCGAAGCTCCGTCGCGGACACCCTGGTATCCATGCCGTGACCCTCGGGCGTGGAATACTAGCGGAGCAGAATTCTGCACCGCTGCAACGCATTAACGTCACGGCATGGATCCTCGGGTCTGCGCTGCGTCGCTGCGCTCCTTGCTCCGCCCGTGGATGACGACGCGATGAGCGTTTCCGCAAACTACAAAGGGCACTTCATCCGACAGCTCATCGCACTGAGGACAATTTCATAGCGCCAATTAACCGTTTTGCCGCTTTTCATCCTTAGAAAGGTGCCATGAAACGCGTCATTGCCATCGCCGACCGTGCGGCTTCCATCTCGCTGAGGCTGCTTGTCACGCTCAACGTGCTGTTTTTCCTGTCCTTCCTTGCCATGCTGTTGTTCGCGGCGGGCAGGGCGCATGCGGAAATCCCGACCTGCACCGGCGCCGACATGGTGACGGCCCTGCAGAAGAGCAGCCCTGCAACCTACAGCAAGATCGAGGCGGAGGCCGCCGCGACACTCAACGGCAAAGGCCTGTTGTGGAAGCTGGAAAAACCAGGCGAACAGCCATCCTACCTTTTCGGCACCATGCACATGACGGACCCGCGCGTCACCACGCTGCCGCCGGACGCGCAGAAAGCCTTTGACGCCGCCGGCACCCTCATCATCGAAACCACCGACGTGCTCGACAAGCAGAAGATGATGACGGCGATGCTCAAGGAGCCGGACCTGATGATGTTCACCGACTCCACGACGCTGTCGTCCTTGCTGACGCCGGACGAAGCAGCGGCCATGAATGCCGCGCTCGATGCGCGCGGCATTCCGCCGGCAACGGTCGCCAAGATGAAGCCTTGGATGCTTTCGGCCATGATGGCGCTTCCGGCCTGCGAACTCGCCCGCCAGTCCGGTGGCGCCCCTGTGCTCGACGTCAAGCTGGCCGAGGGCGCCAAGGCCGCGGGCAAGCCGGTTGAGGGGTTGGAAACGGCCGAGAGCCAGCTGCGCGCCATGGCCTCGCTGCCGCTCGCCTTTCACATGAAGGGCCTCGTCGACACGCTGAAACTCGGCGACAAGGTCAACGACATCAACGAGACCATGATCCTGCTCTACCAGCGCGGCGAAACCGGCATGTTCTGGCCGCTGTTCCGCGCCGCCATGCCCGAAGAGCAGAACGACGCGACCGGCTATGCGGCCTTCGAGGAAACCATGATCACCAGCCGCAACAAGGTGATGATCGATCACGCCGAGCCGATCCTGGCCAGGGGCAACGCCTTCATGGCGGTCGGCGCGCTGCACCTTCCCGGTCCCGAGGGACTGGTCGAGGATTTTCGCAAAGCCGGCTATACTGTCACCGCCGTCAATTGAGTCGGATGGCAGCGGAGGGTCCCAAACGCCGCGTTTTCGGCGCTTTCCTTCCCTAGCGTGAAACCCATTCAACGGTTGCGCGTTGATGGCTGTTGATTGATTATTTTCATCCACGGAGGACACTTTTATGGCGAATCCATCGAACGACACTCCCAGGCCAAGCGGCAGCGGCGGCAGCCCCTGGCTGATTGCTCTGGTCGTCGTTATCCTGGCGATTGTCGCGTATTACGTTTTCGGCAGAAGCGGCGAGCATCCGGCACCCGCCGAAGCGCCGGCCGCCAGCACACCGGCCCCAGCGCCCGCTCCGGCACCAGAGCCAGCACCGGCTCCGGCCCCAGCACCAGCACCAGCACCAGCACCAGCACCAGCACCAGCGCCTGCTCCGGCTCCAGCGCCCGCTCCCGCTCCGGCGCCTGCACCGGCCAACTGATCGGCTCGATACCAGATACAAACGGCCCGCTGAAAAGCGGGCCGTTTTGTTTTGAGCGATGACCGTCGTTTCGCACGGTCGTCATCCTCGGGCTTGACCCGAGGATCCATGCCGCGGCCTCGACCAAGTCGCCGCGGAGCAGAATTCATGGCCGCTGGGGGCTCTGAAGTCACGGCATGGATCCTATGGTCTACGCCGCGTCGCTCCGCTCCTTACTCCGCCACAGGATGACGAAGCGTTGGGTGCCCCCTAGATATGGATCGGCTTGAAGAAGGTGGCCAACGCCGCTTCCTTCACCGCTTCCGACATCGTCGGATGCGCATGGCAGGTGCGGGCGAGATCCTCCGACGAGCCGCCGAACTCCATCAGCACCGCCGCCTCGTGGATCATTTCGCCGGCACCGAAGCCGACGATATGCACGCCCAGCACGCGGTCGCTGACCTTGTCGGCGAGGATCTTCACGAAACCATCGGTATGCAGCATGGCGCGTGCCCGGCCATTGGCGCTGAACGGGAATTTGCCGACCTTGTAGTCGATGCCGGCCTTCTTCAGTTCTTCCTCGGTCTTGCCGACCGAGGCGATTTCAGGGCTGGTGTAGACGACGCTCGGAATGACCTCGTAGTTCACATGGCCGGCCTGGCCGGCGATGGTTTCGGCCACCGCCACGCCCTCGTCCTCGGCCTTGTGCGCCAGCATCGGCCCGGCGATGACATCGCCGATGGCATAGATGCCGGGCACGTTGGTCTTGAGATGCCCGTCGGTCTTGACCCGGCCACGCTCGTCGACCTCGACGCCCGCTTCCTTCAGGCCGAGACTGCCCGAAAAGGCGCGGCGGCCGGTGGCGATCAGCACGACGTCGGCAGCGATGGTCTCGGCGGCGCCGCCCTTCACCGGCTCGAAGGTGACGGTCGCACCCTTCTTTGCCTTGGCGACGCCGGTGACCTTGGCGCCGAGCTTGAACTCGAAGCCTTGCTTGGAGAGCAGCCGCTGGAACTGCTTGGAGACCTCGCCGTCCATGCCTCCGAGGATGGTGTCGAGGAACTCGACCACGGTGACCTTGGCGCCAAGCCGCGCCCACACCGAACCGAGCTCGAGCCCGATGACGCCGCCGCCGACCACCACCAGATGGCCGGGAACCTTGTCCAGCGACAGCGCGCCGGTCGACGACACGATCACCTTCTCGTCGAAATCGACCTTGACGCCGGGTATGCCGGCGACGTCGGATCCGGTGGCGATGACGATGTTCTTGGTCTCGATCTCCTCGACCTTGCCGTCCTCGCCGGTCACCGACACCTTGCCGGCGGAAAGCACCTTGCCGGTGCCGCGAAACGAGTCGATCTTGTTCTTCTTGAACAGGAAGGCGACGCCGTTGACGTTGGACGACACCGTCGCATCCTTGTGCGCCATCATCTTCGTCAGGTTCAGCTTCGGTGCGGCGATCTCCACACCGAGCGTATCGAAGGAATGTCCGGCCTCGGCGAACATCTCGGAGGCGTAAAGCAGCGCCTTGGACGGGATGCAGCCGATATTGAGGCAGGTGCCGCCGAAGGTTGCGTTCTTCTCGACCACCGCGACCTTCAGCCCGAGCTGCGCCGCCTTGATGGCGCAGACATAGCCGCCGGGTCCCGATCCGATGATAACGACGTCATAAGCCATGATACTGTCCTTCTGTTTTGAGCATGATGCCGAAAAGTGTGACGCGGTTTTCGGATGACATCATGCTCGAACTGCTTGAGAGCGCTCAGCGGCCGCCGCTGACATTCAGGATCGCGCCTGTCGTATAGGACGCGGCATCGGATAGAAGATAGAGAACAGCGGCGGCGACTTCATCGGCGGTGCCGGCTCTTTTCATCGGCAGCGTGTCCTGGATCAGCGCCACCCGGTCCGGCTGTCCGCCGGAGGCGTGGATGTCGGTGTCGATGATGCCCGGCCGCACCGCGTTGACGCGGATGCCTTCCAGCGCCACCTCGCGGGCGAGCCCGACGGTGAACGTGTCGATGGCGCCCTTGGAGGCGGCATAGTCGACGTAATTGTCCGGCGCGCCCAGCACCGCCGCGGCCGACGAGATATTGACGATCGCTCCGCCCTTGCCGCCATGGCGGGTCGACATGCGTTTGACCGCCTCGCGGGCGCAGAGGATGGAACCGACGACATTGATGCGCATCATGCGTTCGAGCCGTGCCACGCTCATCTCGTCGACGCGCGCCTTGGCGTCGACGATGCCGGCATTGTTGACGAAGGCGTCGAGCCTGCCCCAGCTGCGGTCCACCGCGTCGAAGATGGCCAGGATATCGGCCTCGCTGCCAACATCGCCCTTGACCGAAAAAGCGTCGCCGCCGGCGGCCTTGATGTCGCCGACCAGCGCATCGGCGGCAGCCTTGTTCGCAGTGTAGTTAACCACGACGCGATAGCCGGCCTTGGCCCCGAGCCGGCAGACGGCGGCGCCGATGCCGCGGCTGCCGCCGGTGACCAGCAGCACTTTTTGCGCCTCGTTCATTCCTGGCATCCCTTCAGCGTGAAAACATCCGACGGCACTTTCGAAAATCCGCTGCCGCCATAGGCGGCGGATTGATGCAGCATCGGACCGAGGTCCGGCAGGATCAGCGTCTTCGGCGCCTCGACGCCTTCCGCCGGCAAGAGCCCGATGCTGCCCTTGTCGTCAGATGTATAGATGACACCATGCCAGGGGGTACAGGCGGCGAGTTCATCGCCGGTGGTGTCGCCTTCCGGGCATTTGTACATCAGCGCGCCGTTCGGCCTGGAAACACCTTCGTTCCACATGACGATGCCGTTCAGCACCACATTGTTGTCGAGGATCATGCGGAATGTATTGGTGACGGTGGCCGAGGTGCCGGTCGGGGTAAAATCGATCTCGCTGCCGCTTTGCGCGTCGCCATAGACCGCGAGTTCGATCGGGCAGGCGGCATGCGCGTTGGCCGCGGCCAGCACCATGCCGCCCGCGATGGTCGAGATCAGAACGCTCCTTGGAAGGCTAAGGGGACGAGTCGTCATCCTGCTGCGCAGATTCCTTCCTCCGGCTTGCAGTGAAACTCCGGATCAGCACCAACCCCTAGAGATCGAGCACCAGCCGTTCCGGATCCTCCAGGCTTTCCTTGACGCGCACCAGGAAGGTCACCGCTTCCTTGCCGTCGACGATGCGGTGATCGTAGCTCAGCGCCAGATACATCATCGGCCGGATCACGATCTGGCCGCCGACCACGACCGGCCGGTCCTGGATCTTGTGCATGCCCAGAATGCCCGACTGCGGCGCATTGAGGATCGGCGTCGACATCAGCGAGCCGTAGACGCCGCCATTGGAAATCGTGAACGTGCCGCCCTGCATGTCGGCGACCGAGAGCTTGCCGTCGCGCGCGGCGATGCCCAGCCGGCCGATCTCCTTCTCGATCTCGGCGATCGACATCTGGTCGGCATCGCGCACGACGGGCACGACCAGGCCCTTCTCGGTGCCGACGGCGACGCCGACATGGGCAAAGTTCTTGTAGATGATGTCGGTGCCGTCGATCTCGGCATTGACCGCCGGGATTTCCTTCAGCGCGTGGGTGACGGCCTTGGTGAAGAAGCCCATGAAGCCGAGCTTCACGCCGTGCTTCTTCTCGAACACGTCCTTGTACTTGGTCCGCAGCGCCATCACCGCCGACATGTCGACCTCGTTGAAGGTGGTGAGCATGGCGGCGGTCGACTGCGCTTCCTTGAGCCGGCGCGCGATGGTCTGGCGCAGCTTGGTCATGCGCACGCGCTCCTCGCGCGAAGCATCGTCGCCCGAGGACGGCGCACGCACCGCGATCGGCGCCGGGGCCGCCTTCGGCGTCTCGGCCGGCTGCGACGGCGCGCCCTTGGAGATGGCGTCGAGCACGTCGCCCTTCAGCACCTGGCCGCGCTTGCCCGAGCCGGAAAGCTGGTCGACCGACAGATTGTTCTCGGCGATCAGTTTTGCTGCGGCCGGCGCCGGCGGCATCGAGCGCGGCTCGACCGCACCGGCATCGCCGGCGATCTTGGCGGTCTCGGCCGCGGCCTGCTTGGTGGTCGACGCCGCATCCGGGCTCGAAGCCTGCGACACCGCCTGCGGCTTGGTCACGGGTGCGGCGGCTGCGCCGCCGGCCGAAATCGACCCTAGAAGCGCGCCGACGCCAACCGTCTCACCTTCCTTGACCGCGATCTCCGAAAGGATGCCCGCGGCCGCGGCCGGAACCTCCACCGTCACCTTGTCGGTTTCGAGCTCGACCAGCGGCTCGTCGACGGCAATGGCATCGCCGACCTTCTTGAACCACTTGCCGATGGTCGCCTCGGTGACGGATTCGCCGAGAGTGGGAACGCGGATTTCGGTAGCCATTGTGCCTGTCCGTTCTTGTCGGTTCTGTTCTATTCGCCTGCTTTATTCGCCGAGCGCGTCTTCGAGCAAGGCGGCGAGCTGGGCTAGGTGCTTGGACATCAAGCCGGTCGCCGGCGACGCGGCCGCCGGCCGGCCGGTGTAGCGAACCCGCTGATGCTTGGCGTCGATATGCGCCAGCACCCATTCCAGGTACGGGTCGATGAACGACCAGGCGCCCATGTTCTTGGGCTCCTCCTGGCACCACACCATCTCGGCGTTGCGGAAGCGTGACAGTTCGGTGATCAGCGCCTTGGCCGGGAACGGATAGAGCTGTTCGACGCGCAAGAGGTAGATGTCGTTGATGCCGCGCTTCTCGCGCTCCTCGTAGAGGTCGTAATAGACCTTGCCCGAACACAGCACGACGCGGCGGATCTTGGAATCCTTGGTCAGCTTGATCGCCTGGTTGGGCAACAGCTGGGCGTCGTCCCACAACAGCCGGTGGAACGAGCTTTCGCCCGAGATTTCCGGCAGCGTCGACACCGCCCGCTTGTGGCGCAGCAGCGACTTCGGTGTCATCAGGATCAGCGGCTTGCGGAAGTCGCGCTTCAGCTGCCGGCGCAGGATGTGGAAGTAGTTGGCCGGCGTCGTGCAGTTGGCCACTTGCATGTTGTCCTCGGCGCAAAGCTGCAGGAACCGCTCCAGCCTGGCGGACGAATGTTCCGGCCCCTGGCCTTCATAGCCGTGCGGCAGCAGGCAGACGAGGCCGGACATTCTGAGCCACTTGCGCTCGCCAGACGAGATGAACTGGTCGAACACCACCTGGGCGCCGTTGGCGAAGTCGCCGAACTGCGCTTCCCACAAGGTCAGCGCCTTCGGCTCGGCCAGGCTGTAGCCATATTCGAAGCCCAGCACCGCCTCTTCCGACAGCATCGAGTTGATGACTTCGTAGCCGGCCTGCGCCGCCGACAGGTTGTTGAGTGGGATGTAGCGGGTCTCGTCGCGCTGGTCGTAGAGCACGGAATGGCGCTGCGAGAAGGTGCCGCGCTCGGAATCCTGCCCAGACAGGCGGATCGGATTGCCGTCGAGCAGGATGGCGCCGAAAGCCAACGCCTCGGCCGTCGACCAGTCGATGCCTTCGCCGGACTCGATCGCCTCGCGGCGGTTTTCGAGGAAGCGGATGATGGTCTTGTGCGCCTCGAAGCCCTTCGGCACCTCGGTCAGCTTCTTGCCGATTTCCTTCAGCGTCTTGACCGGCACGGCGGTCTTGCCGCGCCTTTGTTCGTCCTGGTTGTCGGCCGTGCGCAGGCCGGACCAGGCGCCATCGAGCCAGTCGGCCTTGTTGGGCTTGTAGTGCTGGCCGACTTCCCATTCGGATTCCAGATGCGCGCGCCAGTCGGCCTTCATCTGGTCGAGCTCGGCCTGGGTGATGTGGCCCTCGGCGATCAGACGATCGCCATAGATCTGCACCGTCGTCTTGTGGGTGCGGATGTTGCGGTACATGATCGGCTGGGTGAAGGCCGGTTCGTCGCCCTCATTGTGACCGAAGCGGCGGTAGCAGAACATGTCCACGACCACCGGCTTGTGGAACTTCATGCGGAATTCGATCGCCACCTTGGTAGCGTGGACCACGGCTTCCGGATCGTCGCCATTGACGTGGAAGATCGGCGCTTCGATCATCTTGGCGACGTCGGACGGATAGGGCGACGAGCGCGAGAAGCGCGGATTGGTGGTGAAGCCGATCTGGTTGTTGATGATGAAATGCAGCGTGCCGGCGACGCGGTGGCCGCGCAGGCCCGACAAGCCGAGGATTTCAGCGATCACGCCCTGGCCGGCGAAGGCGGCGTCGCCATGCAGGAGCAGCGGCAGCACCTTGGCCCGCTCTTCCAGCGGCACGATCTCCTCGCGGCCGCGGCCGAACAGGTAATCCTGCTTGGCGCGCGCCTTGCCCATCACCACCGGATCGACGATTTCCAGGTGGGACGGGTTGGCCGTCAGCGACAAATGCACCTTGTTGCCGTCGAACTCGCGGTCCGACGAAGCGCCGAGATGGTACTTCACGTCGCCCGAGCCTTCGACCTCGTCGGGAGCGGCCGAGCCGCCCTTGAACTCGTGGAAGATCGCGCGATGAGGCTTCGCCATCACCTGGGAGAGCACGTTCAGCCGGCCGCGATGCGCCATGCCGAGCACGATCTCCTTCATGCCGAGCTGGCCGCCGCGCTTGACGATCTGCTCCAGCGCCGGGATCAGCGCTTCGCCGCCGTCGAGGCCGAAGCGCTTGGTGCCCTTGTACTTGACGTCGATGAACTGCTCGAAGCCTTCCGCCTCGACCAGCTTCTGCAGGATCGCCTTCTTGCCGGTGGTGGTGAAGGAGATCTCCTTGTCGGCGCCCTCGATACGTGCCTGGATCCAGGCCTTCTCCTCGGGATCGGAGATGTGCATGAATTCGACGCCGAGCGTCGAGCAATAGGTGCGGGTCAGGATCTCCAGCATCTGCCGGATGGTGCCGAATTCGAGCCCCAGCACATTGTCGAGGAAGATCGGCCGGTCGTAGTCGGCTTCGACGAAGCCGTAATTCTCGGGCGACAGTTCATTGTAGTCCTCGAGCGGCTTGGCGATGCCGAGCGGATCGAGATTGGCGTGCAGATGGCCGCGCATGCGATAGGCGCGGATCATCATGATGGCGCGCACCGAATCGCGCGTCGCCTGGTGCACGTCGGCGTCGGAAAGAACAACACCGTTGGTGACCGCCTTATCCTTGACCTTCTTTTCCAGATGCTTCTCGACAATGCCCCAATTGCCGTCGAGCGCCGACACCAGCTCGCCATTGGCCTGCAGCGGCCAGGAGGGCTTGGCCCAGGAGGCGCCCTTGGCATTCCTGCGCACATCGCCGGCATCGTCCTTCAGGCCAGCGAAGAACTCCTGCCATTCGGGATTGACCGAGGCGGGGTCATCTTCATAGGCGGCATAGAGCGCGTCGATATAATCGGCGTTGCCGCCATAGAGGAATGAGGTGAGCGAAAATTGGTCGTTGGCCTGATCTTGTCTTGCCATGTCGTTTCAGCGGAGCAGCGCTCCGTCTCCTTACGTTTGCGGCAGGGCCGCGATAGTGGGCGGTTCACCCGCCCTTCTTGTCCCCTCAAAGCCAACGAACCGTCGTTGGCCCTCATTCCATAACCGGCGCCAGATTCAGCCCTTGATGGCTTCAACCAGCGTCGTGCCAAGCCGCGCCGGTGACGGCGAGACCTTGATACCGGCCGATTCCATTGCCGCGATCTTGTCCTCGGCGCCGCCCTTGCCGCCGGAGATGACCGCGCCAGCATGGCCCATGGTGCGGCCTGCCGGCGCCGTGCGTCCGGCGATGAAGCCGGCCATCGGCTTCTTGCGGCCACGCCTGGCTTCGTCCTTGAGAAACTGCGCGGCGTCTTCCTCGGCCGAGCCGCCGATCTCGCCGATCATGATGATCGACTTGGTCTCGTCGTCGGCGAGGAACATCTCGAGCACGTCGATGAACTCGGTGCCCTTGACGGGATCGCCGCCAATGCCGACGGCGGTGGTCTGGCCGAGGCCGACATTGGTGGTCTGGAACACGGCCTCATAGGTAAGTGTTCCCGAGCGCGAAACAACGCCGACCGAGCCTTTGCGGAAGATGTTTCCGGGCATGATGCCGATCTTGCATTCGTCAGGGGTGAGCACGCCCGGGCAGTTCGGTCCGATCAGACGCGAGGTCGAGCGGTCGAGCCGCGCCTTGACCTTGACCATGTCCATCACCGGAATGCCCTCGGTGATGCAGATGATCAGCGGGATTTCCGCCTCGATCGCCTCCAGGATCGCTTCGCCGGCGCCCGCCGGCGGCACATAGATGACCGAAGCGTTGGCCCCGGTCCTTTCCTTGCCCTCGGCAACGGTGGCGAAGATCGGCAGGCTTTCGCCCTTCGACCCGGTCCAGGTCTCGCCGCCCTTCTTGGGGTGGATGCCACCCACCATCTTGGTGCCGTGATAGGCCAGCGCCTGTTCGGTGTGGAACGTGCCGGTCTTGCCGGTCAGGCCCTGCACCAGCACCTTGGTGTTCTTGTCGACGAGAATGGACATCGGAGCCCTTTTCTAAAAACCGTTGATCGAGGAAGGCGAGACGCGCCTGTAGACGCCGCTCACCATGTCTTGCCATGCATCGCTGCCGGCGGGTTTGAAATGCAATCGCATGCGGTAGGTGTCGGCATCGTCAAAAATATACGTCACGCGCGCCGAACCGCGCGGTGATGACCGCTCCAGATTGAGTTCGCCGCCGTTCCACGTGCCCGTGGCCGGAGAGGCCGGCACAAAGCCCATCGAATCGAACTGATGCATGGTGACGACGCTGTTCTGCTGGTCGAAGCCGAACACGTTGTGCGAACCGAAGGAAATCGTGCCGTCGCGGCGCTGGCGATAGCGCTGCACCACGAACAGGCCGCCGAACTGAGCCTCCGCCAGCATTTCCGATGTCGCCGTGCCGCCATCGGCCCATTGTGTGTCCGCCACCTCTTCCTGGCCACGCCACGTGCCGACCAGCGCCTGCAGGCGCTGGTGATCGGCCGAGAGCGAGGAGAAGGAAGCCGCGCTCATCGGTCAGAGCCGCTTCAGGTCGGTGACGGTAAGATCGCTCTTGGCATTGCCGGTGTTGAGCGTCGTCGACGGCTCGAACATCAGCACCACGGGCTCCTGGGTCAGCGAACGCGGCCGGTGCTCGACGCCACGCGGCACGACCATGAAATCGCCCTCGCCAAGCTCGACCGGACCGTCGCGGAAATCGATGGCAATGCGCCCGCGCAGTACGAGGAAGGCTTCGTCCTCGTGCTCATGCGCGTGCCAGTCGAAGGCCTCGCCGAACTTGGCGACCTTCGCCTGGCTGTCGTTGACGTCGCCGGCGATATGCGGATCGAAGACCTTGCTGATCTTTTGATCCGCCGCCTCGACCAGATTTATCTTGCGCGGAGGCATCCGCTCAGCCCTTCACCGCCGCCACGATCTTCTTGGCCGCGTCATCGAGATCATCGGCCGACACCACGTTGAGGCCGCTGTCATTGATGATCTTCTTGCCGAGCTCGGCATTGGTGCCTTCCAGGCGCACCACCAGCGGAACCTTGAGGCCGACTTCCTTGACCGCGGCGATCACGCCCTCGGCGATGATGTCGCACTTCATGATGCCGCCGAAGATGTTGATCAGTATGCCTTTGACCGCCGGGTCCTTGGTGATGATCTTGAACGCAGCCGTCACCTTCTCCTTGGACGCGCCGCCGCCGACATCGAGGAAGTTGGCGGGTTCGGCGCCATAGAGCTTGATGATGTCCATCGTCGCCATGGCAAGGCCGGCGCCGTTGACCATGCAGCCGATATTGCCGTCGAGCGCGACATAGGCGAGGTCGTATTTCGACGCCTCGATTTCCTTCTCGTCCTCTTCGGTGGTGTCGCGCAGTGCGAGCACGTCCGGGTGGCGGAACAGCGCATTGTTGTCGAACGACACCTTGGCGTCGAGCACGCGCAGCCGGCCATTCTTCATGACGATCAGCGGGTTGACCTCGAGCAGGCTCATGTCCTTCTCGACAAAGGCCTTGTAGAGGATCGGGAACAGCATATCGCCGTCCTTGGCCGCGTCGCCGTCGAGCTTGAGGGCCGCGTTGAGCTTCTTCACATCATCGGCCGTGACGCCCTTTTCCGGGTCGATGGCAACGGTGATGATCTTTTCCGGAGTGTCATGGGCGACCGCCTCGATGTCCATGCCGCCTTCGGTCGAGACGACGAAGGCGATGCGGCCGACCGAACGGTCGACCAGGATCGACAGATAAAGCTCGCGCTCGATGTCGGCGCCGTCCTCGATATAGAGGCGGTTGACCTGCTTGCCGGCCGGACCGGTCTGCTTGGTCACCAGCGTGTGGCCGAGCATCTCGTTGGCGTTGGCGACGACATCGGCGACCGACTTCGCCAGCCGCACGCCGCCCTTGGCGTCGGGCGACAGTTCCTTGAACTTGCCCTTGCCGCGGCCGCCGGCATGGATCTGGCTCTTCACCACATAGAGCGGACCGGGAAGCGCTTGTGCCGCGGCTTCCGCCTCGCTTGCCTTGAACACCGGCACGCCTTCGGCCACCGGCGCGCCAAAGCTCTTCAGCAGCGCCTTGCCCTGATATTCATGGATGTTCATGGGGAACGATCTCCAGGTCTTTGCCGGGGTTGTTTTTGGCGGGGTTCACTTCGAGGCGAGCTGCGGCGCGATCTTGACGCAGGCCTCGGTCAGGCCCTGCACCGTCGCCACCGAGCTTTCGAACATCTTCTGCTCGGCCTTGTTGAGGTCGATCTCGATGATGCGCTCGACGCCGCCGGCGCCGATCACCACGGGCACGCCGACATAGGTGCCCTTGACGCCATACTGGCCGGAGAGGTGCGCCGCGCAAGGCAGCACGCGCTTCTTGTCCTTGAGATAGGCCTCGGCCATCTGGATCGCCGAGGCGGCCGGCGCGTAATAGGCCGAGCCGGTCTTGAGCAGGCCGACGATCTCGGCGCCGCCGTCACGGGTGCGCTGCACGATCTGGTCGAGCTTCTCCTTCGAGGTCCAGCCCATCTTGACGAGGTCGGGCAGCGGAATGCCCGAGACCGTCGAATAGCGGATCATCGGCACCATGGAATCGCCGTGGCCGCCGAGCA
This sequence comes from Mesorhizobium loti, assembly GCF_013170705.1. Classification (NCBI taxonomy): domain Bacteria; kingdom Pseudomonadati; phylum Pseudomonadota; class Alphaproteobacteria; order Hyphomicrobiales; family Phyllobacteriaceae; genus Mesorhizobium; species Mesorhizobium loti. The sequence goes on along the minus strand of NZ_CP033334.1, from coordinate 1,144,821 downwards.
CGAAAGCGGTGACGTCCTCGACCGAGACCTTGAACTCCTCGGCCAGGAAGTAGCGGAAGCGCGCGCTGTCGAGCACGCCGGCCATGCCCACGACATGGGTCTTGGGCAGGCCCGAAAACTTCTGCAGCGCCCACACCATGGCATCGAGCGGGTTGGTGATGCAGATGACGAAGGCCTTCGGCGCGTATTTCTTGAGACCGGCGCCGACCTGTTCCATGACCTTGAGGTTGATGCCCAGCAGGTCGTCGCGACTCATGCCCGGCTTGCGCGGCACGCCCGCGGTGACGATGCAGACATCCGCGCCCTCGATGCCGGCATAATCGTTGACGCCGGTCAGCCGGGAGTCAAAACCATCGACCGGCGACGACTGCGCGATATCGAGCCCCTTGCCTTGCGGGATGCCCTCGGCAATATCGAACAGCACCACGTCTCCGAGGTCCTTGAGGCCGATCATGTGGGCGAGCGTGCCGCCGATCATGCCCGAGCCGATAAGCGCTATCTTGTTGCGTGCCATGTGAGGATGTTTTCCCTTTGTCTGTGACTGCGCCGAAATCTTTGACGACTTGATGACGGTGCCGAGGAAGAGGCCGGAATGCCGAGGAAACCCGCGAGATTTCGCCGCACCCAATAGCCCCGGTGCAAGATAAATTCAATCGATTATTTTGGAGTGAGCGTTTTCAATCGGTTAGATGGTTTGGGATTTACGTAAGCGTCAAAGTTTGTAAGCCGACCTGCCTGAGATTACACAATTAGGATGACAATCAGAAGGCTTGAAGAGGCGATGACGCCCTTGTGATGCTGGCCGCCGGGGATGTGAGTTTCAAACCTCCGAGGGACAAAGGGCGCGCGAAGGATCGCGGCCTTCCGGAAACTGTCCCCTCACGCCTGCGCGCGCGACGCTTCCGGGGCAGCCTTCTCTTTGCGCCGCTCCGCCCAGTCTTCCAGCCAGTCGCGACTCTGCATCTCGATCAGGCGTGACGCGGTGCGCTCGAACTCGAACACCTCGACGCCGCGCTTGGCCACATAGAGCTCTTGCGGCGGCGCCTCGGCGCTCACCACCAGGCGCACATGGTGGTCGTAGAGCGTGTCGATCAACAGGATGAAGCGCTTGGCCTCGTTGCGCTTGCCCTCGCCCAGAACCGGAACGTGATCGATGAAGACCGTCGAGAAGCGTCCTGCGATCGCCAGGAAATCGCGCGCGCCGAGGGGTTTCTCGCAGAGATCGGCGAAGGCAAACCGCGCCGCGTCGCCGGCAGCGGCCGGCACCACGACCTGCCGGCCCTTCAGCGTCAGCGAAGTCGCGGCTGTCGGCGCGCCGCGCGTCATCGTCCGCCAGGCCTCGTCGAGCGCGCGGTCGGCTTCCGCGTCGGCCGGCGTGACATAGACCGGCGTCCGGGCGAGCTTTTCCAGCCGGTAATCCTTGTCGCTGTCGAGCGACAGCACCTGCGCGTGCCGTTCCAGTATGCCGATGAACGGCAGGAACAGCTGGCGGTTGAGCCCGTCGCGGTAAAGATCCTCCGGCGCCACGTTCGAGGTGGCGATCAGCACCACGCCATTGGCGAACAGCGCCGAAAACAGCCTGGACAGGATCATCGCATCGGCGATGTCGGTGACCGAAAACTCGTCGAAGCACAGCACCCAGGCCTGCTCGGCCAGGGCTTTTGCCACGGGTGGGATCGGATCGTCTTCCTTGACGTCGCCATTCTTGCGCGCCTGCCGGTGCCTCTGGATGCGGTCCTGCACGTCGGCCATGAAGTCGTTGAAGTGGACGCGGCGCTTGCGCCGGACCGGCAGCAGCTCGAAGAACATGTCCATCAGCATCGTCTTGCCGCGGCCGACACCGCCATGGATGTAGAGGCCCTTGACGATTTCCCGCGTCTCGCGCTTGCGGGCAAACAGCCAGCCCAGCGCACTGGATTTGTGCGCCAGCCGTTTTGCCGAGATTTCCGATGTCAGCCGGTCGAGCGCGGCGGCGATGCGCTCCTGCGCCGGATCGCTCTCGATCGCGCCGGTTTCCACCAGATGGTGGTAGCGCTGCCTGACGGTCGCATGGGTCTGGAGGCCGTCACGCAGATGCATCGGTCACGTCGTTGTTCAGAGCAGGATGCTCCGGGGAGGACTTGGTGTGTTGAGATTCAGGTCAGGCCGAGCCGAGAATGTCGGCTTTCGAGAAGCCGTTCGCAGGCCGGCATCACCTGAATATCGGCATATCCAGCTTATCTTGTAAGCGAAATCGGCTGCCCGCTGGAAGTCTGGCCGTCGAATTTCGAGCCGCCCGAGGAATAGAGCCGCGCCAGCGATCCGCCATTGTCATCATAAAGCGTCAGTTGCTTGCCGGCGACATTCCACGACTTGATGCCATCGATCGGCGCCGGGCAGTGCAGCGGCCCGGCGCGGAAGCCGGCGCCGAACTTGGTCTGCGGCGTCGCGATCTTGCAGCTCTGGCCGGAAACGCTGGCGTTCCAGACGCCGGCGACGCTTGCCGCGCTGAGATCCGAGGCACCGGCGGGTGCCGAGCCGTCCGGCGGCAAGGACGCGACCTGCGTATTCGCCGGAGCGGTCGGGAACCGCGACGGGTCGGTGGCGCCGGGCGAGGCCGGCGGCGGCAGCTGATTGGAGGTCACCTGGCCGGCCGGCGCCGGCTGCAATGGTGCCGGCTGCTGGTCGTCCATCGACGAGAACCGTGAGGTTGAGCAACCACTCGCAACGAGCGCCGCCAGCGATACGGCCACCAGACCGCTTTTCGAAAAATTCATTCCAACCTCCGTCGGATCCGGCTGGGGGAACGCCGTCCGCGCAATCTCTCACCTCCACCAAGATGGAGAAGGTGGCGAAATTTCAACCCGATATGGTTAAAATAGGGTTTGTAGCAAGATTTGTTGCAAATTTATCGCAGTCAGGATGACCGGACGGCTTGCTGCTCGGCCTCCGCGATCCCAGCTTGCAAAGCTTCCGCCTTCGCCATTCTGCGCTTGCGCCGATCGGCGCAGGACCTATGTCTAGGGGCCGAAACGCCGGAGCACACCTTGGCCGCGAGAAAGAAAGCCGCCAACCGCTATTACAGCGGTCCGCCCAGCGACCATTTCGATGGCACCTTGTTCTTCAACCCGGGCGGCCGGATGCCCGGCCGCTTCGTGGATCTGCTGAAATGGCAGTTCAACGGCCAGCGCGCGAAATGGCCCACGACCAGTGCGAGCCCATTTCCACAGGCAAGGCCAGCCGCGAAGGTCGAGGGGGCCGAGCTCACGGTGACCATGGTCGGGCACTCCACCCTGCTGATCCAGACCGCCGGGCTGAACATCCTCACCGATCCGGTCTGGTCGCAACGCACTTCGCCGTTTTCCTTCGCCGGGCCACGACGCGTCAATCCGCCGGGCATCGCCTTCGCCGACTTGCCGCCGATAGACCTCGTCCTGGTCAGCCACAATCACTACGACCATCTCGACCTCGCCACGCTGAAGCAGCTCAAGGCCAGCCATCATCCGCTGGTGGTCACCCCGCTCGGCAACGACGTCCTCATCGGCGAGGCGGTTCCCGGCATGCGTCTTTCGGCATATGACTGGGGTGACAGGGTCGATCTCGGTGACGGCGTCTTCGTCCACATCGAGCCGGCGCATCACTGGTCGGCGCGCGGCGCGCGTGACCGGCGCATGGCATTGTGGGCCGGCTTCGTCATCGAGACGCCAGGCGGCAATATCTACTTCGCCGGCGACACCGGCTTCCACGACGGCATCAACTACCGGCTGATGGCGGCCAAACATGGCGGTTTCCGTTTCGCCATCCTGCCGATCGGCGCCTACGAGCCGCGCTGGTTCATGGCGCCGCAGCACCAGAACCCGGAGGAAGCGGTGCAAGGCATGAAGCTGTGCGATGCCGTCTTCGCCGCCGGTTGCCACTGGGGCACCTTCCAGCTCACCGACGAGCCGATGGACGAGCCGGTCCGCAAACTTGCCGAAGCGCTTGACGCCGAGGACATCCCACGGGAGCGCTTTCGAGCCCTGCGGCCTGGTGAAATCTGGAGAGTGCCTTGAACTCCGGCAAGGTTTGACGTCTACCCCACGGGAGTTTCGCCCACCATCTCAAAGAACGGAGACGCATCCTATGAAATCGATCCTGGCTGCCCTGCTTGCCGCGACAATCTCCACCTCGGCGGCCTATGCCGGGGACATCGCCGACCGCGCCGCCGACGCCGAAAAGGCATTGCAGGCGGGGGACGGAGCCGGCGCGCTGGAGAAATTCCGCGGCGCCGAGGAAGCCTTGTGGCAAGCGATGCCGCTCGCCGTGCAGAATGTCAAACAGGTCGACACGGCCAGCGGCTTCGGCATCTACAGCGAGCGCGCCAATCACATCTACAAGCCCGGCGAGAAGGTCGTGCTCTATATGGAACCGGTCGGCTATGGCTACGGGTCGGACGGCCTCGGCAACAGCCAGATCGCGCTTTCCGTCGACCTCACCGTGCTTTCGGACTCGGGCGAAGCCCTGGGCACCTTCGAGAAAATCGGCAGCGTTCAGGTCGCTTCCCGCTCGCACAACCGCGAACTCTTCTTCAAGCTCGACCTGTCCCTGGATGGACTGCCGGCCGGGAAATACAAGTGCAACTTCCTCATGCATGACCAGAACTCGGCCAAGACCGCGCCCTTCAGCACCGATATCGAGATCGCAAGCTGATGCATGTCGCCCAAAAGCGATCTCGCTTTGGGAGAATGACACGCATAGGAACTAAAGACCTGAAGCGCGCCGCATGATCCGCTTACGCGACGCGCTTAGGTTTTGCCGCTGACACCGCCTCCCGGACCGCGGGAACCCAGGCACGGCAGCCGCGTTCTTCATGCGGTTTCAAAATCTGTCGGTTTGCGAGGCATTCCCATGATCAAATGGATCATCATTCTCCTGATCATCGCCGCGGCGGCGAGCCTGCTCGGCATGCCGGCGCTGGCCGGAGCCGCCGCTACAGGCGCGCGCATCCTCATCGGCATCGTTCTCGTCATCTTCCTGCTGGTGGTGCTTGGCATCTTCGCGGTGACGTAAGTCTGGCGTTTTCGCCGTCGGATGACCGTCTGGAAAATGGTAGCGGTTTGAGGCGGTCCATGATTCAAGCTCCCGATGTGGACGGCAACGAAACGGTCGCATGGCATCTTGGAGATTGCGAACATGGCGCTCAAACGGATGGACAACGTGGGAATCGTCGTCGAAGATCTCGCAGCGACGATCGATTTCTTTCTCGAACTCGGCCTCGAACTCGAAGGGCGGGCCACGATCGAGGGAGAATGGGCCGGACGTGTCACTGGACTGGGCGATCAGCACGTCGAGGTCGCCATGATGCGCACACCGGACGGCCACAGCCGGCTTGAGCTCTCTCGCTTCCTCAGGCCGATTGTCGTCGCGGATCACCGGACAGCGCCAGTCAACGCGCTGGGCTACCTTCGCGCCATGTTCACCGTGGACAATGTCGACGATACGTTTGAAAGGCTCCGCAGGCGCGGCGCTGAACTCGTGGGCGAAGTCGTCCAGTACAAAGACGTGTATCGGCTCTGCTACATCCGTGGGCCTGAAGGGCTTCTCATCGGACTTGCCCAAGAACTCGGTTGAACCGACGCCGGACTGGTAATTCCCGCCCGTTTCCGCCATATAGCGCCAAATGGACACGGAATGACCGGAAGAATGGCAGGCACCGCCCCCTTCGCCAAGATGAACGGCATCGGCAACGAGATCATCGTCGCCGACATGCGCGGCCGTGCCGATCAGGTGACGGCGGCGGCCGCCCTTGCGCTGAACGCCGATGCCGCGACCCGCTTCGACCAGATCATGGCGATCCATGACGCCAAGACACCGGGCACGGCCTACTATGTCGACATCCTGAATTCGGACGGCACCAGCGCGCAGGCCTGCGGCAACGGCATGCGCTGCGTCGTCCAGGCGCTTGCCGCCGAGACCGGCCAGAAGACCTTCACCTTCGAGACCCGCGCCGGCATCCTCAACGCCAGGGAACATGCCGACGGCACGATCTCGGTCGACATGGGCATGCCGCGTTTCGGCTGGCAGGAGATTCCGCTCGCCGAGGAGTTCCGCGACACCCGCATGATCGAATTGCAGATCGGCCCGATCGACGCGCCCGTGCTGCATTCGCCTTCGGCCGTCTCGATGGGCAATCCGCACGCCATCTTCTGGGTCGACCACGACGTCTGGTCCTATGAGCTCGACCGCTTCGGCCCGCTGCTCGAAAACCACCCGATCTTCCCCGAGCGCGCCAACATCACCATTGCCCAGGTCACGTCTCCCGAGAGCATGATCATCCGTACCTGGGAACGCGGCGCCGGCCTGACCAAGGCCTGCGGCTCGGCGGCCTGCGCCGCCGTGGTGGCGGCAGCGCGCACCAGGCGGACCGGACGCAGCGTCAGCCTGTTGACCCCCGGCGGCGGCACGCTGCATGTCGAATGGCGCGATGACGACCACGTCATCCTGACGGGTGCGGCCGAATGGGAATTTTCCGGCAGTTTCGATCCCTCGACCGGCACCTGGGCCCGTGATACCGAAAGCGCGGCCTGATGTCGGTTGCTCTGTCCAGGAGCCCTGATGGCGACGGCTCCCTTTCCGAGGCTCCCAGCCGCATTGATGTGGTGACCTTCGGCTGCCGGCTGAACACCTATGAATCCGAAGTGATGCGGCGCGAGGCCGAGAGCGCCGGTCTTGGCGCGCTGGGCGGTGGCGCCGTCATCTTCAACACCTGTGCCGTCACCGGCGAGGCGGTGCGCCAGGCCAGACAGGCGATCCGCAAGGCGCGCCGTGACAACCCGCGGGCACGCATCATCGTCACCGGCTGCGCCGCGCAGACCGAGCCGGAAAAATTCGCGGCCATGGACGAGGTCGATCTCGTGCTTGGCAATGAAGAGAAGCTCAAGGCGCATTCCTATCGCGCGCTGCCGGATTTCGGCGTCAACGACACCGAGAAGGCCCGCGTCAACGACATATTCTCCGTGCGCGAGACCGCCGGCCATATGGTCGACGCCATCGAGGGCCGCGCCCGCGCCTTCGTCCAGGTGCAGAATGGCTGCGACCATCGCTGCACCTTCTGCATCATTCCTTACGGCCGCGGCAATTCGCGCTCGGTGCCGATGGGCGCGGTGGTCGAACAGGTCAAGCGGCTCGCCGGCAACGGCTATGCCGAGATCGTGCTGACCGGTGTCGACATGACCAGCTTCGGCGCCGACCTGCCGGGCTCGCCCAAGCTTGGCAGACTGGTGAAGACCATCCTCAGGCAGGTGCCCGACGTGAAGCGGCTCAGGCTGTCATCGATCGATTCGATCGAGGCCGACGACGAATTGCTCGAAGCCATCGCCACCGAACACAGGCTGATGCCGCATCTGCATCTGTCGCTGCAGTCCGGCGACGACATGATCCTGAAGCGCATGAAGCGCAGGCATCTGCGCGACCAGTCGATCCGTTTCTGCGAGGATGTGCGCAAATTGCGCCCCGCGATTGTCTTCGGCGCCGACATTATCGCCGGCTTCCCGACCGAGACCGACGCCATGTTCGAGAACTCGATGAAAATCGTCGAGGAGTGCGGCCTGACCCACCTTCACGTCTTCCCGTTCAGCCCGCGCGAAGGCACGCCCGCCGCACGCATGCCGCAGCTGCGCCGCGAGGTGGTCAAGCAGCGCGCCGCACGGCTGCGCGCCGCCGGTGAAGCCGCGTATCGGCGCCATCTGTCCTCGCTGCCCGGAACGCGTCAGTCGATCCTGATCGAACGTGACGGCCTCGGCCGCACCGAAGGCTTCACGCTTGCCGCACTCGACACCGGCGCGCCGGGCGAGATCGTCGAAGCGACAATTACTGGCCACGATGGTATCAGGCTGAACGCAGCCCCGCTTGCCGCACGCGCCGCCTGAGAAACGCAAAGCATGGCTGGTTTTTTCAAGAAGATATTTTCGTTCGGCAAGAAAGAGGTTGTCGAGGAGCGCGTTGACGAGACCGCCCCGCTGCCGCCGATCAAATGGGACCAGCTCGATTCGCTGAAGCCGGCGGCCGAACAGGTCGTTCCGGAGTTCTTGAAGCGCGACGAGCCGCGGCCTGAGCCCCTCCCTCCCCTTGATGGGGAGGGTCGCCACGAAGTGGCGGGGAGGGGTGATGGCGCCGACGCCAGCGCCAGTCACCCCCACCCCCAAGCTTCGCTTGGGACCTCCCCCGTCGAGAGGGAGGTAAAGGACACGCTCGAACCGGTTGCGGCTCCTTCGCAGGAACCAGTGCCTGTCGAGGAACCGCAACCCGAGCCCACTCCGACCATCCCGCCGGAGCCTCAGCCGACCGTTCCGCCCGAGCCGGAACCGCTGCCGGAACCCGAGCCGGAAGAAGAACCCGCGCCTGAAACGCCTGTGGAGCCGCCGGCGCCCCAGGAAATTCCGCTTCCCCCGGACACTCCGCAGCCCACGCCCGAACCGCAGCCGCAAGAAGTCCCCGCTCCCGCGCCAGCCGAGCCGGAGATTGCGCCGCCGCGCCCGGAAAGGCAGCCCGAACCGGCGCCGATAGAAGTGCCGGCGCCGCCTGCCGAGGTTCCAGCCGAGACGCCCGCACCCGTCGAAGTGCCCTCACCGGCCTCGCCTCCCACGCAGCCGACTTCAGAGGCAGGCGCCGCCCCTCATCCGCCTGCCGGCACCTTCTCCCCGTATAGAGACAGGGAGAAGAACGCTGATCGTGACGCCAGCGCCCATCTTACTGACATCGAAGAAGAAGCCTCGACACTGACGCCCCCCTCTCCCCGTACTTCACGGGGAGAGGGTAAGGGTGAGGGGCAGCGCCAGCCTGCGGATGACGTGACGCCAGCCACCGAAGCCGCGCCTACGATTCCGGCGCCACCGGTGGAGATCGCACCGCCCATCCGCCTGCCCGCGCCGGAGACGCAGCCTGTCATTGCCGAGATCGCGCCCGAGCCGCGGCCCGTCCCCCAGCCGGCGCCCGAGCCGAAACCCGCTCCCGGCAAGGTGACCGTCGCCAAGAAGGTCGAGCAGAAGGCCGAGCCGCAAAAAGCGCCGGAGGCGGCGCCGAGGCGGTCGTGGTTCCAGCGCATGCGGGATGGGCTTGCCCGGTCCTCGCGCGAACTCACCGGCAACATTGCGGGCGTCTTCACCAGGCGTAAGCTGGACGAAGACACGCTGCAGGACCTGGAGGACGTGCTGATCCGCGCCGACCTCGGCATGGAAACCGCGCTTCGTATCACCGACGCGCTGGCCGCCAGCCGCTACGGCAAGGATGTCTCCGACACGGACGTACGCACCGTCATGGCCGCCGAGGTGGAGAAGGTGCTGACCCCTGTCGCCCGGCCACTGGAGCTCGACCTCTCGCACAAGCCGCATGTCATCCTGGTGGTCGGCGTCAACGGCACCGGCAAGACCACCACCATAGGCAAGCTCGCGGCAAAACTGACCGATGGCGGCCTGTCGGTGATGCTGGCGGCCGGCGACACGTTCCGCGCCGCGGCCATCGAGCAGCTGAAGATCTGGGGCGAGCGCACGAAATCGCCCGTCATCGCCTCCAAGCTCGGCGCCGATGCGGCCGGCCTCGCCTATGACGCCTTCGAGAAGGCCAGGGAAGCCGGCTCCGACGTGCTGATCATCGACACCGCCGGCCGCCTGCAGAACAAGACCGAACTGATGGCGGAACTGGAAAAGATCGTGCGCGTGCTGGGCAAGCTCGATCCGGAAGCGCCGCACACCGTGCTGCAGACGGTCGACGCCACCACCGGCCAGAACGCGCTCAACCAGGTCGAGATCTTCCGCAACATCGCCGGCGTCAACGGCCTGGTGATGACCAAGCTGGACGGCACGGCGCGCGGCGGTATTCTGGTGGCGATCGCGGCAAAGCACAAATTGCCTGTCTATTTCATCGGCGTCGGCGAACAGGTCGACGACCTCGAGCCTTTCTCGGCAAGCGAATTCGCCAGGGCGATCGCTGGAGTGGCGTAACGGCATGGTCCCTTTTGAACGGGATCGTGCGTAAGAAGGAAGATCATGAACCCACCCATTCTCGAACGCGATCCGTCCGACCCGCAGAAAGAGAAGAAGGAAGGCGTCAATCCCCTGCTCAAGCTGGTGCTGGAGCTTGGGCCGCTGCTGGTCTTCTTCTTCGCCAATGCGCGCGGCGAATGGCTGGTGCAGAAATTCCCGGTCCTGGGCGAATTCGGCGGCCCGATCTTCGTCGCCACCGGCCTGTTCATGGCCGCCACGGCCATCGCGTTGATCGCTTCCTGGCTGCTGACGCGCACCTTGCCGATCATGCCGATGGTTTCGGGCGTCGTCGTCTTCATATTCGGTGCACTGACGCTCTATCTGCAGGACGACATCTTCATCAAGATGAAGCCGACCATCGTCAACACGCTGTTCGGCGGCGTTCTGCTCGGCGGCCTGTTCTTCGGCAGGTCTCTGCTCGGCTATGTCTTTGATTCAGCCTTCAGGCTGGATGCCGAAGGCTGGAAAAAACTCACCTTCCGCTGGGGCCTGTTCTTCCTGTTCCTGGCCGTCGTCAACGAAGTGGTGTGGCGCAATTTTTCCACCGATGCCTGGGTTACCTTCAAGGTCTGGGGCATCATGCCGATCACGCTTTTGTTCACCTTCAGCCAGATGCCGCTGATCCTGCGCCATTCGCTGGACGACAAGGCGAGCGGGGAAGAGAAGGCAGGCAAGTAGAGCAATTTCAGGAAAAGTGTGAAGCGGTTTTCCCGGGAAAACCGCATCGCGGTTTCCCTAGGGAATTGCGTCAAACTAAAAAACAAGGGGGAGAGCCATGGAATTCGTCACCACGCGCGAGGAATTGCGAACGATCTACAAGACGCCGCGCCCGACCGACGGCTCGATCCGCAAGGAGCTGAAGGGGCTCGACGGCCATTGCCGTTCCTTCATCGGCAAGAGCCCCTTCGTGCTGATCGGCTCGTCCGACGGCGCCGGCAATGCCGACGTGACGCCGAAGGGCGACAAGCCAGGTTTCGCCGCCATTCTCGACGACCGCACCATCGCCATTCCCGACAGGCCAGGCAACAACCGGCTGGATACGCTGGAGAACATCCTGCGCAATCCCTCGGTCGGACTGCTCTTCCTCATCCCCGGCATGAACGAGACGCTGCGCGTCAACGGCGATGCCCGCATCACCGTCGATGCAACTTTGCGCGAGCGCCTGGCCGTCGACGGCAAGGAGCCGCAAAGCGTCATCGTCGTCGCCGTCAAGGCCGCCTACATGCATTGCGCCAAGGCCTTCATGCGCTCCGACCTGTGGAAGCCGGAGAGCTGGTACGACCGCGCCACGCTGCCGACACTCGGCCAGATCCTGCGCGACCAGCTGGCGCTCGCCGATTCGGCCGAGGCGACCGACCGCTGGCTCGACGACGATTACAAGCAGACCATGTGGTAGGCTTTCCCAGCGATTCGTCCGAACTGGCCTCGCCGACTGTGCTGAACATCCTTGCCATCTCCGGCAGCCTGCGGGCCGCCTCCACCAATTCGGCCTTGCTCGCGGCATTGGTGCGCAACGCGCCGCCTGGCTGCCGTGTCACTGTCCATGACGGACTCGACCGCCTGCCGATCTTCAATCCGGACGACGAGGGCGAGCGCACGCCCCGCGAAGCCTTCAGGTTGATCGACGCCGTCACCGGCGCCGATGGCCTCGTCGTCTCCTGTCCCGAATATGCCCATGGCGTGCCGGGCGGGCTGAAGAACGCGCTCGACTGGCTGGTCTCGCGCGACGCCGCCATCGCCAAGCCGGCCATGCTGGCCCACGCCTCGCCCCGCTCGCTGTTCGCCCGCGCGGCGCTGGCCGAGATCATGCGCACCATGTCGTTCGCGATGTATGATGGTGAGCTGGAGATCGCCCTGCTTGGCAAGAAGCCGGCGGAGATGGAGGTTATCTTGGCCGAGCCGGAAAAGGTGCTGGCAATGCGCAATGCGGTGCAGGGTTTCGCGGATTTCATCCGCTCGCATTGAGCGGCGCAGCCTTTCCCTTCTCCCCTTGTGGGAGAAGGTGGATCGGCGCGCAGCGCCGAGACGGATGAGGGGTGTTCCAGCGGGGTGAGGCGTTGGTGTTTTCTGGTTCGGTTCGCTGTTGACGTACCGCCAAGCTGGAACACCCCTCATCCGACCTCGCTTCGCGAGGCCACCTTCTCCCACAAGGGGAGAAGGGAAGAGCTACCCCTTCCGCAGGGTCTCGACATCGGTCTTGCCGACATACCAGTCGCGGGCGTTGACCTCCTCGAAAACCACCCAGACATCGTCGTTGCCGAGCCCGGTGGCATCCATGATGGCCGCCGTGACTTTCTTGGCGATATCAGCCTTCTTGCCTGCCGGATCGGCGGCGATCACTTCCTTGACGATGCGGATGTTGACGAATGGCATGACGCTCTCCCCTTGGGTTTTTCCGCTTTCCGGCGAGAAGCTGCTTTGAAAGCCTCTCCGACGGACTGAATGGTGGCCGCTTCGGCAACTTCGGCGCGGCGGGTACCCCTTTTATGCGCAGGAGCGCCATCAAGACCCGCCAAAGAAGGGTGTCCAGCAGCCTCAATAGGTCTTGGCCCCGTTCACCATCAGCCGCACCGAATAGAGCGAGGTGGTGCCCGCGATGTAGAGGCAGTTCAGCTTGGCGCCGCCGAACACGCAATTGGCGGTCACCTCGGGCACCTTGACCTTGCCGATCAGCGTCCCGTCCGGATCGTAGCAATGGATGCCGTCGAAGGCGCTGGTCCAGATGCGTCCGTCGGCGTCGAGCCGGAAGCCGTCGAAGAGGCCGGCCGTGCAGTCGGCGAAGACCTTGCCGCCCGAAACCTTCTTGCCATGCTTGCCGACATTGAACACCCGCATATGCGCCGGATTCTCGGCGCCATGCGTGCGGCCGGTATCGACGACATAGAGCAGGCTCTCGTCGAGCGAGAAGGCAAGCCCGTTGGGCCTGACCATGTCGGTGATGACGGCCTCGACGTCCCCGCCATCGGGATCGACCCGGTAGACGTGGCAGGCGCCAATCTCGCTCTCGGCCTTGTCGCCCTCATAGTCGGTGTCGATGCCGTAGCTCGGGTCGGTGAACCAGATCGAGCCGTCGGATTTCACCACCGCGTCGTTGGGCGAGTTCAGCCGCTTGCCCTTCCACTTGGCGGCGATGGTGGTGACCGAGCCGTCATGCTCGGTGCGGCTGACGCGGCGGCCCGAGTGCTCGCAAGTGACCAGCCGGCCCTGCCGGTCGACGGTGTTGCCATTGGAATTGCCCGAGGGCTGGCGGAAGACGCTGACGCTGCCATCCGTCTCGTCGAAGCGCAGCATGCGGTTGTTCGGAATATCGGACCAGACGACATAGCGGCCGGCGGCGAACCAGGCCGGCCCCTCCGCCCAGCGGCATCCGGTGAACAGCTTCTCCACCTGCGCGCTGCCATTGAACAGGCGCGCGAAGCGCGGATCGAGAACTTCATAATAGTCTGCGGCCGCCATGCATTTCCTCCCGGCATCACGTGACGGCAGATCAAGCCAGCCCGCGATCGATCTGGCAAGACGGCGCCTTCGCAATTTGTATGACAAAACGGAGAGGAAGCTGCCATGCGGCTCGGCCGGCCCACGACCGTGCGGTCACGACGCGCCTTAGGACTCGATTAACCGGCTATGCGCTGCGTGCAATGGTGCATTGCAACATCTTCTTTTTGCAATGCACCATTCCTATGTCATGCTCCGTATCGATCAAGGGAGGAACAACCGGCCGCGGAAATGCGGCGTAGAAGGAACCTTGCCATGATCTTCAACGATCTCGTGACCCGCGCTCGCAACAGCATCGCCAAGCGCAAGCACTACAACCGCCTCGTCGCCGAAATCGACAGCTTCTCGAGCCGCGATCTGGCCGACATGCGCGCCGACCGCTCGGAAATGCTCTACCAGATTCACAAGCAGATCTACGGCTGATCTCCGCCTGATCGCCCTCGCGCGTTCGTCGTCCTCGGGCTTGACCCGAGGATTCATGCCGCGACGCCAACGAGAAACGCAGCGGCCCAGAATAGTGCTTCTTGCGGTAGCGAATAGCTATCGATCTTGGGCCGCTTTCGCCTGTCATGAATGTCGCGGCATGGATTCTAGGGTCTGCGCCGCGTCGCTTCGCTCCTTGCTTCGCCGTAGAATGACGAAAGAAGGGGGTGCGCCTAACCCGGCGCCGCCAGCGCCTTCTCGATCTGCGGCAACAGCAGACCCCGCGCCGACTCCACCGTCAGCGGGCCGACATGCTTGTAGGCGATCTTGCCGTCCTTGCCGATGACGAAGGTTTCCGGCACGCCATAGACACCCCAGTCGATCGCCGCGCGGCCGGCTTCGTCGACGCCGATCGCCTGGAACGGATTGCCGAGATCGCCGAGGAACCGGCGGGCGTTTTCCGGCTGATCCTTGTAGTTCAGCGCCGCCATCACGAATCGCTTGTCCTGCGACAGCGCCAGAAGCACCGGGTGCTCTTCCCGGCACGGCGCGCACCATGACGCAAACACATTGACCAGCGTAACCTTGCCGGCGAACGCTTTCGAATCCAGCCCCGGCAGGTTTGAGCCCTCCAGCGCCGGCAGGTTGGTCCGCGGCGCCGGCAGGCCGATCAGCGCCGACGGCACTTCCGAGACATCGCGTCCGGAAAGCAGTTGCGACAGGAACAGGCCGGCAAGGCCGAGAAAGACCAGCAGCGGCAACAGCACGAACAGGCGGCGACTGCGCGTCGGCGTTTCGGTTTCGCTGCTCATGGCTTGGCCACCTTGTCGGAACGGCGCCGCACGCCGGCTGCCTCGAGTTCGGCGAGCTCGCGCTTGCGGGCCCGCTGGTCGAGCAGGATCCAGACGATCAGCCCGGCCAGCACAATGGCGGTGATGCCGTAGGCCGCGGTGACATAGAGCGCGTGTGCACTCATGCGCCTCGCTCCCCTCCCGCTATCGTTTCACCGTACCCGACCATGCCCATCCCTTAGCTTTGCGCCATCGGCTTCGCAATCGGACGCCGCGTCGCGGCCCTTGGGCCTGTCGGCCACATCAATCCGTTCCATGCCGCAAGGCGAGCGCCGCCGAGACCGGCCCCAGCACGGCAAGAAACAAGGTCAGCGCGGCAAGAATGAGGAAGGGCTGCAGGAACGGATCGGGATTTGCCGTTGCGCCATAGCTCGCCGAGACGCCGAAGATCAGCACCGGGATGGTCAGCGGCAGCACCAGCACGGAGATCAGAAGTCCACCGCGCGGCAGCGCCACCGCGACGGCCGCACCTGCCGCGCCGATGAAGGTGATGGCCGGCGTGCCGACCAGCAGGGTGAGCGCCGTGGCGCCGATGGCGAGCGGCTCCATGTTCATGAACAGGCCAAGCAAGGGCGCGGCGATGACCAGCGGCAGCACGCTTCCCGCCCAATGCGCGAGGCACTTTACCAGCACCGTCAGCGCCAGCATGTGCCGGTCGTTGCCGAGCACCAGGAGATCGAGCGAGCCGTCCTCGCGGTCGGCCTGGAACAGCCGGTCGAGCCCGAGCAGACAGGCGAGCAGAGCCCCGATCCACAGGATGGCTGGACCGATACGGGCAAGCAGCTTCAGGTCTGGCCCGACGCCGAAGGGGATGGTGGCGATGACGGCGAGGAAGAAGATGACGCCGGTCAGCGCGCCGCCGCCGGCGCGGATATTGAGACGGATGTCGCGCAGGAAGAGGGCTAGCACTTCACCCTCCCAACAAGGGGGAGGGTGAATGTCCCATCGCCAATTCCCTCGCCCCCTCGATCCCCAGCGGCAGATGCGTCGCCGCGACAATCATCCCACCAGACCCGCAATGCCTCGTCATCAGCCCCGCGAATCGCTCCTCCGAAGCCTTGTCCAGTCCCGCCGTCGGCTCATCGAGCAGCCACAATGGCCGGTGACTGACCAGGAGTTTCGCGATCGCCGCGCGGCGCCTTTGCCCGGTCGACAGATAGCCGAACGGCAGATGCCCGATGCCTCCCAGCCCGACCGTTTCCAGCGCCTCTTCGACCCCGACACCTCCAATGCCGTTGAAGTCGTGCCAGAAGCGCAAATTTTCCGTGACGCTCAGCGCGGTCTTCATCGCATTCTGATGACCGAGATAATGACAGGCCGAAGCGATCGACGGAAAGTCGTCGCCGCCCTCTTCGATCAGCAATCGACCTTCCGCCTTCGGCAGCAGCCCGGCGATGATCCTGAGCAAGGTCGATTTGCCCGATCCATTCGGTCCGGTGACGACCAGCGCCTGACCGTCGCCGAGGGCGAAGCCAATGCCGGAAAATACCGCCTCGCCGCCGCGTTCGCCGCCCAGATTTTCGGCGATAAGCCGCATTCCCCGCCTGCCCTGAAAACAATGTTTCGCGAGCGCTGCCGCATCGCACAAATTTGCTCTCCAACTGTCTAGAACTATTCCAGAAAATTCTCTATATGCGGTGCATCCGTGCCAGCGGTCGGCGCGGGAACAGAATTTGCGCCGAACCAGCGCACGCGCCGCCTTGAACGGCTCGGGTTGCTTGGGAGCGGACAGCGGAAATGGCCGTACCCGCACCTTTGCGCGTGATTGCATGCCATCGGCGTCCGTTCCCTTTCAGGCTGAACAGACAAGGACGGATCGCACGTGTCAAAATCCCTCGATAGTTTCAATTGCCGCCGCACACTGACCGCGGGCGGCGCCGAATACGTCTATTTCGACCTCGTCGAGGCCGAGAAGAACGGCCTCACCGGCATAGCCCAGCTGCCCTATTCGATGAAGGTGCTGCTGGAAAACCTGCTTCGCAATGAGGACGGCCGCTCCGTCACCAAGGAATCGATCCAGGCGGTTGCCGGCTGGCTGACCGACAAGGGCACCGCCGGCGTCGAGATCGCCTATCGCCCGGCCCGTGTGCTGATGCAGGATTTCACCGGCGTTCCAGCCGTGGTCGACCTTGCCGCGATGCGCGACGCCATGGCTTCGCTCGGCGGCGATCCGCAGAAGATCAACCCGCTAGTGCCGGTCGACCTCGTCATCGACCACTCCGTCATTGTCGACGAGTTCGGCACGCCGATGGCCTTCGCCCGCAACGTCGAACTCGAATATGAGCGCAACGAGGAACGCTACAAGTTCCTGAAATGGGGCCAGCAGGCATTCCGCAACTTCCGCGTCGTGCCGCCCGGCACCGGCATCTGCCACCAGGTCAACCTCGAATATCTCGGCCAGGTCGTGTGGACCAACACCGAGGACGGCGAAACCACAGCCTATCCCGACACCTGCGTGGGCACCGATTCGCACACCACCATGATCAACGGCCTTGGGGTGCTCGGCTGGGGCGTCGGCGGCATCGAGGCCGAGGCGGCCATGCTTGGCCAGCCCGTCTCCATGCTTCTGCCCGAAGTGATCGGCTTCCGCCTCACCGGCAAGCTGAAGGAAGGCGTCACCGCCACCGACCTGGTGCTGACCGTCACCCAGATGCTGCGCAAGAAGGGCGTCGTCGGCAAGTTCGTCGAATTCTTCGGCCCGGGCCTCTCCAACATGACGCTGGCCGACCGCGCCACCATCGGCAACATGGCCCCCGAGTATGGCGCCACCTGCGGCTTCTTCCCGGTCGATTCGGAGACCATCCGCTACCTGACGATGTCGGGCCGCGAGGAAAGCCGCATCGCGCTGGTGGAAGCCTATTCCAAGGCGCAAGGCATGTGGCGCGAGGCGGGCTCCGCCGACCCTGTCTTCACCGACCTGCTCGAACTCGAGCTGAGCAGCGTCGTGCCGTCAATGGCCGGCCCCAAGCGTCCCGAAGGCCGTGTCGCGCTGGAAGGCATTCCGGACGGCTTCGCCAAGGCGATGGAGACCGAGTACAAGAAGGCGGCGGAAATCTCCAAGCGTTACGCCGTCGAAGGCACGGACCATGACCTCGGCCATGGCGACGTCGTCATCGCAGCCATCACCTCCTGCACCAACACCTCGAATCCGAGCGTGCTGATCGGCGCGGGCTTGCTCGCCCGCAACGCCAACCGGCTCGGCCTCAAGCAGAAGCCTTGGGTGAAGACCTCGCTAGCCCCCGGCAGCCAGGTGGTCGCCGAATATCTGGAGAAATCCGGCCTGCAGAAGGAGCTCGACCAGATCGGCTTCAACCTGGTCGGCTTCGGCTGCACCACCTGCATCGGCAATTCCGGCCCGCTGCCGGCGCCGATCTCCAAGACCATCAATGACAAGGGTCTGATTGCCGCCGCGGTGCTCTCCGGCAACCGCAACTTCGAAGGCCGCGTCTCGCCCGACGTCCAGGCAAACTACCTCGCCTCGCCGCCGCTGGTCGTGGCGCACGCGCTAGCTGGAACCGTGACGAAGGATCTCACCACCGAGCCGCTCGGCGAGGACAAGAACGGCAATCCGGTCTACCTCAAGGACATCTGGCCAAGCTCGGCCGAGATCCAGGAGTTCATCGAGAAGAACGTCACCCGCGAGCTGTTCGCCCGCAAATATGCCGACGTCTTCAAGGGCGACGAGCATTGGCAGAAGGTGCAGGCGCCGGAAGGCCAGACCTATGCTTGGGACGACAACTCGACCTATGTGCAGAACCCGCCCTATTTCGCCGGGATGACCGCCGGTTTCGGCAAGATCGGCGACATCAAGGGCGCCCGGGTGCTCGGCCTGTTCGGCGACAAGATCACCACCGACCACATCTCGCCGGCGGGCTCGATCAAGGCCGCCTCGCCCGCCGGCAAGTACCTCACCGACCATGGCGTCGGCGTCGCCGACTTCAACCAGTACGGCACGCGGCGCGGCAACCATGAGGTGATGATGCGCGGCACCTTCGCCAACATCCGCATCCGCAACCACATGCTGGGCGAGAATGGCCGCGAGGGCGGCTACACCATCCACTACCCGTCGAAGGAAGAGGAATCGATCTACGACGCGGCGATGGAATACAAGAAGGAAGGCGTGCCGCTGGTCATCTTCGCCGGTGTCGAATACGGCAACGGCTCGTCGCGCGACTGGGCGGCCAAGGGTACCAACCTGCTCGGTGTCCGCGCCGTCATCGCCCAGTCCTTCGAGCGCATCCACCGCTCGAACCTGGTCGGCATGGGCGTCATCCCCTTCGTCTTCGAGGAAGGCACCTCGTGGGCCTCGCTCAACCTCAAGGGCGACGAACTGGTCGAGATCGATGGCCTGAGTGCCATCAAGCCGCGCCAGACGATGACCGCCAAGATCACCTATGGCGACGGCTCGGTGAAGAACGTGCCGATCATCTGCCGCATCGATACGCTGGATGAACTCGACTACTTCAAGAACGGCGGCATCTTGCAGTACGTGCTGCGCGACCTGGCGGCTTAGAAACAGTGAGTAGTGAGTAGGAAGTAGGGAAGAGCCTACTCACTACTCACTACTCACTACCTTCGGCGCGCCATGGCGCGCCGCGGCGGCCAGCAGGACGCCAAGCATCAGCCCGTTGAAGATGTGCCACAGGAAGTGAGTGCCGAGCGGAAAGCCGGCGCAGACCATCGGGTCGATCATGCGGAAGATGGCGGACACCACGAAGATCGCCGACCCAACCAGATTGTACCGGCCGGCCCGGTTGCCGCTCACCGTCACCCAGGCACCGAAGAAGGCGAGCGCCAGGAACGGCGGCAGGTAGCCGGTCGTGCCGTTTGACGCCTGGCGCAGCCAATCCGGCACGGCGAAACTGATCGCGCCGGCCACCGCATAGAAGACGACGAAGACCGCGATCGCCTTGCGCCATTCCATCCCGAGGAAGCGGCGCAGGTTGAACAGCGTGTACGCCAGCGTGAAGCCGGCGATCGGCAGCACGTCGATCCAGACCGTGCCCTTGGTGGCGAAGGTATGGAAGATCGTCGAGCCGATGCCGATCGCCATCACCCACCAGGCCAGCACTTCGGCGAAGGTCCCGGCTTTCAGTCGGCGCACTTCCCGCACACCCCATAGTCCCGCGACAATGAAGGCAAGGTTAGTCGAAGCATTCGTTGGCTCGGACCAAAGTCCAGATCCGGTCCGCTCGCAATAGAGATCGACAGGGGTCAGGAGAGTTTGCCACATGGTGATAATGCCATCCCCGAATCGAACCACGTCGTGAAATGCAGTGTATCTCCTATTGCGCCCTTACTTTCGGCTGCAACGGCAAAAATTTCACCGCAACGTGACTTCCCGTTGACTTCGGCTTCTGCCACATATTTCAGCCAATCAGAACAAAGCCGGCGCCACCGGCGGGAATTGGAATGGTCATGGCCTGGCGAAGATCACTGTGGCTGGCGGCGTTTGCGCTGGCCTTCTCGGCTTTTGCCGATGCCGGCCATGCCGGCGAGTCCGAAAGAACCCAGGCCGAGAAAGCCCAGCCTGAAAAGCCGCTCGGCGTGGTCGAGCTGTTCACCAGCCAGGGCTGCAGTTCCTGTCCGCCGGCCGACGCGTTTTTCGCCGAACTTGCCGCCAGGGAAGACATTGTCGCGCTCTCCTACCACGTCGATTATTGGGACTATCTCGGCTGGAAGGACACGCTGAGCCGCAAGGAAAACACCGAGCGGCAGAATGACTATATGCGCGCCTTCAGTAGCCGCTCCGTCTATACGCCGCAGGCTGTCCTCAATGGCCGCGTGCATGTCAACGGCGCCAACCGTGGCGAGGTCAACGGGGCGCTCACCCGCATGGCGAAATCCGGCGAAGGCATGCATGTGCCCGTCAAGGTCAGCCGTACCAGCGACCGCGTCATCATCGATGCCGGCGACGCCGGGACCGGCCCCAACGACGCCCATGTCGTGATCGTCTATTTCGAGCCGCCGCAGACGGTCAAGATCGCCCAGGGTGAGAATTCCGGCCGCAAGATGACCTATTGGAACGCCGTCACCAGCATCCAGACCGCCGGCATGTGGCACGGCAAGGCGCAGCGTTATGAATTGCCGTTGAGCGAGATCACCAAGAAGGGCGGCTGCGCCGTGCTTTTGCAGTCGGTCGGCAAGGATGGCATGCCGGGCCCCATCCTCGGCGCTGCTTTCATCCACAAGCCGTAACGCCTCTTCCTTCTCCCCGTGTGGGAGAAGGTGGATCGGCGCGATAGCGCCGAGATGGATGAGGGGGGCTGGACGGATCGCAACGTCGAACTAATCTTGCACAATTCCGCATCAGCCGGTTCCACCAGCCAAACGTCGCTCACTCGCCTCCTTCGGCGCGACATGACGGAGGCGGAAGGAAAAAGGCCAACAAAAAACCGACGTCAGCTTGCTTCTGACGCCGGTCATTTAGGTTTTGGGATCGTCGCACCTGATTTCTCCAAGGAAAAACCGAGGTTGGTTCGATCCGACGCTGACCCGTGGGCGGGGGGCTTGGGGTTTACGAGCCGGTGCCGGACCGAACCGTCTCAGGCAACACGGGTAAATTCGTCGGACATTGGGGCATGAGCGCGGATAAAAAAAGGCAGAAATGTGGCGAAGCATCACCAATTCCAACATGCGGTTTGCAAACGTGACTGGACGCAACGGAAACGGCGCGCCGCCGCACCGCTTCGCCGGCTCTTGCAATTGCGGCGCGAAGGGGCCAATTTTGGTTGGCAAAGATTCATTTGAAGGATCGAGGCATGAGCGATGACAGCGGCGGG
This sequence comes from Mesorhizobium loti, assembly GCF_013170705.1. Taxonomy (NCBI): domain Bacteria; kingdom Pseudomonadati; phylum Pseudomonadota; class Alphaproteobacteria; order Hyphomicrobiales; family Phyllobacteriaceae; genus Mesorhizobium; species Mesorhizobium loti. The sequence continues at coordinate 1,123,272 of NZ_CP033334.1, read as the reverse complement.
ACGGGGGATGGTGACGCATCCGCAATATTGATCCCGCTGCACGAGGCACGACGTGAGCGCCTCGACCAGCCCGTGCGCTTCGATCGGCGTGAACTGGACCAGATCCTCAGGCTCTACGGACGCATGGTGGCCGCCAATGAATGGCGCGACTACGCCATCGATCATCTCACCGACAGGGCCGTGTTTTCCGTCTTCCGCCGGGCCAGCGAAGTGCCGCTGTTCCAGATCGTGAAGGATCCGAAACTGGCCCGCAAACAGGGCGCCTTCGCCGTTATCGCCGCTGGCGGCCGCATCCTCAAGCGCGGGCAGGAACTCGGCCGCGTGCTCGGCGTCTTCGATTCCAAGCTCAAAGTTGTAGAGGCTTGAGCGGGGATTGGAGCAGGGGAATTGAAGAACTGATGAATTGAAGAGTTGAAGAGTTGAAGAAGAAGGCGCCTGATGTTCCCGCCGCCTTCTTTGTTCTTCAGTTCGTCAATTCTTCAATTCTCCAATTCCCTCTCATGCCCCACGAAATCTCCGCTCCGGCAAGGAAGCCGGATCAGGCGGCATCGACGCGCCGCCATTCAGTGACAGCTGCATGAACACCGTGTCCAGCCAGCGCCCGTGCTTGTAGCCGGAACCTTCGAGCCGGCCAGAGTGGCGGAAGCCGAGCTTTTCATGCAGTTTGACCGAGGCGCTGCCTGGATGGCCGTCGCCGATCACGGCGACGATCTGGCGGAAGCCCGCCGCCTCGGCGGCGGCGATCAGGCTGCGCATCAGCATGAGGCCGACACCCTGGCCCTTGGCCTCGGGCGCGACGTATACCGAATCCTCAACGATGAAGCGGTAGGCCGGGCGCGGCCGGAAGGCACCGGCATAGGCATAGCCAAGCACGGCGCCGTCCTTTTCCGCCACCAGATACGGAAAGCCGCCGGCCGTGAGCGCGGCGAATCGCGTGCCCATCTCGGCGCGGCCTGGCGGCTCCAGCTCATAGCTCGCCGTGCCATGGGTCACCGCGTCGGCATAGATTTCGGTGATGGTGTCGAGGTCGGCCGAAGTCGCCGGCCGTATCACGATTGTGCACATTCTTTATGCAGGCCTTCTGTTTGCTTCCGATAACAGCAAACGCCGGCACAAAAGAAAAGGGCGGCCGTTGGGCCGCCCTTTTCAAACCCGATGGTCCAGTCAGACCATGAAGCGTGCCTTAGCGGCGGTCGCCCATGAACTGGAGCAGGAACATGAACAGGTTGATGAAATCGAGATAGAGCCTCAGCGCGCCCATGATGGCCTTGCGGCCGGCGACATCGGAAACATCGCCCTCGAAATACATCTCCTTGATCTTCTGCGTGTCATAGGCGGTCAGGCCGGCAAAGACCAAGACGCCGATCGCCGACACGGCGAAGGACAGCGCCGACGACTGCAGGAAGATGTTGATCACCGACGCGATGATGATGCCGAACACGCCCATGATCAGGAACGAGCCCATCGCCGTCAGGTCGCGCTTGGTCGTGTAGCCGAACAGCGACAGCGCGCCGAAGGCGGCGGCCGTGGCGAAGAAGGTCTGCGAAATGCTGGCCGTGGTGTAGACCAGGAAGATCGACGACAGCGACAAGCCGACGAGGCCTGCATAGACCCAGAACGTGGTCTGCGCGGCAGCGACGCTCATCGACTGAATCCTGAACGACAGGAAGAATACGGCGGCCAGCGGCGCCAGCATCACCACCCAGCGCAGCGGCGACCCGAAGATCGCATAGCCGAAGGACGTCAGCATCTCGCCGCTCGGCAGCGTTGCGACAGCCGAGGCCGGATCGGTGGTGGTTGCCAGCATGATCGTGCCGACGGCGGCAAGGCCGGTGATGAGGAGGCCAAGCCCCATCAGGTTGTAGACCTTGATCATATAGGCGCGCAGGCCCTGATCGATGTCGGCGCGGACGCCGGGCACCGCCGACGTCTGATAATTGCGAATGGGATCAGCCATTGGAATCCTCTATTGCTTCTGCCCCGTCCGGTGTCGGGCCTCTTGCGGACCCAGGCGCCGCTGGCGGGACTCCAGCATGCCTGCGGCGAAATATGATGGTTATTCGCGTCAAGAACAAGACCGTAACCGGATGTAACGGTTCGTGAGAGGCCGAAATGCCGATTCTCCGGGCTTCCGGGCCGGCATCCTTACCAAGATTTAATTGCAGAGGGGCCGCTCCACCCCATAATCCCCCGGGGATTAGCGAGTTCCGGCCAAGGATTACAGGTCACGCAGCACCGGCGCCGCCTTGTGGCCGAGCACCCGCCAGGTGCCGGCAAGACCGATGCCGACCGTGATGACCAGGGCAAAGACGATGGTTGCCACGGCCACCTCCGGCATGAAATGCGATGGCAGCGTCATGATGCGGGCGACAATGTACCAAGCCGCGATGCCGCCGGCGGCCAGCGCGAAGATGGCCGTGGCCAATCCGATCAGCATGTACTCCAGGGAGAATGCCGTTATCAGCGTCCTCCTGGTCGCACCGAGCGTCTTCAGCACCACGGCGTCGTGGATGCGCGCCCGGTTGCCGGCAGCCAGCGCGCCTGCCAGCACCAGCACCGAAGCGATCAGCGCCACCCCGGCCGCGGCCCGGATCGCGGTGCCGAGCTGGCCGACCAGACGGTTGACGACATCGAGCGCGTCCTTGACGCGCACCGTCGTCACCGCCGGGAAGGCGCGGGTAACGGCATTGAGGATACGGGCATCGTCCGCGGTCGAGGCACTCTTTTCAGTCAGCGTCGCCATCCAGCCATGCGGCGCGCCAGCGAATGTGTTGGGCGAGAACACCATGACGAAATTGATGCCCATCGTCTCCCACTCGACCTGACGGAAGTTGGCGATCCTGGCCGTCACGTTGCGGCCAAGCACATTGACGGTGACGGTGTCGCCGAGCTTCAACCCGATCTCCTTGCCTTCCTGCGCGGAGAAGGAGACCAGCGGCTCGCCGGCATACTTGTCCGGCCACCATTCGCCCTCGGTCAGCGTCGCGTTTTCCGGCTGCCTGGCGTCATAGGTCAGGCCGCGATCGCCTTTCAGCACCCAGGCGCCCTCGGCCGGCACCTTGACCTTGTCGACGGCGACGCCGTTGAGCGCCATCACCCGGCCGCGCAGCATCGGCACCTTGACCAATGTCCCCTGAGGCGCCTCCTTGCCGACCAGGGCCGAGAACGCATCGACATCGCTGCTCTGGATGTCGACGAAGAAGAAGTTCGGCGCCCGCTCCGGCAGGCTGCCGGAGATCTGCTGCCGCAGGTTGCCGTCGATCAGCGCCAACGTCACCAGCAGCGTCAGCCCGAGCCCCAGCGACAGCACCACCGATGGCGTCAAGGCGCCTGGTCGATGGATGTTGCCGACGGCGAGACGAAGCGCAACGGAGCGCACGCGCGGGCTCTTCCTTGCCACCCATTGCACCAACGCTCCGACCAGACGCAGCACCAGGAAGGAAAAGATGGTGGCACCGACGAAGATCGAGGCGATGCGCTGGTCGCCGGAGAAGAGGATGGCCAGAACCGCCAGCAGCAACGCGATGCCGACGGCCGACGCAATATAGATAAGTCGCGGAAAGCCGCGGCCTTCGAGGCCCATCTCCCGAAACAGCGCTGTCGCCGGCACGTCGCGGGCGCGTCCGAGCGGCAGCAGCGCGAAGGCCAGCGTCACCAGCAGCCCGAACAGCGCCGCCATGCCGAGCGCGCCGGGATAGAAGCCGCCTTGCGCCGGCACCGGAATGACGGATTGAAGCGCGGCGCTTGCGGCAAAAGGCATCAGTGCGCCGAGCACCAGACCGGCGGCGATACCGAGCGCCGCTATGATCAGGATTTGCACGAGATAGACAGTGAAGACAAAGCCGCCGGAAGCACCGAGACTCTTGAAGGTGGCGATCACACCGCGCTTGCCGTCGAGATAGGCGCGCACCGCATTGGCGACGCCGACGCCGCCGACCACCAGCGCCGTCAGCCCGACCAGCGTCAGGAACTGCGAGAAGCGCTCGATGTTGGACGACAGAGCCGGAGCGGCGTTGCCGCGCGTGCGGATCGACCAGCCGGCTTCCGGAAAATTCCTGGCCGCCTGATCCTGTATGGCCTTGAGCCGCGCCTCGTCGGCATCGGCGGGCAGCCGGATCTTATAGGCGTTTTCGACCAGGCTGCCCGGTTGGATCAGCCCGGTCGCGGCCAGGCCGTCGGTCGAGATCATCAGCCTTGGCGCGAAGCCGAAACCGTCGGACACGGCATCCGGCTCGGTGACCAGCCTGGCGCGCAGTTCGAAGGTGGCGGCGCCGAGCTTCAGCCGGTCGCCGGGCTTGAGATGCAGCCGTTCGAACAGAAGATCGGGCGCCGCCGCGCCAAAGACGCCGAATTCTTCGCCGAACAATTCCTGCTTTGTCAGTGCCGGCTCCGTCTCCAGCGCGCCATAGAGCGGATAGGCATCGTCGACCGCCTTGGCCTCGACCAGCGCCTGGTCGGAGCCGTCCGCCAGACGCGCCATCGAGCGCATGCTGGCGGTGCGCGAAACAACGCCCAGCCCCTCGAGGAAGCCATGTTCGACCTGGCTGGCATCGCGCTGGTTGATCTGGAAGCGAAGATCGCCGCCAAGCAGCGTCTGGCCCTGGTTGGCGACGCCGGCACTGATCGAACGGGCAACCGAGTTGACGCCGCCGATCGCCGCGACGCCGAGCGCGATGCAGGCGAGAAAGATCAGGAAGCCGGACAGGCCGCCGCGCATCTCGCGCAACGAAAAGCGGATGGCGAGCTTCAGCGTCCGTGCCGGCGGCATCAGGCGGTGACCTCCAGTGGGGTCGGCGGGTTCGGCGCCTCGATACGTCCGGAGCGCATCGACACCTGGCGCGCGCAGCGCGCCGCGAGCGCGGGATCATGGGTGACCAGCACCAGCGTCATGCCGCGCTCGGCCGCCTTGGCGAACAGCAGGTCGGCGACCTGCCGCCCCGTCGCCTGGTCGAGATTGCCAGTCGGCTCGTCGGCAATGAGAATGCGCGGCGAGGGTGCCAGCGCCCGGGCAATCGCAACGCGCTGCTGTTCGCCCCCGGAGAGTTCGCCGGGGTAATGGGTGACGCGGTCGCTGAGGCCCACCGCCGCCAGCTCGCGCGCCGCTACCGAAAACGGATCGGCATGGCCGGCCAGCTCCAGCGGCACCGCGACATTTTCAAGCGCCGTCATGTTGGGGATGAGGTGGAAGGACTGAAAGACGATGCCAATGTTTCGGCCACGAAACGAAGCAATCTGATCCTCGCTTTTGCCGTTGAGCAGTTCACCGGCGATTCGTACCGTGCCCGAATCGACCCTCTCCAAGCCCGCCAGCACCATCAGCATTGTCGACTTGCCGGACCCCGATGGACCGACGATGCCGGTCGCCTCGCCGCGCGCCACCTCGAGGCTGACGCCCTTCAGCACATGGACTGACGACGCGCCTTCGCCGAGTGTCAGGGATACGTCTTTCAGCGCGATGACGGCTTCTGTCAAAATGAAAGCGTCCTATATCAGGGATGATGGCTCTGCTTGCCGGAGGCCGTCGCCGGAAGAATTCCTTGGTCATATGGGGCCTGCCGCATGTCTTTCAAACGCCAGATAGCCGCAGGCTTGGTCCTTTTCCTCGCCATTTGCGGCGCCATTTCGTCGGCGCGTGCCGAGCCCTTCAAGATCGTTGGCTTCGGTGACAGCCTGATGGCGGGCTTCGGGCTTGGGCCCGATCAAGGCTTTACCGACAAATTGCAGGCGGCGCTGCGTGCCACGGGCCATGACGTGACCGTCGCCAATGCCGGCGTTTCCGGCGACACCACGAGCGGCGGTCTGGCGCGGCTCGATTGGTCGGTGCCGGACGGCACGCAGCTGCTCATCCTCGAACTCGGCGCCAACGATATGTTGCGCGGCATCTCGCCCGACATCACCAGGAAGAACCTCGACGAGATGCTCGGCAAGCTCAAACAGCGCAAGATCGCTGTGCTGCTCGCCGGCATGCGCGCCGCGCCCAATCTCGGCGCCGACTACCAGAACGCCTTCGATGCCATCTTTCCGGACCTGGCGGCGAAATACGGTGTCGCGCTCTATCCGTTCTTCCTCGACGGCGTCGCCGGACAGCCCGGCCTGCAGCTCGAGGACGGCATGCATCCGAACGCCGGCGGTGTTGACCGGATGGTCGAGCGCATCCTGCCGACGGTCGAGAAGACCATGGCGGTGGTCCCGGGGGGTTCATGAGGCTGGATACATTGCTTTCCCTTGCGGAAACTTTTGGCAAAGCCTGTGACCAATAAACCTCTTGCTCCATTCGACTATCGATGATTCGCTATGGATGACAGTTCGATTCGAGGAAGGGAGGCTCTTCATGCCGCGTCTTTTCACCGCCCTCGAAATTCCGCGTGACGCCGCCCTTTCGCTGTCCCTGCTCCGGGGCGGCCTGCCCGGGGCGCGCTGGATCGATGTCGAAAACTACCATCTGACGCTGCGCTTCATCGGCGATGTCGAGGGCCATGTCGCCGACGAGATCGCCAATGCGCTGGACCGCGTCCACCGGCCCTCCTTCTCGCTGACCCTGTCCGGTGTCGGCGCCTTTGGCCAGAAGAAGCCGCATGCGGTGTGGGCCGGCGCTTCCGCCTCGCCCGATCTGGCCGGGCTTCAGGGCGAGATCGACCGCATCTGCCAGCGCCTCGGCATTCCCGCCGATCCCCGCAAGTTCATGCCGCATGTGACGTTGGCGCGGCTGCGCAATTCGAGCCCGCTGGATGTCGCCCAGTATCTTTCGGCCCGCGGCAATTTCTCGACGCTGCCGTTTCGTATCGGCCGCTTCGTCCTGATGTCGTCGCGCGATTCGGTCGGCGGCGGCCCCTATATCGTCGAGGAGGCCTGGCCGCTGTCGGGCGCCGACGCCCGCGCGGCCAGCCGTGTCGCCAGCGCCTCCGACGCCTCGCGGATCATGCGATAGACCTCGGCAAAGGCCTCCGGCCCGTCATAATAGGGATCGGGCACGTCGCGCGCCTGTCCGTGCGCGAACTCCAGGAAGAGCCGCACCCGGTCGCGCGCGGCCGGAGCCAACGCCTTGAGGTCGGCGACAACAGAGCGGTCCATGCCGAGGACCAGGTCGAAACGGGAGAAATCCTGCGGCGTGATCTTGCGCGCCCTCTGTCCGGAAATATCGATGCCGTGACGCATAGCGACCGCGATCGAGCGCGGATCGGGGGGCGAGCCGACCTCCCAGCCGCTTGTGGCAGCCGAATCGAGCCGGATATCGCGGCCCGAGCCGCGCTCGACCCAAACGGCGCGAAAAACGCCCTCTGCCAGCGGCGACCGGCAGATATTGCCGAGACAGACGAAAAGGATGGAATTTATGGGCGTTATGCTCATTCGATATGCGCCGTTTGTGCGTCTGGAACCCCAAAACCGCAAAACACTTTTGGGCGACTTGCAGTATGGTGAGGGTCAAAATCGAGATAGCACGGGAAATCATCATGACGAGAGAAAAACTCAGCAAGGACGCCATCACCGCTGCCCTTGCCGAACTCGGCGGCTGGTCGCTGGCCACGGATGGCGCCTCGATCAGGCGCGGCTTCGTCTTTAACAATTTTTCCGAAGCCTTCGCCTTCATGACCCGCGTCGCGCTGGCAGCCGAAAAGATGGACCATCATCCCGACTGGTCGAACGTCTACAAGACCGTGGACGTGACGCTGAACACTCATGACGCCGGTGGCGTAACCGCGCTCGACATCGAACTGGCGAAGAAGATGAACCGCTTTGCCGGTGGCTGATGCCTGGTATCGCAAAGCCGCCAAGGCAGCGGAGAACCCCAAATCGGTACCCGCATCTTGCACCCGGGTTCACCTTTCACCACATTTTCCCCGCGAGGCATGCGCCTGGATGCGCATGAGACCCGCTAGGAGTGATTGATGGCGCAACAACCCGGTTTTGATTTCTTCGGCTTTGGCGACAGGCTGGGCGGGGAGGGTGAAGTGCGCGACAAATTCTGGCGCACGGCGAAGAAGGCCGCCCGGCAAATCCCCTTCATGGAAGACGTCGTCGCCGCCTATTACTGCGCCATGGACAAGAACACGCCGTTGCGCGCCAAGGGCATATTGGTGGCGGCGCTCGGCTATTTCGTCCTGCCGGTGGACCTCATTCCCGACTTTATCTTCGGCCTCGGTTTCACCGACGACATCGCCGTGCTGACCGCCGCGATCACCGCCGTCAGCGCCCACATCACGCCGGCGCATCGCCAGGCCGCCAAGGACGCCATCGCCGACAAGGGCTGAGCGTCTGCACGCGGCGCGCATCTTGTGGATGGAGGCCTTCGCAGGTCCGGTTGAAAAGTCAAACTCTTGCCGCTTTCGTGGCCTCCAAGTCGCCGAAGGGACGTCGCGCCGGCTGCTGACAAGGGCGGCGGCGCGGGATTGGCGGCGGTTTCCTGGGGTGAGCGTCCTTTTGTTGAGGGAAATTCACCGTTTGGTAACCCAGATTAAATCAAAATGAAGCGACGGCAGGACGCCAGGCGGCCCGCCTCCGCACCATTTGGAATACGGGAAAGACGATGCGCGGATTGACAGCACTAGTTTCGAGCCTGGTCCTGGCGGCCTCAGCAGCGCCGGCACTGGCGCAGCAGGCGACCAAGATCGGCCAGCACAATGCCTGGGGCACCTACAGCTATCAGGCGCAGGGCGGCAAGGTCTGCTACGTGCTGACCGTGCCGACCGACAAGCAGCCGCCGACGCTCGACCATGGCGATATGTTCTTCTTCGTCAGCCAGCGGCCCGGCCAGCAGGTATCCTATGAGCCGCAGTTCATTGCCGGCTACAATTTCCAGGAAGGTTCCAAGGCAACCGTCACCATCGACAAGAAGTCGTTCTCGATGTTCACCCGCGGCAAGTCGGCCTGGGTCGAGAACGCCGCCGAGGAACCCGTGCTGATCGCCGCCATGAAGACCGGTTCGGACATGAAGGTGACGGCGAAATCCGGCCGCGGCAATCCCACCTCCTATGTCTTCTCGCTGAAGGGCATTTCGGCGGCGCTGTCGTCGATCGCCAAGTGCAAATAGGCAAAGCCGCGTTTTGAAACGAAGGCCGGGCCGCAAAGCCCGGCCTTTTTTGCTTTTCAGCCGTGGCCCTGCGCTGGTTCCGCCTCCGCCCGCCGGCGTCGGATCGCCTCGGCGATGAAGACACGCGACAGCGCGTGATAGAGCGGCTCGTGCGAGATCATCCGCGCCGTGCCGTAGCCCAGCATAGAGGCCAGCATCAGCGCGATGACATTGTCGTGGTTGCCGGTCATCTCCAGGATGATGACGAAAGCCGTCATCGGCGCTTGCACCACGCCGGCGAAATAGCCGGCCATGCCGAGCAGCGCGGCGGCTCCCGCGCTGGCGCCGAACAAGAGGCCGAGCGAACTGCCGATCCCGGCGCCGACCGCCAGCGAGGGCGCGAAAATGCCGCCCGGAATGCCCGAAACCATCGACAGCAGCCCGGCGAGGAATTTTTCCACGAAGAAGAACGATGGCAGCGGCGTACCTTCCACCGCGCCGCGCGCCTGCGCGTAGCCGGTGCCGAAGGTCAGACCGCCCGACGCAATGCCGATCACCGCCACGCCGAGCCCGCAGAATGCGGCCACCAGCAGCGCGCGAGCCAAGGGCTGCTGCGTGTGCCAGCGCCGGATCCGGCGCGTGATCTTCAGCGCCAGCAGTGAAAACAGCGCGCCGAAGCCGCCTCCAATGATGCCGCAGGCAAGCACCAGCGGCCACTCGGCGGCAAACGAGATCGTGTCTCTGGAGATGCCGAAATAGGTGTAGTTGCCGAGCAGGCCGAGCGATGCGAGGCCGGCCAGGATTACCGCCGTCAGCACAAGCCCGTTGGTGCGCGCTTCATAGGTGCGACCCATTTCCTCGATGGCGAAAACGATGCCGGCCAATGGTGTATTGAAGGCGGCCGCGATGCCGGCGGCCGATCCGGCCAGGATCAGGCCCCGCGCCTGCGCCATTCCGCCCCAGCGCGCCGCCTGCAGCATCAGCGAGGCGCCGACCTGCACGGTCGGGCCTTCGCGACCGATGGAAGCGCCGCAGAACAGGCCGACGATGGTGAGCGCGATCTTGCCGGCCGCAAGCCGCAATGAGAGCAGGTGGTGGCGGTCGTCGTCGTCACGCAAATGGCGCGCGGCGATCGCCTGCGGAATGCCGCTGCCTTGCGAGCCCGGAAAGAAAGCCTGGGCCAGCCAGGCGCACAGCACGAAGCCAAGCGGCGTGACCATGAGCGGCAGATAGAAGCGCCAGCCGCCGCCATCGCCGGTCATGACATGGAACAGCACCTGCGCCTTGTCGGCCAGCACCGCGAACAGCACGCTGATGACGCCGATCGAGACCGCGCCGGCCCAGAACACCAGGCGCGGCTGCCATACGCGCCGCGAGCCCCACATCGCGCGCGAGCGCCGCAGCATGGGATATTTTCGCGATATGCCGGCCATGTCTGTCCTCGCAATGGAGGCCCAGCCCTAGCATACACATCACGTCGATCAAGGCTGTCGGATCACGTCGCTGTCACGCGCTTATTTGAAACAGGGCCTCGGCCAAACGTCCGCGGATCGCGGCTGTTTGCATGCGCGGAAGTTTTGAAGGCTGGTCCTGGACGCGGCCCCAGGTTCGGCGCTGGCGCCTACATTCCGAGCGCGGATGCTCCCGCCAGCTCCTGCCGGCGGGAGGGGTTCCTGCGGGTTCAGGTCTCACATAGCCATTTTTTCACATTCGGCCTGGGCCTTCTTGGTCGACGTATCGATCATGTAGGCTTTGCCCTTGGCATCGGTGATCATCATCATGCAGTGCTTGATCGGCTTGGCCATCTTCATCATCTCGGCACCCATTTTTGCATCTGGCATCATGGTGCCCATATGCCCGTCCGGCATGATCGCCGTCACCTCCCCGCCTTTCATCATGGTCATCTTGCCCATTGCGTCTTCGGCAAAAGCTTGCGGGGTGGAAGGCCGACGAGGGCGGCAATGACGGCGAGCTTGATCGAGTTCATTCAGCATACTCCCATTTTGCAAGGGCATGGTCGCCCCATTCAGCCTTCGAAGGCGGCAGGGGAATCGTTACGTCAACACGACTATGTGATCGGCACTCGCGTGCCGGGAAGATTGGGCGCAAGGCTGCCAGTCGGCCGTAGCGGGTTATCGTGATGCGACAAACTGGTTCATCCGATGAACTCTCCGTGCAGACGCAGAGACCGTCTGTCGATCAGGACATCGCGATCGAAACGCTGTCGCCCGCTCGGCTTGTGGTCGCCACCGCATGACTCTGCCCTCAACCTGTGCTATGCGCCGCGCTTCAGTTCCCGGCACGATGGATGAAATCGGCCGCAAACCGCTTATATCAGTGCGACCATGACCCTTTCCTTCGACCTCACCACCGAGGGTGCCCGTGACGCGTTGCGCGCCCGTGCCGCGCCCGATAAGCCATCGCTGATCGGCCTGACGCGCGCAGAGCTTGGCGAGGCGCTCGTTGCGTCCGGCATCGTGCCCGAGCGCCAGGCAAGGATGCGCGCCCAGCAGCTCTGGCACTGGATGTATGTGCGCGGGGTTTCCGACTTTGCCGGCATGTTCAACATCTCCAAGGATCTGCGCGCCGAGCTCGACAAGCATTTCACCGTCGCGCGGCCCGAAATTGTCGAGGAGCAGATTTCTTCCGACGGCACCCGCAAATGGCTGTTCCGCTTCCCGCCGCGCGGTGCCGGCCGCCCGGTCGAGATCGAGACCGTCTATATTCCCGAGGAAGGCCGCGGCACGCTCTGCATCTCCTCGCAGGTCGGCTGCACGCTGACCTGCTCCTTCTGCCACACCGGCACCCAGAAGCTGGTGCGCAATCTGACGGCGGAAGAGATTCTCGCCCAGTTGCTCACCGCGCGCGACCGGCTGGGCGATTTCCCCGACCGCGACACGCCGGACGGCGCCATCGTGCCGGCCGAGGGCCGCAAGGTGTCCAATATCGTCATGATGGGCATGGGCGAGCCGCTCTATAATTTCGAGGCGGTGAAGAAGGCGCTGCTGATCGCCTCCGACGGCGACGGGCTTTCCTTGTCCAAGCGGCGAATCACGCTGTCCACCTCCGGCGTCGTGCCCGAGATTTTCCGCACCGGCGAGGAGATCGGCGTCATGCTGGCGATCTCGCTGCATGCCACCAATGACGATCTGCGCGACCTGCTGGTGCCGATCAACAAGAAGTATCCGCTGAAGGAACTGATCGCCGCCTGCCGCGCCTATCCCGGCCTGTCGAACGCCAAGCGCATCACCTTCGAATATGTGATGCTGAAGGACGTCAACGATTCCATCGAGGACGCCAAGGGCCTGATCAAGCTGCTCAAGGGCATTCCGGCCAAGATCAATCTGATCCCGTTCAACCCATGGCCGGGCACTAACTACCAGTGCTCGGACTGGGAGACGATCGAGAAATTCGCCGACTACATCAACAATGCCGGCTATGCCTCGCCGATCCGCACCCCGCGCGGCCGCGACATCCTCGCCGCCTGCGGTCAGCTCAAGTCGGAATCGGAGCGCATGCGCAAGGTCGACCGGCTGGCGCTGGAAGCCATGATGATCGCGGGGCACGGCGAAGCGTGAGCTTTTCTTGGCGACTGGCGGCTGTCGCCATTTCCTATGCATTAGCCTCGCTCGTCATGCCCCTTGTGTTTCTTTTGTACGAAGACGCTTCCATCTTCTGGCGCGGCGGCCGGCTTTTCTTCGATCTGAAAGACCAGCTGGTGGCCTTGGTCGCTGGCACGATAATAGCCGCCATTTATGGCGCGCTCCCCGCGGTACCGCTGATTGTGGTATCGGAACTGACCGAGCGCCGGGGGTGGACGTTTTCGATCCTCGGCGGCGCCCTCGTGGGGACCGTTATGTTCGCGATCATGCAGATCTATCCGATGGCGCGGACACGGCCCGCGCTCGATTTGCTGATTGCCCTGATCGTTGCGGGTAGCCTGGGCGGCGCCGTCTACCGACTGGTCATGGGACTGCTTCCGGGCGACACGCGCATCAGGACAGCCCGATGAACCGTCCCCTCGCCGGGCTCAAGCGCTTCGTCACCATAGCAGTCGGTTATGTCGCCGCTGTGCTGACATCAATCCTGGTCCCCGTGCTGCTGATCACCCTTCTGGAAGGGATCGAATACGGCAACTGGTCCCTGGTCTTTACATTCGACTGGCTGGGTTCGTTCCCGCTCGCCGTGTTGACCGTGGCAGTCTGCGCGCTGCTGATCGTCGGCCCTGCGATCTTGCTTGCCGAACGGCTGTCGCTGCGAGGATGGTTCTATTTCGCGGTCACGGGTGCGATCACCTCCATCGCATTTGGCGTTCTTGTTCCCGGCTCTGCTGGAGGCTTTGTTTTCAATCCGGGCTTTCTCGGGTTCCTGGCCACCGCCGGCACCGCCGCCGGGTCGGTCTACTGGCTTCTGGCGGGGCGCAAGTCTGGCCGTCCCATGCAGCGAGATGCGGGATGAACCGTCTGGTCGCCTATATCGTGCGCCTTGCCACCATCCTGTTCGGCTATGCCGTCGCGTCGCTGGCGGCGAGCGCCTTCCTCAACATCCTGTTCCTGGCCTCGCTTGGCTATGCGCCGCAGCATGCGCAGCCGGCCGCAACCGCCTCGCTGTATTTTTCGATTCCCTTCGTCGCCCTGTTCGTCGCCTATTTCGCCTTCATGCCGGCGGCGATCGTCATCCTGGTTGCCGAAATTCTCGGCCGGCGCGACTGGCTGTATTATGCGCTCGCCGGTGCGGTGGTGGCGGGCGCCTTCCTTGGCCTGGTCGATCACGCCCAGGAGTCCATCTTCGCCGTGACCGACACCAGCGCCATCATGGCCGTCATCGGCGGCGGCATGGTCGGCGGCATCTTCTACTGGCTCAGCGCCGGGCGCTGGGCCGGAAGCTGGTGGAAGGACGCCCCTATTTCGCCTGGGCGGTCAGGATCCTGAGCGCGAAGGCCGAGAACACGCCGGAGAAGAGATAGTCGACCACCCGCGTGACGCGCGGGCTGGCCTTCATCGCCGCCGAAAATTTTTCCGCCGCCAGCACCATCGGCACCGTCACCGGGATCGACAGCACGATGAACATGGCGCCGAGGAAGAACAGCTTTCCCGGCGCGTTGGGATCATGCGCGGAGACGAATTGCGGCAGAAAGGTCATGAAGAAGAGGATGATCTTCGGGTTGAGCAGATTGACGCCGAGCCCCGCCGCCCAGCTGCGAAACAGCGAGATCCGCGGTCCCGTCTTCTTTTCCGGCGAAAAGGCCGAGCCCTTGGCGATCGCCTGCCAGGCCAGGAAGACGAGATAACCGGCGCCGAAGATCTTCAGCACGAAGAAGGCCATCGGTGAGGCGACGATCAGCGCCGAGACGCCGACCACCACCAGCGTGGTGTGGATCAGCGTGCCGCACAGCGCACCGGCCATCGAGGCAAAGCCGGTGACGCGCCCCTGGCTCAGCGTGCGCGAGACGAACAGGGTCATGTCGGGGCCGGGCGTTATCGCCAGGATCACGGTGGCGATTGCGAACTGGATCAGCGTAGTGGTGTCGGGAATGAAGGACATGCAAGGCCCAAAGAGCAAGTCCAGGAAAAGTATGAAACATTCTCCCTTGGGAATTGCGTCAAACAGAGGAAACGCAACGCCTATACAGGATATGCCACCCCGGCGCCAGACATGGCGGCGATCCCCTGCTTATCGCGGATTGATCCAGCCACGGCAAAACGTGCGGCCTCTGACACGCCCCGGATCCCATCGATGCAGACAACGAAGTGCCCCCGAGGCCAGCCGGAAGTCAGATTGAGGAAAGGGCCTCGTCGCGCCAGGCGCATACTTCGTCAAGCCTGGCCTTGCCGCCCCGCGGCCCGTGGATGGTGACCGAGCGGGAGGCCGCCGCGACTGCAAAATCGAGTGCCTCGGCGAAGACCTGTCCGCGCGACAGGCACCAGGTCAAGGTTCCGCCGAACGTGTCGCCGGCACCGGTCACGTCGACCACCTCGACCGGATAGAAGCGCGTGCGAAGGATCGCCCCGCCATTGCTCGCCTCGGCTCCCTCGCCTGCCATGGTGCGAACCACCCATGAGATCTCCGCGGCCCGCATCCAGTCGCCAATGAGCGACAGATCGTCATGCCCAAAGGCTGTGCGAAAGCCGACCTGGTTGAAGATGACAGCTTCGGCCCCGAGCAGATAGGGCAGGTCCTCCCTGGTACAGCCGCCGACATCCAGATCGAAAATCGTGCGGCGACCGTGTTCACGCAGGTGAGCCAGCAGCCTTGCCTGTGCAAGCACCTCGCCGGCGACCCGACAATGCAGCCTGCGAGCACGGTAGAGCGTTGTGTAGAGAAAGCCCGGGGCGCGCAGGGCGGCCAAGGTCGCCGCTGGCAGCCACATCGGTTGCTGGCCCATCTCGACAGTCAGCACGATGTGTTCGCCATCAACCAGGAAGATCAGGTTGCGCGATTCCGGAATGGCCGGATCGGTCAGCATATGCGCCACGCCGACATCATTGGCGCGCAGATCGGCGATCAGGCGCCGCGACAGCGGACTGTCGTTCAACAGCGATATGAACTCTGTCGCCCCGCCAAGGGCCGCATGGACGACAGCAGCGTTGGCGATCGAACCGCCGGTTTCGGCCGGCATCTCGGTGACCATCCCCTTGTCGGCACGGCCCGGCCAGCGGTCGGCGGTGTAGTATTCGTCGAGCGCCACGTCGCCGATGAAGAATGCCGTCATGCACGCGTTACCTGGTTCGCGTCGGCACAGACCAGAAGCGCCCCGCCTTCGACCGGAACCCAGGGACTGGCGCCAAGCCCGCAGATCGCCATCCAGAAATAGGGTGTCGGGCGCGTCAGGCCCCGGCAGGCATCGTGCCAGACGCCTCGGTCCATCACCACTGCCTGTCCGGGTGAAATCACGAATGCCTCGATCTCGTCACGGTGGGGCGCCGGCATGGCGGAAGCTGGAGCGACGGCCAGGACCACCGGCGCATCGGCGCAGAAGATAGCCTCTTCCGTGCCCGGGTGGCGTTCCATCTCAGTGCAACGCCAGGGAGCGGCCCCGCCACGGGTCAAGCCAAGATGGCCGCTGCCGCCGATCAGCGGCTTCTGGGTGAAGCCGTCCTGCCAGCCATTGCCAAGCGTCCAGACGACCTTGGGGTCGCTGCCGCCCGACAGGTCATAGACGGTGCCGAAGCGCGCGAAAGCCTCGGCGGTCGCGGGGCACGCGACGACATGGTCCTGCCTGTTCATGCCGCGGCTCGCAGGGAACGCACGGCCCGCATGAAGCGTACGACATGGTCGGCTTCCATCGCGCCGGTATCCCGGTGATCGCGTTTCAGCCAGCTTCCGACGATTGCACCGTCGGCGACCGCCAGTTGCTCGGCGGCATTGGCCTCCGTAATGCCGGCGCCGATCAAGAGCGGCACACTTCCGCCGGTCGCGGCACGAAATCTCGCCACCTTGCCGAGCTCCGTCGGCTCGCCAGTAGCGTTTGATGTCACGACCAGCGCGTCACAGCGGGCAGCGCCGATCTGGACATCCTCGGCTTCCGACCGGCCGGAAAGGACAGGCTTGTATTTGAAGCGCACCCCGCCGAGCAGCAGCACCGGAGCGGCCGCTCTCCGCGCCGCCAGTTCCGCGGCGAAGGGCGCATCGGCTTCGGGCGGCAGATGGCCCGCGACCGAATCGATCTGAATGAAATCGACGGGATAGCGTCCAGCCAGCGCAAAGGCCGACGCGTCGTCGCGCAGCACGTTGACGCCGACCTTGCCGCCCAGGCCCAGTCCGCAGATGCGGTCAAGCGCCCGCTCGACGTCGTCCGCGTCGCCGAAATAGTTTTCGACCACCAGCCCATCCACGCCTTCGCCGGTCAGGATACGCGCCTCTTCCTCGGCCTGCGCAAGCTTGGCCTGACGCCCTTCGCCGGCGAGATGCAGCATCGCCAATATCGGCTTGGGGGTGGTGAAGGTTTTGCCGAAGCGGCTCATGTCTGGTCTCCTGCGCTCCGCTCCGAGGGGAGTTGCGCCATGTTGCGTCCCCAGCGCGTTGCGAATTTCATCTGGACGGCGGGCGAATAGACGATCGACGTGCGTTCGACCAACTGGTCGTTGCCGTCCAGGACGTCGCCGCTGGCGCAGAGATAGCCCGGCACTTCCGCTGCCGTTGCGAAGACCTCCTTCAGCCGCTCCGAGGGCGACACGACCGTGAGCAGAAGCTCCGAGCGCATTGGATGCCTGCCGTAGTCGCGACGCAGTACCTCATAAAGCGACTGCGCCGCGAAATCGTAGCTTTCGATGCCGGGATAGAGTTCAAGACTCAGCCACGACATATCCACGTTAAGCCAGGTGACGGCCTCGCCATTGGCGAGGCCGCGCGCACGCACCAGATGCAATTCGCCGTCCTTGACCTGATGTTCCAGCGTGCGGGTGACCGGACGTTGGCCTTGCCGGCGGGCCAGTTCCGTGAAGCTGCCGAAGTTCCAGATGCTGTGGCTGACCGGCCGGTGGGAGACGATCGTTCCACGACCCCGGATCTGCCGCACCAACCCCTCCGACACCAGCAGCGTCATTGCGTTGCGGACCGTGGTTCGCGCTATGCCGAACTGATCGCGCAGCTGGTTTTCCGATGGAATGGCTTCACCCTCGGCAATATCCCCGCTCAGAATTGCGGCCCGCAACATTCGGTACAGCTGACGGTAGAGCTGTTCCCCCGAATATGTGTCGAGCCGCAGCCGTGACAGGTCGACCTCAGGGCGGCCTGTCTGGAGGGAAGGATCGGTGGCGGACGGATCGTGCGGATCAGGTCGCGGCATGGTTCCTCTACTTCTTTGCACCGTTTATCGTGAAGTCCTCGACGCCAGCCTCTTTCAGGCCATAGCGATCCAGAATCTCGGCATAGGTACCATCTGTCTTCATCGTATTGAGTGCCGCCTGGACAGCGTCGCGCAATTGCGTGTTGGGCTTGGCAAGCGCGATGCCATAGTGGTTGATCTCGCCAACCGCGCCGATCTGGTAGAACTTGCCAGGCTCCTGCTTCATCAGATCGAGCAATCCCTCCAGTCCGATGATCGAGGCCTGTGCACGGCCCTGGCGGATCTGCATGATGTGTTCGGCCTGCGTTGGTATCTGGATGACGTTCATCTGCTTGTCGGCCGCGCAGGTCGTCTTGCTCAGGTCCTCGGCCCATGTGACCCAGCTGGTGCCGGTCGCGACCGCGATGGTCTTGCCGCAGAGATCCGCCTCGGCCTTGATCGTATCCTTCAGTTCGGCGGCGGAATAGAAGACATTGCCGGTCTTGAAGTAATCGATGAAATCCAGCTGCGTCTGGCGTTCGACCTTGTCGGAGAATGCCGTCATGATGATGTCCGATCGGCCTGTGACGACCTGCGGGATGAGCTGCGGGAACTCGACATTCTGGAACTCGATCTTCAGGCCGAGCCGATCGGCGATTGACTTTGCCAAATCGATATCGAAGCCCTTGAGATCGGTCGAGCCGGCATCATTGTATTCCATCGGCGGGTAGGCAAGGCTGATAGTGACGTTGAGCTTGCCGGCGCTGCGCACGGCATCCGGCAGCTTGGCGGCCGCGGCTTCATCGGTTGCGGCGCGGGCAGGGCTGCACACAGCCAAGCCCAGAAGCGCCACCGAGGCAAGGCGCTGAACCAGCGAAAACGTTCGTGTCATTTTTAGTTCTCCCATTGTGAAGATTTGCGCTCCCTGTCTCAGGACAGCACGCGGCTGAGGAATGTTCTGACGCGCGGATCACCGGGGTTGCTCAGAACCTGTTCGGGTTTTCCCATTTCCCGAATCTCGCCGTCGATCATCACCAGAACGCGGTCGGCGACTTCGCGGGCAAAGCCGATTTCGTGTGTGACGACGATCATGGTGGTGCCGCCCTTGGCGAGGCCGCGCATCACCTCCAGCACCTCACCCACGAGTTCGGGGTCGAGCGCGCTGGTCGGTTCGTCGAAGAGCATCACGCGGGGCTCCATCGCAAGCGCGCGCGCAATGGCGACGCGCTGCTTCTGTCCGCCCGAAAGCTGCGAGGGGTAGCTCGATGCCCGGTTGGCCATGCCGACCTGATGCAGGAGCTCCATGGCGCGTTTCTCTGCCTCGGCACGGCGCAGGCCCCGTACAATCATGGGCCCTTCGATGACATTGCCCAGCACCGTGCGGTGGGCGAACAGGTTGAAGTGCTGGAACACCATGCCCAGCTGGCGCTGCTGGGCGCGCAGGCGGCGAACCGGCAACTCGTGCAGCACTTCGCCGTGCAGTTCGTACCCCACGATCGAGCCGTCTATCCAGACATAGCCCGCGTTCGGAACCTCGAGATGGTTGATGCAGCGCAGAAACGTGCTTTTGCCACTGCCGGAGGGACCGAGGATGCAGACCACCTCGCCATAGGTGACGTCCAGGTCGAGCCCCTTCAGCACTTCATGTGTACCGAACCGCTTGCGGATGCCGACTGCCCTGATCGCGAGGCTCATGCTTCACCCGAAGCAATCGCTGGCCGCGACCGCGTTTTGAACCATTGCCTGCGGCTTCCGGTGCTGACGGCACTTTGGCCAAAATGCCGTTCCAGATAGAATTGACCGATCGACAGCAGCGTGGTTCCGACCAGATACCAGATCGAGCAGACGAAAAGCAGTTCGATGACCGCGCCATTGATGAAGTAGATCCGCTGCGCGGCGTTCAGCATTTCGCCCATCGCAATGGTCGCGGCGAGCGAAGAGAACTTGAGCATGCCGACGGCGCTGTTGCCCAACACCGGCAGGATCAACCGCAAGGTCTGCGGCAGGACGATGCGTCGCATCGTCTGGCCAGGGGTCATACCCAGCGTGTTGGCCGCCTCGATCTGGCCGCGATCGACGGACCCGATACCCCCGCGCACGACCTCCGTCAGGTAGGAACCTTCATTGACGCCAAGCCCCAATACGGCGGCGACAAAGGGGGTCACCACGTCAACCATCCGCTCGTCGACAAGGCCTGGAATGTAAAGCCGCGGAAAGACCAGCCCGATGTTGAACCAGATCAACAGTTGCAGGAGCACCGGCGTGCCGCGGAAGATCCACACATAGAGCCAGGCGGCAAATCTCAGTGTCGGGTTGGCCGCCGTGCGCATGATGCCAAATCCCAATCCAAGGACGATGCCCAGGGCCAACGCGCAGGCCGAGATCAGCAGCGTCCAGCCAAACCCGACGAGGATGACGCGGGCGGTGAGAAACTGTCCGACCACATCCCAGCGGATCTGCCCCATCGCGAAAGCGCGGATCAGCAATGCCAGTACCAAAAGCCCGATTGCACCGCTGATCCAGCGGCCAGGATGGGCCAACCGGCGTCTCGGAGCATCGGGACCTGGCAGGTCGGAGACTTGCAGCCATAGGGTGGGTTTTGACGTGCTCATTGCTCAAATGTATGGTTAGGTCTACAACTTTGTAGATGTGGCTTTGCCGACTGTCAAGCGGCTATGGAGGCGCAAGCAGCATACCGCGGGGACATCACTCGGACCTTGGGAGGCCGCGGTTCAGGGCTGGAGATCTAAGGCACGTGCCGCATGAACCCGTTCGAACGCGATGTGCCGCTGGAGCAATTCCGGGAAAGCGTGAAACGGCTTTCCGTCCGGCACGGCGTCAAACCAGGGAGTTGGAGGTCATCCAATCCGGCCCAAGGCGCGGGTAATCCGAAACGGATGGAATTGCGGCGCCAGGATGCTTCCGAAAGGGAGACTCGCCAGAAAGGCACTGGCTGGGAGATAGGGCGAGCGGCGACCGAGATTCTGACCGATGCAGCCTATCGATCATTCCCCGTCAAACCTGCGGTCCAACCCTATGCCCGCTTGGCCAGACGCATCCTGCCGGGCTCCCGGTCGGCGCGCGGAACGTTCGAGGTGTCGAGGCCCGCTCCGGTGGGCAGTATCTGATCGATCGGCTTGGGGCGGCCGAGGAAATAGCCTTGCGCCTCGTTGCAGCCTTCGACCTGCAGGATGGTGAGCTGGATATGGGTCTCGACGCCTTCGGCGAGCACGGGAATATCGAGGCTGCGCCCCAGTGTCAGCACGGCGCGGATGATCGCCTTGGCCTGCGGGCTGCGCTCGACATCGGCCATGAAGGAGCGGTCGAGCTTGATCTTGTCGAACGGAAACGAGCGCAGCGTGTCGAGCGACGAATAGCCGGTGCCGAAATCGTCGATCGCGATCGTCACGCCCAGCGCCTTTATCTGCCGCAGCACGTGCAGCGTGCGCACCTTGTCGGCGACGATTGTCGATTCGGTCAGCTCGAGCTCGAGACGCTTCGGCGACAGGCCGGTCTCGATGAGGATCTGATGGACGAGCTTGGCGAGATCGGCATGGGCGAACTGCACCGGCGACAGATTGACCGCGATCTTGTGGCCATTGTCCCAGGAGGCCGCCTGGCGGCATGCGGTGCGCAGCACCCACTCGCCGATCGGCAGAATGGAGCCATTCTCCTCGGCGATCGGAATGAATTCGGCGGGCGGGACCATGCCGTGCACGGGATGTGTCCAGCGCAGCAACGCCTCGTAGCCGCAGGTGGCGCCGGTCGCAACCGAGGTCTGCACCTGGTAGTGCAGCGAGAGCTCGCCGCGCTCGACCGCCAGGCGAAGGTCGGTGGCCAGCGCCCGGCGCGCCCGCGCCGTCTCGTCCATGGCCGATTCGTAGAAGCAGACGGCCCGCGTCACGTCGTTCTTGGCCCGGTACATCGCCAGATCCGCATTGCTGACCAGCCTCTCCCGGTCGGCGCCGTCACGCGGATAGACGGCGACGCCGATGCTGGCGCCGGTGACGGTCTCGAAATCGTCGATCCGCAGGGGCTGGAACAATGATTTTTCCAGCCGCGACACCAGGCCAAGCAACTCGTTCTGGTCCTTGAAGCGCTTGATGGCGGCAAACTCGTCGCCGCCGAGTCGGGCGACGAACTCGCCATCGCCGGTCAGCTTCGCCAGCCTGCGGGCAATGATCTTAAGCGCCTGGTCGCCGGCAGCGTGTCCCCTGAGGTCGTTGATTTCCTTGAAGCGGTCGAGATCGATGACGATGACGGCGGTCATCGTCTCCTCATCCTCGCCCGCCCGCTCGATCTCATGGTCGAGGCGGTCGTTGAAGGAGACCCTGTTGGCAAGGCCGGTGAGGGAGTCGTTCAGCGCAAGATGCTGCAGCCGCTCGAAGCTCTCGAGCCGGCCGCGTTCGTCGATCAGATAGCTGGCGAAGCCGGTGGCCGCGACGATCATGCCGACCACGGCGACCGCGACGGCCATCGCTTCGAGAATATCGGGATTGGTGCCCGTGGTGATGAAGGAGAGCGGCGTCACCGCCACCGCCGCCATCGCCGTGAAATGCAGGCCGACGATTGCCAGCACCAAAAGGCCGATTCCGAGATAGTGCGACCGGCGATATGGCCGGCGCACCGCCTGGCCGATCGCCACTGCGGAGAATGCCGCCGAAATGACAAGTGAGGCGATGACATAGGAACCGTCCCATTCGACGATGCCGGCCACGTGATAGGCCATCATGCCGGTATAGTGCATGGCCGAGATCGCCAGCCCGACAAGGCATCCGCCCCATTCCGGCGCCAGGCCGCGGCTCTTGTCCAGGGCAAGGCCGAAACCCGCCCCGGTTCCAACCATGGCGATGACCAGGGACATCATGGTGAGCGCCGGATCGAAGGTGATCGGCGCGCCGGGCCGATAGGCCAGCATGGCGATGAAATGCGTGCACCAGATCGAGGAACCGGCCGCGACCGCGGTCAGGAACAGCCATCCCCGCATCTGCACGCCGACGGTTTTCCTGGCGCGGTCCAGGAGACCGATCGTCACCCAGCACCCGGTGACGCACATCAGCGCCGCCAGCAGGACGAGCCACAGATGATGCTCCGTGGCGATGCATGATACAACGCGCATCAGGAATGGTCCAAGCCCGAGGACACCCGTATTGAGCGGCCGGTTTAGCGGCAGGACATGAAAACTTGCTTAAATCCTCGGCATAAATGCAGCCCACGATTGTAGCAGGTTGTTTCCCCGGGGCCTGATCCCGAAGAGTTGGCGCCTGTCGTGCGCTGGATCAGCAGTCTGACGCCGCGCGCGCTTGCTCGCTTTGCCGTTCCTGCTAAAAGGCGCTCCGACAATCCGTGACGCCCTTGCCCAAGCGTCCGCCATCGACGGAGCAGAAATGTCCAAGACCAAAGACGTCAAGAAAGTCGTGCTCGCCTATTCCGGCGGTCTCGACACATCCATCATCCTGAAATGGCTGCAGACCGAACTCGGCGCCGAGGTCGTCACCTTCACCGCCGACCTTGGCCAGGGCGGCGAGCTGGAGCCGGCGCGCCAGAAAGCCGAGATGATGGGCATCAAGGACATCCGCATCGTCGATGTGCGCGAGGAATTCGTCTCCGACTTCGTCTTCCCGATGTTTCGCGCCAACACCGTCTATGAGGGCACCTATCTGCTCGGCACGTCGATCGCGCGCCCGCTGATCTCCAAGCATCTCGTCGAGATCGCCAAGGAGACCGGCGCCGATGCGATCGCGCATGGCGCCACCGGCAAGGGCAACGACCAGGTGCGCTTCGAGCTGTCGGCCTATGCGCTGAACCCCGACATCAAGGTCATCGCACCGTGGCGCGACTGGTCGTTCAAGTCGCGCACCGACCTGATCAATTTCGCCGAGCAGCACCAGATCCCGGTTGCCAAGGACAAACGGGGCGAGGCGCCGTTCTCGGTCGACGCCAACCTTCTGCATTCCTCCTCCGAGGGCAAGGTTCTCGAAGATCCGTGGAGCGAGCCGCCGGAATTCGTCCACCAGCGCACCGTTTCGCCGATGGACGCGCCCGACAAGGTCACCGAGATCGAGATCGAATTCCTGAAGGGCGATCCGATCGCGCTCAACGGCAAGAAGCTGTCGCCGGCGACCATGCTGGCGGCGCTGAACGATCTTGGCCGCGACAATGGCATCGGCCGGCTCGACCTGGTCGAGAACCGCTTCGTCGGCATGAAATCGCGCGGCGTCTACGAGACACCGGGCGGCGCCATCCTGATCGTGGCTCACCGCGCCATTGAATCGATCACGCTCGACCGGGGTGCGGCGCACCTCAAGGACGAGTTCATGCCGCGCTACGCCGAACTCATCTACAATGGCTTCTGGTTCTCGCCCGAGCGCGTGATGCTGCAGGCGATGATCGACAAAAGCCAGGAGGACGTGGAAGGCACGGTGCGCCTCAAGCTCTACAAGGGCAATGTCATCGTCACCGGCCGCAAGTCGAAAAAGACGCTCTATTCCGATGCGCTGGTCACCTTCGAGGACGACCGCGGCGCCTACGACCAGAAGGACGCCGCCGGCTTCATCCGCCTCAATGCGCTGAGGCTTCGCACGCTGGCCGCGCGCAACCGCAACAAATAGGCATGCGCCGTCTCGGCCCGGTGCCGCTGGTTCTTCTGGCGGCACCGGCGGCGGCCGGGGATTTCGATCCCGCCTCTCTCGACCTCGCCGCGCTCATCGAATGCAGGGCCGACGTGCCGACCTATAACGGTTTTGCCCTTTGGCTGACCGGCGACCCCGGGACCGTTGAGAAGCTGGGCTGGAAAGAGGTTGCATCAGACAATCCATTCCTCAGCCAGTATGAATTGCCCGCTCCGGTCCATGTCTTCGGGCGTGAGACGGCGACAATCGTCTTCACCGCGACAGGGCCGATGGCCGTGCTTGACGGCATTGCCGCGCCCGACCTCGCCCGGCGGCTCGATGTCCCGGCGACGGTCTCGACGCCGGACAAGTTCCTCGGCGAGAAAGTCTTGGCCGAAAGCACCGAGGAGAGTGGCGGCGTGAACCTTTCCACGCGCGTCACGCTCAATGTGTCGACTGTCGATACCCATCCCGGCCAGACGCTGGCCGGCTGCTCCTATGTGATTGATGTCGGCGATTAGCAGGCAGCATCGGTCCCTTCAACGGGCCGAGCAAGAAGCGTGGCAACGCAGCGCGGACCCGGAGGATGACGGCATTGGAGAGGCTTCGGCCGAATTCCCGTTGCTGTTCAGCGCAACAAAAAGCCCGGCGCATGGCCGGGCTCTTGCTCGAAACAGAGGCTTCTATCAGTCGGCATCGATCGCGTCGGCGATGCGGGCGATGGCCTGCTGATAGACGTTTGCCGAATTCCAGCCGGCAATCGCGCCCATATTGGCGCTTGCGCTCGCGCCGGCCCGCCAGCCATGACCCTTGAGGTAGTTGGCGGTGGAAGCCAGCGCGGTGGCCTTGTCGCGCAGGTTTCCGTTGCCGACCGCATATTTCAGGACATTTCCGGGCAGGAACTGCGTGTGGCCGACCTCGCCATGCATGGCGCCGACCGACGAGGAGGTCAACGCGCCGCGATCGACCAGCTTCAGGGCCGCGATGGCATGTGGGTGGAAGTAGTCCGGGCGGCGGCAATCATAGGCAAGCGTCAAAATGGCGGAGATCGTATTCTGGTTGCCCATGGAAGCGCCGAAGCCGGTCTCCATGCCCCAGATGGCGAGCAGCACGCCTGGCGATACGCCATAATTCCGTTCGATCTGGTTGAACAGCGCCGCGTTCGACTTCTTCAGCGACCGGCCCTTGGAAATGATGGCCGCCCCGCCACGGCGCTTCATGAAGTCGTCCACCGAGCCGCTGAAAGCCTTGTGGATGGCGCGGTCTGCGGCGATCGTCCTTGTTGCGTAGGTCGCGCCGGCCAGGGCGGCCAGGCCCTTGGAGCCCACACCTTCGGCCTTGGCATCCGCGGCGAAATCCTGCTTCCAGGCATCGAAGCCGGCGCCGGTCTTGCCGCAACTCCCCGCCGCCTGCGCGCCCGTCGCCAGCCCCAGCACCGCCACCAGTGCGGCCGCTAAAATCCTACCCTTGGCAAGTATTGCCATGTCATTCTCCTGGTTGCCTGATTCACGTCCCGGCGGGAATTTGCCAGCGAAACGCGCCTTTGTCACCGTCCTGTGGCGCGATGCTGGCGAATGCCGGGGAATTTGCTTACGATCAAGTGATTATTGTGGCGGGGTCGAAATAGCATGGAAGACGTTGATGTCGTGATCATCGGCGCCGGCTCGGCGGATTGTCCGCGACCAGGACCGTGCGGGCGGCGAGCCTCTCCTTCAAGCCGCTCGAGGCATGGACCGCATGGCATGTCGCCGGACCGCTGATACAGACCTGCGGCGGCGCGCGGCGGTCGGGCGAGGCGGTGGCCAGGCAGGTCGTCGCCCAGCTTGCGGCGAAATAGTCTCGATGGAATGCGGAACGCCGGCAGGCGGTTCGCGTTTGGGCACGGGCCGCCATGCACACCGTGCCTACTCTGATGAATCGAGACAGACATGAAACTCTTCGACTGCCCGCATTGCGGCCACCGTCTCTATTTCGAGAATGCGCAGTGCCTGAACTGCGGAAGCCTCGTGCTCTACGATCCCGAGGACGCCCGCTTTGCCCTGTCGGGCGCGGACGGCACCTTTCAGTGCACCAATGCCGATGAATGCGCCTGCAACTGGATGGCCGAGCCTGGGCGGGTTTTTTGCCGTGCCTGCCGGCTGAACCAGTTGATCCCCGATCTCTCCGTCGACGGCAACCGCCGCCGCTGGATCCGGGTCGAGGCGGCGAAGAAG
Organism: Mesorhizobium loti; assembly: GCF_013170705.1. Classification (NCBI taxonomy): domain Bacteria; kingdom Pseudomonadati; phylum Pseudomonadota; class Alphaproteobacteria; order Hyphomicrobiales; family Phyllobacteriaceae; genus Mesorhizobium; species Mesorhizobium loti. The sequence continues at coordinate 1,096,674 of NZ_CP033334.1, read as the reverse complement.
CGCGCCATCTATTCGCTGCTCGCCTTCGGCCTGCCGGTGGCGCCCAAGCAGGCACCCACGGACGAGGCTGGCCTCGCCTTCGACTTCCTCGCCGATCCGATCGGCGGTGGGCCCGGCGGCGAACGCATCCTCACCGGCCATGACAATGGCCTGATCACGCTCAATGTCGCCGAGGCCGACTCCGCCGAGCGCGAGAAGCGTCGCGTCGAGATGGGTGAGAATTACCGCACGCTGCTCGGCCATTTCCGCCACGAACTCGGCCACTACTACTGGGATCGCCTGATCCGCGACGATGCACGGAGGCTGGATGCTTTCCGCGCCTTGTTCGGTGACGAGCGCGCCGATTACGAACAGGCGTTGAAGGCTTACTACGCCAATGGTGCCGCGCCCGACTGGCAGCAAGACCACATCTCGGCCTACGCCACCTCGCATCCCTGGGAGGACTGGGCCGAAACCTGGGCTCACCACCTGCACATCACCGACACGCTGGAGATGGTCCATGCGCTGAACTTCCCGCTCGGCCGGCTTGAGACGGTGGAGGCCAACGATTTGCCGCGGGGCGACACGGGCGGCGAACTGCAGGCGGCCCCGTCGGAACCCGCCAACACGCCCGAGCCCTTCGAGAAAATCCTTGCCCGCTGGCTGGTGCTGTCGGAGGCCTCCAATTCGATCAACCGCTGCATGGGTCTGCCCGATCTCTATCCCTTCGTCATTTCGGACACGACGGCGCGAAAACTGGCCTTCGTTCACGACCTTCTGACCGGCCTGCCGAAAGACGCGGGAACAAATCGTGAGGTAACGCCGGCGTTTTAGCCGGAACGCATGCGCGACTGCCCCGTTTTCACCGCCGAGGGACCATGAAAACGGAGAGAAACCATGAAATCCGTATTGTTTCCCGCAATCGCCGGGATGATGACCGTGATGTCGGGTGCCGCCTTTGCCGACGCCGCCGTCTCGGCCGTCACCGATCTCAACGTGCGCGCCGGCCCCGGCCCGCAATATCCTGTCATCGGCGTGCTCGCCGCCGGCCAGTCGGCGACGCTCAACGGCTGCATCGAAAACAGCAAATGGTGCACCATCGCCGAAGCCGGCGGCCAGGGCTGGGTCTATTCCGACTATGTGACGGCCGATTTCAGCGGCACCCGGGTGGTGCTGACGCAGCGTCCGCATGGATCCAGCGTTGCTGTCGTCTCGCCGCCGAAAGACATCGGCGACTATTCGACCGACTATACCGGGGCGATCGTCGCCGGCGAGCCGGTCGAGGGCGCCTTTCCCCCGCCTCCGGCCGAGGTACGCACCTATGTCGATACGCATCGCCTCGACCCCGTCTATCTCGACGGCGAGGTGGTGACCGGCGCCACCTTGCCCGACACGGTCGAGTTGCGCGAAATTCCCGACTACAACTACCGCTATGTCTATGTGAACGGCCAGCCGGCGCTGATCGATCCACAGACGCGGCGCATCATGTACGTGGTGCGTTGACGCAAACCAGCGGTCGCCCAAGCGGCCGCTGGCGACGCCTGGGACCGTCGATCCCGCGGCACCCGAGCAACGCCTGGGTGCCGCGATGTGTCTACTTGCGCATTGATCCCTGACGAATTGCGATTCCGATTTCCGAACCCATCGGCTAGATCAGGAGATGATGGATTCGGGCGAGGGACCGAGCGTGACGATCGACGACACTGCCTTCGAACGCTACCGGCACTCGCCGAACGTAAGGACGACCTTGTTGCGTCTCTTCCTCGGAACGCTGGTCGTCGTCCTGCTTTGGGCCGTCACCACCGCGGCCGTGCTGTTCGGCGGCACCTATGCCTACTTCGCCTGGCAGGCGGCTGCTTCGCCCTCCGGCATGCAGGATTTCCTCGCTTCGCCGATCGGCATCCTCAGCGCCCTCGCCTCCTTCGCCGGCATCTGGATCGGCCTGTGGATCGCCATGCGCTGGGTGCATGGCGAACCGCTGTCGGCGCTGCTTGGCGTCAGCCGGCGCGTCTCGTGGCCGGACTTCCTCAAGGGACTGGTCGCGGTGCTGATCACCTCGGCCCTATCCGAAATCCTGCTCTATTTGCTGCAGCCGGAGATCGCGCGTGGCACGATCAGCCTGTCCTCCTGGCTGCTGTTTGTGATCCCGATCGTCGCGCTCACTTTGCTGCAGACCTCGTCGGAGGAGGTGCTGTTTCGCGGCTACCTGCTGCGTGGCCTGGCCAACCGGTTCAGGAGCCCGCTCATCTGGGCGATGCTGCCGGGCCTGCTGTTCACCTCGCTGCACTGGAGCAGCGCTTCGTCGCTCGCCATCAACGCTTGCGTGCTGGTCTCGATCGCGGCCTTCGCGCTGCTTCTGACGCTCGTGGTCTACGCCACGGGCAACCTCGGTGCGGCGCTGGGCGCCCATCTCGGCAACAATCTGACCGGCTTCCTGCTGATCTCGCATCAGGAGAGCTACAACTCCTTTGCCCTGTTCACCGCGAGGCCGCTCGAAGGCCCCGGCTGGATGACGTCGGATGCCATTCTCATCGCCCTTATCGGCATCGCCTGCAGCCTGCTGACGATCGTGTTGCTGCTGCTTTCCCGCTCGCCGCTGAAGGTCACGGCCGAGCTCCCGAGCGGCGCGAAGGCAGGCTGATTGGGGCGCGAGGAACGGCGCGAGCCGGCCCTTGTCTTGACTCCGCGGCCGATTTCCTGTCTACACGCCTCGAATTCCGCGACGAGTATCCCTCCGAGCAAGCCGACCAGGACGCCGAAGCCTCTTTGAGGCCAAGTGCTGTAAACAGATCCTGGAGGCCAACACCCGGCAGCGCTGTGCGCCCCCGGGTGCTTTTTGGTTTTGGGCTTTGCTTTTGCTTGGACAGTTGGCGCGAACGCATTACCTCTCGGATCGAACCCGAACCGAGATTGAAGGACGATCGATGTTTGAATCGCTGCAGGAGCGTCTTGGCTCCATCCTGAACGGCCTGACAGGCCGCGGCGCGCTGTCGGAGGCGGATGTCTCGGCGGCGCTGCGTGAGGTGCGCCGTGCGCTGCTCGAGGCGGACGTGGCGCTGGAAGTGGTGCGGTCCTTCACCGACAAGGTGCGCGAGAAGGCCGTCGGCGCCGCGGTCCTCAAGTCGATCAAACCCGGCCAGATGGTCGTCAAGATCGTCCATGACGAGCTGGTCGACATGCTGGGCGCCGAGGGCGTCGCCATCGACCTCAATGCGCCGGCGCCCGTCGTCATCATGATGGTCGGCCTGCAGGGCTCCGGCAAGACGACCACCTCGGCCAAGATCGCCAACCGGCTGACCGAGCGGCAGAACAAGAAGGTCCTGATGGCCTCGCTCGACACGCGGCGTCCCGCCGCGCAGGAGCAGCTGCGCCAGCTCGGCGAGCAGGTCAAGGTCGCGACGCTGCCGATCATTGCCGGCCAGAACCCGGTCGATATCGCCAAGCGCGCCGTGCAAGCGGCCAAGCTCGGCGGCCACGACGTCGTTATCCTCGACACCGCCGGCCGCACGCATATCGACGAGCCGCTGATGGTCGAGATGGCCGACATCAAGAAGGTGTCGAGCCCGCACGAAATCCTGCTGGTGGCGGATTCGCTGACCGGCCAGGACGCCGTCAATCTGGCGAAGAGCTTCGACGACCGTGTCGGCATCACCGGCCTTGTGCTGACCCGCATGGACGGCGACGGTCGCGGTGGTGCCGCCCTTTCGATGCGCGCCGTCACTGGCAAGCCGATCAAGCTGATCGGCACCGGTGAGAAGATGGACGGGCTGGAGGAATTCCACCCCAAGCGCATCGCCGACCGCATCCTCGGCATGGGCGACATCGTCTCGCTCGTCGAAAAGGCCGCCGAGAACATCGACGCCGAGCAAGCGGCGGCGATGGCCAAGAAGATGCAATCGGGCAAGTTCGACCTGAACGACCTCGCCCAGCAGCTTCAGCAGATGTCGAAGATGGGCGGCATGGGCGGCATCATGGGCATGATGCCCGGCATGGGCAAGATGAAGGACCAGATGGCCGCCGCCGGCCTCGACGACAAGATGTTTGGCCGCCAGCTTGCCATTATCTCCTCGATGACCAAGGCCGAGCGCGCCAATCCGGATATGCTCAAGCACTCGCGCAAGAAGCGCATCGCCGCCGGCTCCGGCACCGACGCGGCCGAGATCAACAAGCTCCTGAAGATGCATCGCGGCATGGCCGACATGATGAAGGCGATGGGCGGCAAGGGCAAAGGCGGCGGCCTCATGCGCGGCATGATGGGCGGCCTCGCCTCCAAGATGGGCCTTGGCGGCATGATGCCCGGCGGCCCAGGGGGTATGATGGGCGGCGGCATGCCCGATCTGTCGAAGATGGATCCCAAGCAGTTGGAAGCCTTGCAGAAGCAGGCGCAGGCCGCGGGCCTCGGCGGCATGAAAGGCTTGCCGGGGGGTCTTCCCGGCGGCGGCCTGCCCGGCCTGCCCGGCGGCATGAAACTTCCGGGGCTTCCCGGCCTCGGCGGTGGCGGACTGCCTGGGCTTGGCAAGAAGAAGTGAGGAAGCTGTGAACGAAGAAAAAGACATGGCCGACGCCCGCACCATCCTGGCCGGCTATCGCGCCTCGATCGACAACATCGATGCCGCCCTCATCCACATGCTGGCCGAGCGCTTCCGCTGCACCAAGGCGGTCGGCGTGCTCAAGGCCGAGCATGGCCTGCCGCCGGCCGACCCGGCGCGCGAACAGCAGCAGATCGCCCGCCTTCGCCAGCTGGCGAAGGACGCGCATCTCGACCCCGATTTCGCGGAGAAGTTCCTGAACTTCGTCGTCCGCGAAGTGATCCGCCACCACGAACAGATCGCCGCTGCCAACGGCGTGACGAAAACCGGCTGACCGGTGCATGTCGCCCGAAAGTGCTCAGCGGTTTTGGGACAACGACATGCACAGACAAGAAATTCAGCCACAACCGATCAACGAAATCAGAGCTTTTAGGAGAAAAGAAATGGCACTGAAGATCAGACTGGCCCGTGCGGGCTCGAAGAAGCGTCCTTACTACCACGTCGTCGTTGCCGACGCCCGTTCGCCGCGCGACGGCCGGTTCATCGAGTCGCTCGGCTCGTGGAACCCGCTGCTTCCGAAGGACGGCGAGCGCGTCAAGGTTGACGCCGATCGCGTCAAGCACTGGCTGTCGCACGGCGCCCAGCCGACCGACCGCGTGCTGCGCTTCCTCGACGAGGCGGGCCTTGCCAAGCGCGACGCCCGCTCCAACCCGAAGAAGGCGGAGCCCGGCAAGAAGGCCCAGGAACGCGCAGCCCTTCTGAAGAAGGCGCAGGAAGACGCAGCCGCCGCGGTTGCCGCCGCTGCCGCAGCACCCGCCGAGGCGGAAGCCGCCACGGCCGAATAAATATTGGTTCATCGCATCGACGAAACGGCGGGCCTGTGCCCGCCGTTTTGCTGACTAAAGTCCAGTGCCGGTCAATAGCCGCTCGGGCAGCGGTCTACATAGACACGGCCGTGACGATCGCGATAACGGCATTGGCCGCTTTCGCTGGCATGGCCTATCAGGGCGCCCGCAACGGCGCCAACGGCGCCTCCGACGACAGCGCCTTGGACCGGATCTCCGGCCACGGCCGCGCCGATCGCAGCACCGCCAAGGCCACCGACCGCGGCGCCTTTTTCCGTCTGCGAGCACGCACCGAGCGCCGTCGCCAATACCAGAATAGTCAGGATTCTCTTCATTTTCGTTCCTCTCTCACGCGGGTCGCCGTCTCGCCGCCGACTCCTTAACTCTCAGACGGCTGATTTGATCCCGAGGAGAATGACAATCTCGACCTTTCTCGCTTGAGCGAGCAGTATCGTCCCACGCCGATCATGCCTCGCCGAGGCGCTTCAGATTGGCGAGACCAACCTCGAAATCCCGGCCGATCAGCGTGTCGAAATTCATGAACAGGCCCATCAGCTTGGCGATGAAGGGGCGGCTGCCGCGCAGTTCCAGGAAAAGTGGGAAGCGGTTTTCCCGGGGAATTGCGTCAAGGCACTGAGACTATCGGCTGAGCGGGATCAATGCGCGCAGCCTGGGGTCGCGCAGATAGAGGCCGCCCCACAGCATGATGCCGAGATAGACGCCGAACAGCGTGTGCGAGAACAACGGATTGCCGATCCGCGCATTGGTGGCGATGGCGCCGCCCATATAGGCGGTGAGCAGGATGGCGCCGAGCACCGAGCTGCGCGGCACTGCGTAAAGCGCGGTCGCGATAAGGCCGATGACGCCGAGCAGGCGCGCGACATTGGGCTCGGCCGGCCAGCCGAGCGGCACCATCGTCTGGGTGACGACATCGAGCGGCGGCAGCTTGATGGCGCCGTCGAAGATCATGAACAGGATGATGAGGCCGCTGAGCGCACGGCCGCTCCACAAGGCGCCGGACGAGACAGGCGCGGTTTCGGAAATGCTCATCGACGTTCCCTCCGGTTGGTTCAGGCCCCTTTCGCTGGGGTCGAACCAAGGACGCGGCATGAGGCGGCAATCCTACAGGGGGCTGGTTTTTTCAGTCCGGCCTTTTGACCGGCAGGCAAGCCGGAGCGGATTTTACGAGAAATAGAACTTTTCGGCCGGGAGCATTTTCGGCGGTGTTTCGCCAAGTGCCTCGAACACCGAGATCTCGCAGACGCGGCACAGGCCGTCGAGGGCGAGGTCGTTGGCCTCGGTGCCGAAAGGATCCTCGAGCTCTTCCGAAAGCGCGTCGAGGCCGAAGAAGGTGTAGGCGATCAGCGCGGTGAACAGCGGCGTCGCCCAGCCCGTGGTCGAGATCAGCCCGATCGGCAGGAGAAGGCAGACGATGTAGGCCGTGCGATGCACAAGCAGCGTATAGGCGAAGGGCAAGGGCGTGCCGGCGATCCGCTCGCAGCCGGCCTGGATGGCGGTGATCGACGCCAGCCTTTCATCGAGGATGCGGAAGCCGATCGAATCGACCTCGCCCGCCCGGCGCTGCGCGTTGGCGCGCCGGCCCATGCGCCTGACCATCTCATCCGCCGGATTGGCAAAGGCTGCAACCGTCTCCGCTTCGGCGTCGATAAAGGCACGGGCGTCCTTGATGCTGTCGGTCTTGCGCAACTGGCCGCGCAGGAAATGGCAGAAGGCCAGCGCCTCCATGAGCAAGGCACGCTGTTCGGCCGGATCGGCGATCAGGCTGGTGGTGGCGCGCGCCAGGTTGCGGACTTCGAAGACCAGCGTGCCCCACAGCTTGCGTGCCTCCCACCAGCGGTCATAGGCGGCGTTGTTGCGGAACGACAGATAGATGGACAGCGTCACGCCCACCAATCCGAACGGCGCGATGTTGAAGACGCCGAGATCGAGCTTGAACCACCGCGCCAGGGCAAGGATGACCGCCGAATAGATGGCGAACCCAAAGATCTGCGGCAGGATGCGCGGCACCACGGAGCCGCGCATGATGAAGAACAGCTGCAGGAAGTTGGGGCGCGGGCGAACGATCATGGGCGGCTCTTTCACGGACCGGCATCGGCCCTCAACTCCTGTATTGTGCGATGCGCCAGATCCGCAAGCCCAGCCGTCAGCGACATCGCGATGTCGCGCGCCCGGTGTGCGGACTATCGCCATGTACAGGTTGCGGATACTGGGAAGCCTGCGGGCCATGGCCCGCCCGAGACAGGCGAGAAGAGAAGAATGGCCGGCGAAACCGATCTGAAGACATTGTTGGCGTCAATGACACCGGAACTGCTCGACAGCATCTATGTCTTTGTCACGCTGGCGCCTGGAGTTTCCCAGCCGAAGAACCTCGACCCCGTGATGCTGTTCCGCGAGCGCGAGGGCACGACGCTGATCGTGACGGAGGAGGCAGCAAAGGCAGCCGGACTGACCGCCTCGTTCCGCTGCCGGATGATCACGCTGAACATCCACTCATCGCTGGAAGCCGTCGGCTTCCTCGCCGCCATCACCACGCAGCTGGCCAGCGCCGGCATGGGCGTCAATCCGGTTTCGGCATTCTATCACGATCATCTGTTCGTGCCGGCCGAGCGGGCGGAGGAGGCAATATTCTTGTTGCGGGGACTGGCGGCAGGGAACGGACGGGCTCGGTAAGCGGTCAGTGTCCGCGGACATACAGAATATCCGGCAGGCCTTCCTCGTTGGTGGTGCCATCGCCGAACGCTTCCGCACGGAACCCATGGCGCTCATAGAAGCGCCGGGCGCCGGTGTTGGCCTGGAAGCAATGGAGTTTCACGACCGGCAGGGCAGCGGTCGCGTCGATCAGCAACCGGCTGCCTATGCCATGCCCCGTCCAGGCCGGGTCGAGGTAGAGTTGTTCCACCCAATCGCCGCTGACGGCGATGAAGCCGACAATCGCGCCACCGGCTTCCGCGACCGTCACCTGCTGCCGTGGCAGCACGATGTCGCGAATGAAGAAGAGGTCTTCCTCCGGCGTATGCAGCACCGGCATCCAGTCGAAAGCGTTGAGCGACGCGCGCATCATGGTCGCGATGGCGGCGGCATCCGAACCGATAGCCGGGCGCAGAGTGATTTTGGTGCGATCGCTCATAGGCCGGCGCCGCCCCTGGTCCCCCTACCGGGACCTTCTCCCCGTAACGGGGAGAAGGGAGCTAACGGCCAAAGGCCGAGCCCGCGACAGCGGGCCGCCGGTCGTCCGGCGCCCCCGCGGAGTGCCCGCCGCGCAAGCGGCGGTACGGCCCGTGAGCGAAAACTAAACGCCGTCAGGCCGCCTTCTTCTTTGGCTGGATCAGGCCGCGCTCGACCAAAAGCTCGGCGATCTGCACCGCGTTGAGCGCCGCGCCCTTGCGCAGATTGTCCGACACAACCCACATCGACAGGCCGTTGTCGACGGTCGAATCCTCGCGGATGCGCGAGATGAAGGTGGCGTCCTCGCCGGCCGATTCGAGCGGCGTGATGTAGCCGCCATCCTCGCGCTTGTCCAAGACCTGGCAGCCGGGAGCGTCGCGCAGGATATCGCGCGCCTCGTCGGCAGTGATGGGCTTCTCGAACTCGATATTGACCGCTTCCGAATGGCCGATGAACACCGGCACGCGCACGCAGGTCGCCGTCAGCTTGATCTTGGGGTCGAGCATCTTCTTGGTCTCGGCGACCATCTTCCACTCTTCCTTGGTGAAGCCGTCGTCGAGGAAGACGTCGATATGCGGGATGACGTTGAAGGCGATGCGCTTGGTGAACTTCTTGACGTCGACCTGGTCGGCGACAAACACCGCGCGGGTCTGGGTAAAGAGCTCGTCCATGCCTTCCTTGCCGGCGCCCGACACCGACTGGTAGGTGGCGACGACGACGCGCTTGATGGTGGCGAAATCGTGCAGCGGCTTCAGCGCCACGACGAGCTGCGCCGTCGAGCAGTTCGGGTTGGCGATGATGTTCTTGCGCGTGAACAGCGAGATCGCGTCCGGGTTCACTTCCGGCACGATCAGCGGAACGTCCTGGTCGTAGCGGAAGGCCGACGAATTATCGATGACGACGCAGCCCTGCTTGCCGATCTTCGGCGACCATTCCTTGGAGACATTGCCGCCGGCCGACATGATGCAGATGTCGGTGTCGGAAAAATCATACTGGTCGAGCGTCCTGACCTTCAGCGTGCGGTCGCCGAACGACACTTCCGTGCCCTGGCTGCGCCGCGAGGCCAGCGCCACCACTTCGCTTACCGGAAAGCCGCGCTCCTCCAGTATGTTGAGCATTTCCCGGCCCACATTGCCCGTGGCGCCGACGACTGCAACCTTGAAACTCATCTGATATCTCCTGTCCCTCTCCGCTTGGTTTTTGGAGAAAACCCGCCGGCCGATGCGGGTTCCGTCCCCCGGGCCGGACCCGGGAGAGGGTGGTTAGGCCAAGGGAATCACACCGTTTTGGTGGTGGTTTTGCCAGTTTTCTCGGCCAAGAATGGGGTTTTGCTGGAACGGACGGACGCGTCCAAGCGCCCGGCCCAATGCTTAACATTGTGGCTGGGGGCGTCGAATGCAAGAAGAGCCATCAAAAGGCCGCGCATCGAAGACAATCCCGTTCGAGGCGGGCTTTTACGCGGTTTGCGGCAGGAGTCAATTGGCGGCGTCGCATGGCCTTCATGGCGCGCCCTGTACAAGAGCGACGCCAAGAAGTACGTACGGCCAAGATTGTTTGGCTGGCGCGGCGCCGGCCCCGGCTCGTGCTCCATGATGAGCGCAGACCCCTGAATTCCGAAAGAGCGAGATGTCCAACTTCGAAGGTATTGTTCCCGCGCTGGCAAAGGCGCTGGAAAAACGTGGCTATGCCGAGCTGACGCCGGTGCAGAAGGCAGTGCTGGAACTCGGCCAGGCCGACGCATTGGTGTCGGCACAGACCGGTTCGGGCAAGACAGTGGCCTTCGGCCTTGCCATGGCCCCGACGCTGCTCGACGGCGCGGAACGTTTTGGCGCGGCCACGGCACCGCTGGCACTGGCGGTGGCGCCGACGCGGGAGCTGGCGCTGCAGGTGACGCGCGAACTGGAATGGCTTTACGAGCCGACCGGCGCCACCGTGGCGTCCTGCGTCGGCGGCATGGACATGCGCACCGAGCGGCGCGCGCTGGAGCGCGGCGCCCACATCGTCGTCGGTACGCCCGGCCGGCTGCGCGACCACATCACACGGCAATCGCTCGACATGTCGGCGCTCAAGGCCGTGGTGCTCGACGAGGCCGACGAGATGCTCGACCTCGGCTTTCGCGAAGACCTTGAATTCATCCTCGACGCCGCCCCGGCCGAGCGCCGCACGCTGATGTTCTCGGCCACCGTGCCGCGCTCGATCGCGACGCTGGCTCAAGGGTACCAGCGCGATGCCGTGCGCATCTCCGCCGCCGGCGAGGAGAAGCAGCATCTCGACATCGAATACCGGGCGCTGAACGTCGCCCAGGCCGATCGCGAGAACGCCATCATCAACGTGCTGCGTTTCTATGAGGCGAAGAACGCGCTGGTGTTCTGCAACACGCGCGCCGCCGTCAATCATCTCACCGCGCGCTTCAACAACCGCAATTTTTCGGTCGTGGCGCTGTCGGGCGAGCTCAGCCAGAATGAGCGCAGCCACGCGCTGCAGGCCATGCGCGACGGCCGCGCCAAGGTCTGCATCGCGACGGACGTCGCCGCGCGCGGCATCGACCTGCCCAATCTCGAACTGGTTATCCACGCCGATCTGCCGACCAACCCGGAAACGCTGCTGCACCGCAGCGGCCGCACCGGGCGCGCCGGGCGCAAGGGCGTCAGCGCGCTGATCGTGCCGGGCAGCGCCCGCAGGCGCACCGAACGGCTGCTGCAGAACGCCGGCCTGAAGGCGACATGGGCAAGCCCGCCCTCGGCCGACGACGTGATCCGCCGCGACGACGAGCGCATCCTCGCCGACCCGGCCTTCGATGAGCCGGTGAAGGATGACGAGCGCACCTTCATCGACGCGCTTCTCTCCCGTCATGGCGCCGAGCAGGTGGCGGCCGCCTTCGTGCGCCAGTGCCGCGCCAGCCGTTCGGCGCCCGAGGATCTGATGGACGTCGCCCCGTTCACGCCTTCGCGTGAACGAACGCCGGGCGAGAAATTCACACCCCGCGACGAGGCGCCCAGCCGCCGCGACGATTTCGGCGCCAGCGTCTGGTTCTCGCTGTCGGTCGGGCGCCGGCAGAATGCCGAGCCGCGCTGGCTGATCCCGATGCTGTGCCGGGCCGGAAGCATCTCCAAGCGCGAGATCGGCGCCATCAAGATGCAGCCGGAGGAGACTTTCGTGCAGATCGCGGCGGACTGGGCCGATCGTTTTCTGGCCGCCATCGGACCCGACCGCAAATTGCAGGGCAACATCGTGGTGAAGCGGCTTGAGGGCACGCCGGATCTGTCGCGCGCCGGCTACCAGCCGCCAAGCCCGGACAAGAAACCGCATCGCGGCAAGGCGCCATTCGATCCGAACGCGCCGAAGGGCAAATTCGCGAAGCGCGCACCGGCCGCAGCCGACCAGCGCCCGGCAGCCGCGCATGAGGCAAAGCCCTGGGCAAGGAAGCCGGGCAAGCCGAAATTCGACAATGCCGGCCCGCCAAAGCACAAGAAGCCGAAGCGGCCGTCGTAAGACCCGCTGAAGCGGCGAGCCGTCGCGGTCACGGCGCCTGGTGTTCCGCACGCCGCCCGCGCGCACTCTTCTTCAGACCGGCCTTGATAGGCGCGCAGCGGCTCGATCATCCAGCCCCAGCGCCCGGCGCAGATGTCGCACGGCTTGCCCATGGGCTCGGCCCTGTGCCACACCTTGGGGACGCGGCGACAAGGGGGCGGGTGATGCGCGGCGAAGTGCTCCATTATGACGAGGACCAGGGCTTCGGCTTCATCACCGGAGCCGACGGCAACCGCTACACCTTCACCCGCGAGAACCTTCGCCGGGAAACCGCGATGCCCAGGGGAACGGCGGTCGAGTTCCAGGCGGGCGGCGGCCAGGCCCGTGACGTTTTTTCGATCGCCGTCCAGGCCGCAAGCCCGGCCGCCGACGCCGCCGCCAGCGCCGCACCGGCTCAAGCCGATCCCGCGCCGGCTGCCGTCGCATCGCGGGCGCACCCCTTCGGCCGGTCGGCCGAGCCAGCCGGGCCCACGGATCTCTGGTCCTATTTCTGGCGAGCGATGACCGGGAACTATTTCAATTTCGCCGGCCGCGCCCGCCGCAAGGAATATTGGGCCTATTGCCTGTTCTGGACGATCGCGCTGCTGGTGGTCATCGGCGTCGGCGTTCTCATCGATGTCCAGATAGGCACTTTCGACAGCATCGAGATACCGGTGGTGACGATCGGGCTGTTTGGCGCTTTCCTGCTGGCCACGTTCTTCCCCAGCCTCGGTATGATCGTGCGCCGCCTGCACGACCTCGGCCTTTCGGGCTGGCTCTGCCTGCTCATCCTGATCCCGACCTTCGGCAGCCTGATCATCCTGGTCTTCGCGCTGATCCCGACACAGGGACGCGAAAACCAGTGGGGACCGGTACCGGTGGGTGTGAGGATTTAGGGGCAGTTTCCAAAGACTGAAATCTTTCTGACCTGAAACTGCATAGAAACAGGCGGTCAAGTCGTCCCCGGAGAGCCACCTTCAGCCGGTGATCGCGCGGGAGGCCGACCCGACGTCAGGCGTCAGGCGCCAGGTTTCAACACCGTCAGCGCGTCGCCCGAAAACCTGAGAAAAATCTTCTGGCCGTGCCGTTCGGCGCCGAGCCGCGCGTAGAAGCGCAGCGCGCCCTCGTTCCAGTCCTCGGTGGTCAGATCAATGCGGCCGATACCGTGGCTGAGGCAATGATCGGCGAGAAAATCGATGAGCGCCCGGCCGACGCCGGCGCCACGGACCTGGTCACGCACGAACAGATCCTTGAGGAACAGCAGCCGCTCGAGATCGACGCCCGGATGCGCGATCGCCACCGACGCCAACCCGCTGACCTCATCTTCAACGAAGGCGAGCGCAAAATGTGGATAGGCCGGGCTTTCCTCGCCAAGCCATTTGCGCGCCGCGGACAAAGCCCGCTCATGGTCGAGCGGTGGCTGCCGGTAATGCGCCGCCATGGCGCACAGCATGACCGCAAGCGCGGAGGCATCCGCGGCCGTCGCCCAACGGACGTCGACCGGCATGGGATCAGCCCAGGAACTTGGCGATGATCGCGTCACCCATCTCGACGGTTCCGACCTCGGTCATGCCGGCGGAGAGAATGTCCTTGGTGCGCAGGCCATCGTCGAGCACGGCGGCGATCGCGGCTTCGAGCTTGTCGGCTTCCGCGACCATGCCGAAGGAATAGCGCAGGCACATGGCGAAGGACGCGATCATGGCGATCGGGTTGGCGATGCCCTTGCCGGCAATGTCGGGCGCCGAACCGTGCACCGGCTCGTAGAGCGCCTTGCGCTTCTTGGTCTTGACGTCGGGCGCGCCGAGCGAGGCCGACGGCAGCATGCCGATCGAGCCGGTCAGCATGGCAGCGATGTCGGACAGCATGTCGCCGAACAGATTGTCGGTGACGATGACGTCGAACTGCTTTGGCCAGCGCACCAGCTGCATGCCGCCGGCGTCGGCCAGCATGTGGTCGAGCTTGACGTCGGCGTACCGCGCCTTGTGGGTCTGGGTGACGACCTCGTTCCACAGCACGCCGGACTTCATGACGTTGCGCTTTTCCATCGAGGTGACGTGGTTCTTGCGGGTCCGCGCCAGTTCGAAGGCGACGCCCGAAATGCGCTCGATCTCGAACGTGTCGTAGACCTGGGTGTCGATGCCGCGCTTCTGGCCGTTGCCGAGATCGATGATCTGCTTGGGCTCGCCGAAATAGACGCCGCCGGTCAGCTCGCGCACGATCAGGATGTCGAGGCCTTCGACCACCTCCTGCTTGAGCGAGGAGGACGCCGCCAGCGCCGGATAGCAGATGGCGGGGCGCAGATTGGCGAACAGCTCCATGTCCTTGCGCAGCCGCAGCAGGCCGGCTTCGGGGCGCACCTCGTAGGGCACCGCATCCCATTTCGGACCGCCGACGGCACCGAACAGCACCGCGTCCGCCGCCATCGCCTTGGCCATGTCGGCATCGGAGATCGCAGCACCATGCGCATCGTAGGCGCAGCCGCCGACCAGGCCCTCATCGGTGACGAAGCCGCTACCGATCTTTTCGTTCATGGCCGATATCAGTTTCTTGACCTCGGCCATGGCCTCGGGGCCGATGCCGTCGCCGGGGAGCAGGAAAAGATGCTTCGTTGCCATGGAGAAAACCGTCCCAGAAAAAAGAATTTGAACCGCGGCCTTGCTAAACGCCAAGCGCTTGCGGCGCAAGCCTGCGCTTGAGAAGCGCATTCACCGATGCGAGAGAATGTTGACCAGCCGGCCCAGCGGATCGCGCACATAGAAGCGCCGTACACCCCAGGGCTCGTCGGCCGGGCCGTATTCGATGGCGAAGCCGGCTTCCTTCATGGCGGCAAGCGCCTCGTCGACATCGTCGACCTCGATCGACAGATCCGGCACCGGCGTGCCGGAGCCGCCTTGCTCCATGAAGCTGACCTGCACCTGCATTTGTTCCTTGGAACCGTAGGTGGTGATCCAGCCCCGATCCATCAGCACGTCGAGGCCCAGCACGTCATGATAGAAGCGCTTCGCCGCTACCGCATCCCGGGTCTCGATATTGGCAACGATGCGCCGGACCTTCACGGGCTTCCTCAAGATCCCGCAGCCGTCCGCCGCAGCGCCGTGACTTCGATCTCGATCTTCATTTCCGGCTTGTTGAGCTGGCAGACGATCATCGTCGCCGCCGGCCTGATGTCGCCGAACGTCTCGCCCAGGATCGGGAAAACCGCGTCCACAAAGGCCTGGTCGGTGATGTAGTAATGCGCCCGCACCACGTCGGCCATGTCGAAGCCGCCCTCCTTCAGCGCCTTGCCGATCGTCGCCAGGCAGTTGCGCGTCTGCGCCTCGACGGTCTCCGGCATCGTCATCGTCGCATAGTCGTAGCCGGTCGTCCCCGACACGAAGCACCAGTCGCCCTGCACCACGGCCCGCGAATAGCCGGCGGTCTTTTCGAACGGAGAGCCGGTGGAGATGAGTTTTCGCATGGATGTCCTCAAAATCGGCGCCGCCACTTTGCAGACAAGAGCTGATCCAGCCATGGGCCAACGCAGACCAATCGACGGTGCAATATCTCCAATGCCAGCGGGCCAGCTCTCTGCTCGCCAGGCGTTCGTCGTTCGGAAAGCCAAGCAATGTTGCTTCCCGTCCGAACTCGTCAACCCCTCCAAAGGGAATCTATCGTTTTCAACGAACACTGCAATTTCTGCTTGCATTTAGGAACAAAAGCGGAACTATAAGTATCCGCGAGAGCAGTCGCAGTAACTCTGGGGGGTCAGAGCCATGTTACGCCGCACCGACGCGCTGGCACGCGCATTTGTTGCCGGGCTATTGCGCGGGCCCCTGGTGGTCCTTGCAGTTGTTATCATGCTTGGTGCTCTGACCGCTCCGTCTTCGGCCGTTAGACGGGACTATGCGCTTTGCTTCGGTGATGAAAAAGGCTCGGACGACGACAGCGGGCCCATCTACGGGAACGAAGCGAGCGTCGACGATGGCGCGGCCGACCGGCGCATCGCCGCCTGCTCGGTGATTGCAGAGGACCCGACCGAAGCGTTGCTCCTGCGCGCCAAAGCCTACTTCTACCGAGCGTCCGCCCGGAACGACAAGGAAGACTGGGACGGTGCGATCGCCGACTATGGCGAGGCGATCGCGATCGATCCCAAGCAGGCTGCGGCCTACTTCAACCGTGGCGCCGACTGGTACAACAAGGGAGACGACGACCGCGCAATAGCCGACTTCGACGTCACCATAAGCTTGGAGCCGTCCGCCAGCGAGGCCTATTCCAGCCGCGGCGCGGCCTTCCTGCGCAAGGGCAATATCGACGCGGCTATGGTGGATTACCAGCAGGCGATCGAGGCCGATGCGCAAAACAGCGCGGCGCATACGGGACTCGGTCAGGCTTGGGACAGGAAAGGTGAGCGCGACAAGGCGAGCGCCGAATATGATGAGGCTATCCGGCTTGACCCGACCGACATGATCGCGCTTCTCAACCGCGCCCTCAACCGCCTCAACCGGGGTGAGTTCGATCAAGCGATGGCCGACTACGACGCCGCCATCGGTATCGACCCCAAGAGTGCCGAAGCCTATGCCAACCGCAGCGCGGCCTGGCTCAGCAAGGATGGCTGGTTGCGCGCGATCGCCGACGCCAGCAAAGCGATCCAACTCGATCCGGCGATCGTCGACGGCTATTATTTTCGAGGCCTCGCCTGGGCGAGCAATGGCAACAAAGATCGCGCCATCGCCGATTTCGGCAAGGCGATCGAGCTCGATGCGAACGATGCGCGATCCTGGTTCGTCCGTTCGCTGACGCGGGCGCTGAGCGGCGATGCCACCGGAGCCGCCGCCGACTGCCGAAAAGCCATCGCGCTCGATCCAGAGCGGGCCGGAACCTGCGGCGACCAGCTTGCCGGTGGCGACGGCAAGCCGACCTCGCCATAAGGCTTCAGCCGAATTTCACCGCTGCCTAAAGGCGCGAAGCAAGTCCGTCCGACCGGCCGGATGGCGGGCCCCCAACAGTGAGCCGGTGGAGGTCAGGCTCGCAGTTGGGCCAGGACGCCTGCGATATCGCCCATGCCCCAATGCTCGACGATGCGATCGTCTTGCACCCGGAAAATGTCGCATGAGGTGAAGCGAAGTGCCCGACCGGTCGGTGCGACGCCGAAATAGGCGCCCTTGTGCGTACCGCTGTAGACGAAACTCGCCGCGACATGGTCCTTGTCGGCGACCACGACTTCGATGTCGACCTTGAGATCCGGCATTGCCGCCAGCCGCGCCTTGAAGAAAGCCACAGTCGCCTGTTTCGGGGTGACATTCGCCGGCGGCGGTGCCGCGGCGCTTTGTTGATGATTCACATAGGTGTCGGCGAACAGTTCGGAGAAGCCGTCGATGTCGCCCGCGCTCAATGTCGCCGCGAACCGATCCGCCAGCGATTGCGGCGCGGTCGCCGCCCGGGCGAGAGCCGGTGTGAGCAAGCCGCCGCCAAGAAGCAGCGCGGCTGCCGTTACTTGTCGCCGATTCTGCATCGTGACCTCCGTCGGCAAATGGCAACGGGAAGACGCCCTGGCGACCCGTTAATTCGGCGACCCAAGCGCCTTGTCCAGCGCTTCCTTGACATCTGCCGGCCATGTCGCCGTCGGCGGCCAGGCGTCCGGCTCGGGCTTGTCGCCGCGGCGGGCGAAGTAGAGCTTGTGCTTGGCCGGGTCGACCGCCATGAAGCCGTCATTGCCGCCGCAATCATGCGGCACGCAGCCGCTGGCATAGAAGACGCCGGACGCGGTCTTTTCGGTGCCGCCGCCGACCAGCAGGCTGGTCGCCATGTCGGGCATGTCCTTGCCGAGCAGCTTTTCGGCTTCCTTGTAGACGGCCTCATTGTGGAAGGCGTCGATGATGTTGTCGTATTTCGACGGGTCGATATCCTTCCAGTCGGTGCCGGGTTCGGGCATGTAGATCAGATTGCCTGATGTGGTCAGCCCCGATGTCGGCGACCATTGCAAGGCCGGCTTCTCATCGCCCGGCAGCAGATAGGGCACGAAATAAATGGCGCTGTCGGAGATTGCCGCCGGTGGCGCGCCGCATTCGTCCTGCTCGACCGTCGTGGTCTGGATCTCGCCACCTTCCGGCTTCCACACGATGACCTTTACCGGGCCGCATTGATTGCCGCCGTCGCCGACATCGACCAGCGCCACATTGACGTCGCCGATCTTCACGATCTTGTCGAAGAAGACATCGTAGTTGCTGGCCAACTGCTTGCCGTCATAGGCGAGCACCTTCTCGCCATCCTGCTCCGGCTGCGTGATGGTCAGTTGGCCGCCCTCGAACGGTATCGGCGCCTGGCTGTCATTGTCGGCGGGCGCCGCGTCGCTGGTGCTTGACGATCCCGGGTCGGCCGGCTTCTGGGCTGCCGCGGGCGTCTGCTGCGCGGCGGGCGTCTGCGTCTGCGCGAAGCCGCCCATGGTGGGAACCAGCAACAAGGCCAGCCCGCAAACGCTGGCAAGAAGCGAACGTGCCATGACTATCCCTCCCCTCAGTCGATGCGAGCCCGGCCTGAAAGCGGCCGGGATCGGATGGTGCCGCTCAGGCCCAGGGGCGCTGCTCGGCGTTGCGCTTCTCGAACGAGGCGATGGCGCCGGCCTTCTCCATGGTCAGGCCGATGTCGTCGAGGCCGTTGAGCATGCAGTGCCGCTTGAAGTCGTCGAGGTCGAAGGTGACGACGCCGCCATCGGGGCCGCGGATCTCCTTGGCCTCGAGGTCGATCGACAGAGTTGCGTTGGAGCCGCGCGAGGCGTCGTCCATCAGCTTCTCGAGATCCTCGGGGCTGACGGTGATCGGCAGCACGCCGTTCTTGAAGCAGTTGTTGTAGAAGATGTCGGCGAACGAGGTCGAGATAACGCAGCGTATGCCGAAATCGAGCAGCGCCCACGGCGCGTGCTCGCGGCTCGAACCGCAGCCGAAATTGTCGCCGGCAACGAGGATCTGCGCCTTGCGGTAGGCCGGCTTGTTCAGCACGAAATCCGGGTTTTCCGAACCGTCATCCTTGTAACGCATCTCGGCGAACAGGCCGGTGCCGAGCCCGGTGCGCTTGATCGTCTTCAGATAATCCTTCGGGATGATCATGTCGGTGTCGACATTGACGATCGGCATCGGAGCGGCGACGCCGGTGAGCTTGGTGAATTTTTCCATGGCTTTGGCCCGTGTTTTCGTTGCGGGGGATTTGCTGAAGCTCCGTTTACACAAAGCCGCTGGCAAATAAAAGCCAACTGTTCGTGCGCGCCGGCACAAGGGGTGATGCATGACGCCCAAAATGGCTGCGGTTTTGCAAAGGCTGATGTTTTCCGCGGTGCCGCATCGCGTCGCCACGACGCGAGATCTTGCCGCTTGACATGCAACCAAATGGTTGCATATTAAAGCCATGAGCATGGATGCAGTCTTTCGCGCGTTGGCCGACCCGACACGCCGGCAATTGCTGGACAGCCTCCACGCCAGGAACGGGCAGACGCTGAACGCGCTTTGCGCGGAGATGGACATGACGCGACAGGCGGTGACCAAGCATCTGGCGATCCTGGAGGAAGCAAACCTCGTCACCACCATCCGCAAGGGGCGCGAGAAGGAGCATTACCTCAACCCGGTTCCGATCAACGAGATCGCCGAGCGCTGGATCGGCAAATTCGAGCGGGGGCAATTGACCGCCCTCAGCGACTTGAAGAGACGCCTCGAAAGGAAAGACTGATGAGCAACAGCTTCGTTTACGTGACCTACATCCGCACCACGGCCGAAAAGCTCTGGGAGGCCCTGACCGACCCGGAGTTCAACCGGCAGTTCTTCCTCTGCTCCTATCAGGAGAGCGAGTGGAAAGTGGGTGCCAGCTGGAAGCTGATCCTGCCTGACGGACGTGTCGCCGACAGCGGCGAGATTCTTGAGATCGACCCGCCGCGGCGCCTGGTCATCAAATGGCGCAATGAATGGATGCCCGAGGTCAGGGAAGACGGCTACACGCGCTGCACCTTCACCATCGAGCAGGATGGCGAACTGATGAAGCTCGCCGTGACCCATGAAGCGGACGGGCCGCACAAACTGATCGGCAACGTCGCCAGGGGCTGGCCGCTGGTGCTGGCCAGCCTCAAGAGCCTGCTTGAGACCGGCAAGGGCTTTGAGCGCCCGCCATCGAAAGGATGAAAGGATCGTTTCGGTAGCGAAACGAATTGGAGGCATCGATGATGCATGATCCCTGGGTACAGAGCATGACCAATGGCGAGACGATCATGGCATCGGCCGAGATCGAGGCGCCGCCGGAACGCGTCTTCCGGGCACTGGTCGGCAAGGAAGTCGAGCAATGGTGGGGGTCCGCCGACAGCTACCGGATGGTCGATTGGTCGGCCGATCTTCGCGTCGGCGGCCGCTGGACGGCCACTGCGCGTGGCGCCGACGGCAGGGACCTGCCGGCCAGCGGCGAATTCGTCGAGATCGAGGCGCCGCGCCGGATCGTGCAGACGCGAGCTTACGCATGGGACCATCCCACGCTTGGCCGGCGGCAAACCATGCTTGCCTGGCTGCTGCAGCCGACCGCCAGGGGCACGCGCCTGACCATCTGTCATGGCGGTTTCGCCGGGCTGGCCGAAGCGGCGACCGAGCATGCCGAGGATTGGGGCCGGGTGCTGGCTTGGCTGCAGGCGTATCTGGCCGGGAGGCTGGCGGCGGCTTGAGAAGCAGGTCAGTGGCAGCGACGCTTCACGCTCTCTCGTCTTGACCCGCACCGCCTCTGGTCCACATCCCCATGCATGGAAAGACAGGGATGCTTCATAGGCACGGCCGGCTGGGGAATCCCAACCCGGCACAAGGAAGGCTTCCCGCAGCCCGGACCACATCTCGAGCGTTACGCCAAGCGTTTTTCCATCGTCGAGATCGACACGTCCTCCTACAGGCCGCATCGCCGCGAGACCTATGAACGCTGGGCAAGTTCCGTCCCGGAGCACTTCCGCTTCGCCGTGAAGACGCCGAAGGCCATGACCCACGAGCATCGTCTTGTGGATTGCGATGCGCTTGCCGAAGTGTTTCTCCAGCAGGTCGAGGGTCTTGGCGAAAAGCTGGGCGTGCTTCTGGTGCAACTGCCGCCGAGCTTGCCGTTCGAGCCAGACATCGCCGGCGGCTTCTTCGACATGCTGAGCAAGCGGACAAAGGCAAGGCTGGCCTGTGAACCACGCCATCCCAGCTGGTTCGAAGCGGCAGCGGAAACGCTTCTGGCCCGCCGCCAGGTTGCACGTGTGGCCGCCGACCCGGCGCCGGTCCCTGCCGCGGCGGTGCCGGGCGGCTGGTCCGGCCTTGCCTATTTTCGCTGGCATGGCGTGCCGCGTGTCTACTACTCGGACTACGATGCCGAAAGCCTCGACCGGATCGGCCGCCAAGTGCGGGAAACGGCAGCATCGGGCGGCGAGGTCTGGGGCATCTTCGACAACACGGCCCAAGGCCACGCGCTTGGCAACGCTCTCAAGGTTGATGCGATGGTTGCAAAGACTTCGTCATTCTAGGGCGGAGCAAGGAGCGAAGCGACGCGGCGAAGACCCTGGAACCATGCCGCGACGTTGATGTGTCGTGACGGATCGGAACTATTAGGACAACGCACGGGCGTTTCATTCTGCACCGCTGGAGCCCTTCGGCAGCGGTAACGGCACGGATTCCAGGGTCTCCGCGACGGAGCTTCGCTCCTGCTCCGCCCTGGAATGACGAACAAAATGGGACGCCGTGGCAAACACCGAAGATCGTAGCCCAGTCCCCTCAAATCACATTCAGTTCCCGGAATGCCCTTCCTTCGGCCACGCGTTCGTAGCCGAACGCCGAGCAGTCGATCGTCCGATACCCGCCATGCACGACGAGTTCCGCCAGCGCCTTGCCCACCGCCGGCGCCTGCTGCAGGCCGTGGCCGGAAAAGCCATTGGCGAAGAGGAAATTGCCGACCTCGGGATGCGGGCCGATCACGGCGTTCTGATCCAGCGTGTTGTAGTCATAATGCCCGGCCCAGGCGCGGGTCGGCTTGATCGCCTCGAAGGCCGGAATGCGGGTCGCCAGCGCCGGCCAGATCACCTCTTCGAACAGCGGCCAGTTGACCTCGAAATCGGCGGGATCGGCCGGACCGTCGATCTCTTCCGGCTCGGCGCCGCCAGTGAGGTAGACCGAGCCTTCAGGGCGCACATAAATGCCGGAGGGATCGACCAGCAGCGGCATGTCGGCATATTTCTCGCGCGCCTCGAAGACGAAGACGTTGCGCTTGCGCGGCTCCACCGGCAGCGCCAGCCCGGCGAAAGCCGCGACATTGCCGGCGTTCGGCCCGGCGGCATTGACGACGATGCCGGCGGCAAGCGTCTGGCCATTGTCGAGGGAGACGCCGGTGACGCGGTTGCCTTCGCGCGCAATGGCGGTGACCGAGGCGGCGATGAAATCGATCTTCTTGTCGCGCAGCGCCTTGCGGAACAGCATCAGCATCGCATGCGCGTCGAACCAGCCTTCGCCGGTCCGGCCATAGGCGCCGGCGGAGATGCCTTCGGTTGACAGCCAGGCGAAACGCCGCGCCAACTGCTCGGCGTCCTCGAGCACGATGTCGGCGCCCTCGGCCATCTGCGCCTCGTGATTGGCCTTTAGGATCGGCAGGCCGTCCTCCCCGGCGAGGATGAGGTAGCCGCCCTCGCGAAATCCGATATCGGCGTCCGCGCCGAACTCTTCCTTCAGCCGCCGGAACAGTTTCAGGGTGAACTGCGACAGCCGGATGTTTTCCGGGATGGAGAATTGCTGGCGGATCGAGGCCATGGACAGTGTCGTTGCCGCGTGGGCGAATTGCGGGTCGCGTTCGATGAGCGCTATGGAGCCGGAAAACCCTTCCTCGCGCAGGTAGTAGGCGATGGAGGACCCGACGATGGCCCCGCCGATGATGACGATGTCGTAGCGCATTTTTTCTCCGATCCGGTCGCCGGCCTCTCTACGCCGCCGGCAGAATGATCTCGAAGCGCGTGCCGCGTTCGGAGTCAACCAGCCCGATCGAGCCATCATGCGCTTTCAGGAGGGCCAGCACGATGCCGAGGCCCATGCCGGTGCCGCCGGAATCCCGGCGCGTGGTGAAGAACGGCTCGAAGATGCGCGCCCGGTTGCTGGGCGAAATGCCGGCGCCGTCGTCGCCGACCAGCACCGTTGCCTTGCCGCCGGCACTTGCCGCCGTGATCGAAACCAGTGTCGCGCCGTGCCTGGCGGAATTGTCGATGAGATTGGCAAGCACGATTGCTCCGTTCTCGCCCGATATGCGCAGGGCCAGATCGCCGCCGGCCTCGACGCGAACCGCCAGCCTGCTGTCGACCGGCAGCAGCGCCAGCGCGGCATCGATCGAGGTGCTTTCGCCGCTGGGTGCGAGGTTTTCGGCTTTCGCCAGGTCGAGGAGCCGGCGCACCAGAAGATTGAGCCGCCCGGCATCGGTGACGATATTGTTGGAGAAGCGCCGCCGCTCGACATCATCCATCGCGCTGCCGGAATCGCGCAGCAGTTCCGCCGCGCCCTGGATCGCCGTCAGCGGCGACTTGAGCTCGTGCGAGACATGGGTGGCGAAGGTCTGGATCGAGTCCGAGCGCGCCTGCAGCTTTTCGGCCATGTCGAGGAAGGCGGCGGAAAGCTCGGCCATCTCGTGGGTGCCGTGGTGGTCGAGCGGCCGGATCGCGTCGCGCTCGCCGGCGGCGATGCGCTGGGTGCGGTCGATCAGCGCATAGATCGGCCGGCTGACGGTCCGCAGGAAGACGAGGCCGATGAGCAGCGTGCCGCCGAGAATGGCGATCGCCGCCAAGGTCACCTTGCCGCGTTCGCCATAGAGATGCTTGACGATGTTGTTGGGCGTCCGCGACACGTAAACCACGCCTGCCACCTTGCCGTCGACGGCCACCGGCATGGCGACGAAGACACGCACCCTGGTGCCGCGGCTGACCGAATAGAGCGGCGGCGCCGGCTGGTCGGGGATGCGCAGTCGCAACGCACTGTCATAGCGGCCGGCAAGCGCCTCGCGAACCTCCTCCACATTGGCCAGCGACTGCCCGATCTCGTTGCGCCCGGCAATGACGACGCCCGCGGGGTCGAGCAGCCGGAAGCCGGCCAGCGTGGTTTTCTGCGTCGCGTCGAGAATGCCTGACAGGCGCGTACCGATCGCGGCGAAGGCGGGATCGGCGGTGGCTGGTATCGCCGCCGGCCGGGTCGGAAGCACGGAGTCGGAGGCGAGATCGAGGCGTGGCTCGATTGGCCGGTAGGGTCCGTCGATATTGGCGCCTCGGCTCGCACTTCCGTCCGGCTGCGGCATCGGCGCGCCAAGCTTGTCCGGCGCAATGCCCGCGTCACGCACCTCCTGCGCGTAGATGGCGGCGATCGCCGCCCCTTGCGCGATCAGCTCCGCCTCGGTCTGCCGGATCAGCTGGTTCTCGTAGAGGCGGAAGAAGAACAGGCCGACCAGCGGCAGCGCCATCACCAGGATCAGGATGGCGACGACGACCGTGGCAAGCCGTGGCCGCCATTTGCGGCCGATCCATTTGCTCGTCAGCCGCATCGGCCGAGCCGGAAGCCGACGCCATGCACGGTCTCGATGACCTCCTGGCAACCGACCGCCGCCAGCTTGGCGCGGATGTTGCGGATATGGCTGTCGACCGTGCGGTCGGCGACATGGATTTTTCCGGCATAGGCATTGGCCATCACCGCGTCACGGCCGAGCACATGCGTCGGCCGCGCCAGAAACCCTTTCAGGATCGAGAACTCGATGCCCGTCAGGGCAAGCGGCTCACCGTTGAAGGCGGCCGCGTGGCTGGCCGGCGCCAGCGTGAGCTTGCCATGCGAAAACTGCGTGTCGTCGGCGGGTTGGGGCACCGCCGGGCGCGCGCGGCGCAGGATGACGTTGACACGGGCGACGAGCTCGCGCGGGCTGAACGGCTTCGTCACATAGTCGTCGCCGCCCATTTCGAGACCGAGGATGCGGTCGATCTCTTCGTCTCGCGCGGACAGGAACAGCACCGGCACATCGGATCGCTGCCTGAGCCGCCGGCAGACCTCCAGCCCGTCCATCTCGGGCATGCCGATGTCGAGCACGATGAGGTCGGGCGGATGCCGTTCGACCGCCTGCAGGGCGGCGGCGCCATCGGAAACGGCTGAAGTCTTCATGCCGGCCTTTTCCAGCGCGAAGCAGATCACTTCGCGGATATGCGGATCATCGTCGGCGACGAGGATGTGATGCGGCATGGATCAGCGGCCCGGCAAGGAAGGTTGCGGAGGCTGAGGAAGCACGAGCGACCCCTTGCTGTCGAGATATCGAAGCAGGCGCCAGTCGCGAAAGCTCCAGGCACGCCAGTTCTGCTGGACGGTGCGATACCAGTCTTCGTCACTGGCCCGCAATCCTTCAAGTTCGCGGACAGCGCCCGCGGCAGGCGTTTTGCCCTGATGATCGAAGAACCGATCGAGCGCCGCAAACGCGCCCGGACCGAGCGAGCGCAGATACCAGGCGTCGAGGGGAATGCCCTGGCCGGTCATTTCGAAGGAATGGTCGACATTGTAGTTGGCGATCGTGGCCGCGAAGTTGATGAAGCAGCAGGCATAAAGCATCGCCGATAACGTCAGAAGATTGGCGGACAAGAGCCATTCATTGGATTTTCCAAGCGCGATGCGGGCGATGATCAGCACAAGGCCCGCCGCCACCAGCACCATCCAGACGAAGGCGGCGATGCGCCAGTAGGTCAGCGCGTAGATGCCGACATAGAGGTCGAGCCGCAGGATCGACGAGATGACCAGCATGATGTTCTGCGCCACCCAGGCATAGACCAGCCGGCGGATGACGGGATCCCCTGAGGTCTCGCTGCCGGGCCTGAGCGCCGCAAGGACAAAACCGGCGGCAAGCAGCGCCGTGACGATCAAGGGATAGGCGCCGCGATGCGCATAGGCGGCGTAGCTCAACCCGTCGGGAAGCGCGACCCCGCCCCACAGATAGGTGGCGTCGAGCCCGGTCTGCAGCGCGAACAGGATGTTGAAGACGACGAGCGCGCGCAGGATGGCTGCCTTGCCGAACACTATGTCCTCGACGACGTGCCTGTCCGGGACGGCTGCCGGTTGGGCATCGGCAGGGGGATGGTTCGGCCGAGGGGTGCGCAGCCGGAATCGCGGCAGGCGTGGCCGCAGAAAAGCCCAGACGCCGGCGAGCACGAACAGCCAGAAGGCAATCCGCGCCAGCTGGATGAGATCGAGCAGTTTCATCAGGTCGATCAGCGACAGCCAGTAATCGATGACCGGATTGGCGGCGCCGAACAGCGCCAGGAAGACAGCGCCCAGCGTCAGCGGCATCACCCAGACGGCGATCGCCGCCAGCCGGATACGGCGCCCGCCGAACCGGCGCGCGGTCTTGCGCCAGCGGATGAAATCATTGGCGAACCGGAACGGGGCCGCCAGCCAGAACAGTACGATCTGGCCGGCAATGCGGGCGATGCGGTGTCGCAAGCGGCCGCTCAGCGAAAGCACGAACACGACCAGGGCCGCCAGCGCGATCGCTACCGACAGGGCGCTGACGTTTTCGGCGAGCGGCAGCAACGCGACAAGCAAGGCGGCGGGCTTGAGCCAGACCCTGCCGTCGCTGAAGGCCGCGGGATGCACCGCCACGACCGCGGCGGCGACCAGGAGGGCGAACAGGAAAACCGTGATGGCGGCGGGCTGGCCATAGAAGAGAAAATCCGCCAGCACGACCAGCAGCACGGCAACGCCGAAGCGGCTGCAATAGCTTGGTGCCGCTGTGAAGAACGATGTCATGAGCGGACCTTCCTGATGGCATCTGGCCTGATGGCATCTGGCCAGATCGCGGCCGACCGCATTGGCGGCGGGCTCTTGCGGACAAAGGGAATGAGGATCGCCGCGGGATTAGCGCGCGGCGGATCGGCCATCCACCAGCCGTCGCTGCGCAGCCGGTAGGGCAGGGACCAGGTTTTTGCTCGCTTGTGCATGCCCCCCGTCTCGCAGGCCGGTGGGGAAGCGATGCGGCGGATCCGAGGAGCTTTTCCGCAGGCCTGTGCAGTTTTCGTGCAGGGCTCTTTCCTCTCCCTCCGGAGGGGGGAGGTGGCTCGGCGAAGCCGAGACGGAGTGGGGGAACCACCTGGCAAACGCCGCGAACGGACATAGGAAGGGCGCTAGGCGCAAGCATCGCCTCGCCTAGCACCCAAGGATCGACCCCCACTCCGTCGAGCTTCGCTCGACACCTCTTCCCCGATCGACGGGGGAGAGGAAAGACCGCTTCCGCAACAGCTGCAGAGAACGGAAGGCAAGGGAGCGCAAGCTTTCGCGGTTGGCTCGTGTCAGGTACCGGTCGGACGCTTGCCTCACCCGCCCACAGGCGGCATAGATCGAGCATGACAACCGAACCCTACCGCCCGCGCCGCTCGGTGCTCTACGTCCCGGCCTCCAACGACAAGGCGCTGGCCAAGATCGCGCAGCTTGCCTGCGACGCCGTCATCATCGACCTCGAGGATGCCGTCGCCCCGGCCGACAAGATCGCCGCTCGCGACAAGCTGGCGGGAATTTTCGCCAATCGCCCCGCTAGACGCTGCGAGATGGTGGTGCGCGTCAACGCGCTGGCCAGCGAATGGGGCGCCGACGACCTGCTGGCCGCGGCAAGATTCGAGCCCGACGGCATCCTGTTGTCCAAGGTCGCCACACCGCGCGATATCCTTGAGGTCGGCGACGTGCTCGATGACAATTTTGCCCCCGACAGCGTGAAGCTGTGGGCGATGATCGAGACGCCCAAGGCCATGCTCAACATCGGCGCGATCGCCGAGCTTGGCCGCGATCCGGCCTCACGGCTCAATTGTTTCGTTGCCGGAACGAATGACCTGGCCAAGGACACCGGCGTGCTGGCGACGCCGGACCGGCGCTACCTCGTGCCATGGCTGATGCAGATGGTGCTGGCCGCGCGCGCCGGCGGTCTCGACATGCTCGACGGCGTGGTCAACGATTTTCGCGACCTCGACGCCTTTGCCCGCGAGTGCGCGGAAGCGGCGGCCATGGGCTTCGATGGCAAGACCCTCATCCATCCGGCCCAGATCGACGCGGCGAACCGCGCCTTCGCGCCGGCGCCGGCGGCGCTGACCGAGGCGCGCCTGGTGAAGGACGCGTTTGCCCTTGCCGAAAACAGCGGCAAGGGCGTGATCGCGCTGAATGGCAGAATGGTCGAGCGGCTGCACCTGGCGCAGGCCGAAAAACTGCTGGCGAAGGCGGCCGCCATCGGCGCATGATCGCGGCCAAGTTCATTCACGACAGGACTTGAGAAAATGAAACTCTACCGCTTTCTGACCGGCCCGGACGACGCCAGCTTCTGCCACAAGGTGACGGCGGCGCTGAACAAGGGCTGGCACCTGTTCGGCTCGCCGACCTATGCCTATGACAAGAAAGCCAAGACCATGCGTTGCGGCCAGGCCGTGGTGAAGGATGTCGACGGCCAGGAATACGGGCCGGACACCAAGCTCAGCGACTGGTAGGGGCTTCCTCTCTTCGAGCCTATTCAGCCGCTTCCTCGATCCGCTCCATATCATCGTCCGACAGGCCGAAATGGTGGCCGATCTCGTGGATCAGCACATGGGTGACGATGTCGCCCAGCGTTTCCTCGTTTTCGGCCCAGTAGTCGAGCATGGCGCGGCGATAGAGCGTGATGCGGTTCGGGCCTTCGCCGGTCTGCGGGTTCCAGCGCTCGGCGATGCCGCGTCCCTCGAACAGGCCGAGCAGGTCGAACGGCGTTTCCAGCGACAGGTCGTCCATGATTTCGTCGGTCGGGAACTCGGCGATCTGGATGACGATCTCGCCGGTCAGCTTGCGAAACTCCTCCGGCAAATGGGCATAGGCCTCCAGCGCGAGGAACTCCAGCTCCTCCATCGAGGGCGCAAGTTCGCCGTGCCAGGTGCGGGTCTTGTAGATGCGGGCCATGCTTTGTCCTTTGATCCCGGCATATAGGCTTTCGCACCGGTCGAGGCAAATAAGAGGGATGAGGCGCGCAGGGATGAGGAATAAATTCCTTGTGACTCTGCTTGACTCTTCAATCGCCCTCTGGAATCTATAGGAACATAACAGGAACAATTGTGAGTGGAAGCTGACCGTCATGGCGATGAGCGCCGTGGCGCGGGAGACTGTTTTTGCCCTGCGCCGCCAGATCGCGAAAATCGAGGAAACGCTGCCCGAGCGCCTGCAGGCGCCGGCTGGCGCGCCGCTTGATGCCGACGCCAGCGCCGATGTCACGTCCAGTGCCGACCTCACGATCGTCCGGCGCGGCCTTGCCGCGGCCTTGCCGGATGCCTTCCTGCCAACCGGCGTCGAGCGCCTCGATGCCGCCCTGAGCGGCGGCTTGCCGAAAGCCGCCTTGAGCGAAATCCATGGCGGGCAAACCCGTGATGCCGGAGCCGTTGCGGGCTTCGCTCTGTCGCTCACCAGCCTGATCCTGAAGCAGGCACACGGGCTGCCGGTGCTGTGGATCGGTACATCGGAGATCTTTGGCGAGGCCGGCTTTCCCTATGCCAGGGGGCTGCATGCCGCGTTCGGCATCGAACCCGGGCAATTGCTGTTTTCCGAGGCGCCCAGGCTCGTCGATGCGTTGTGGGTCGCCGAGGAGGCCGCCAGGATGACGGCACTCGCCGCCGTCATCCTGGAAATTCGCGGCAACCCGCAGCGGCTGGACCTGACCGCGACGCGCCGGCTGCATGCAAGGGCGGCAAGCGCCGGCCGGCCGGTGTTCCTGCTGCGGCAGGCGGCCGAGCCAGAACCGACGGCGGCGCCCGTCCGCCTCATCGTCGCGTCGGCGCCGGCCGTGCCGCGCGCCACGGTCGCCGGGCCGCTCGCCGGTTCGATCGGCCGCCCTGCCTTCACCATTACCATCGGCAAGAGCCGCACGGCCTTGCCAGGACAATTCACACTGGAGTGGAACCCCGATGAACGCGCATTCGACGAAAGAAGAGGCGAGGAAAAACGGGAACGGGCAAAGGATCCTGTCGCTGTGGTTTCCCTACTTGGCAGCCGAAAGGATCCTGCGGCAGCGTCTGGGGCGGTCCTGGCGTTCCCGGCCGTCGTCGGATCATCCGCCACTGGTGGTCAGCCACCGCCAGGGCAACGCGCAACGCATTTCGGCCCTCGACGAGCGGGCTGAGGCGCTGCACCTGAAGCGCGACATGGGCATTGCCGATGCGCGCGCCATGCATCCGTCGATCGACATCGTCGAGGCCGATCCGGAAGCCGACCGCCGCCTGCTCGAAGGCCTTGCCGACTGGTGCGACCGCTACACCCCGCTGGTGGCGCTGGACGGGACGGACGGCCTGTTCCTCGACGTCACCGGCTGCACCCATCTGTTCGGCGGCGAACGCGCCATGCTCGACGACATCCTGTCGCGCTTCTTCCATCAGGGGTTCGATGTCCGCGCCGGCCTTGCCCCGACGCCGGGAGCGGCCTGGGCGGCGGCACGCTTTTGCGGCGACCGCATCGTCGCCGGGGGCGAGGAGGAAGCACTGCTGGCACCCTTGCCGCTCGCCGCATTGCGCATAGCGCCGGAAACCCGCGCCAGCCTGGAGAGCGTCGGCCTGCGCACGGCGGGCGCCGTCATGGCGGCACCGCGCGCGCCGCTCGCCCGCCGCTTCGGCGCCGCCCTGCTGCTGCGCCTCGACCAGGCGCTTGGCCGTCTCGACGAGGCGGTCTCGCCGCGTCTTCCCGTCGCGCCGCTTTCGGTCGAGCGCCATCTCGCCGAGCCCGTCACGCTGATCGAGGACATCGAACGCCTGGTCGGCCTGCTGGCGACGACCTTGAAGACCGATCTCGAGCGCCGTGGCGAGGGCGCCCGGACGCTGGCGCTGCTGCTCTTCCGCGTCGACGGCGCGGTCAGCCGCATTGCTCTGGGTACCTCGCGGCCGATGCGCGATCCCCGGCTGATCCAGAAGCTGTTCCATGAAAGGCTGGCGGCACTCGAGCAAGGTATCGATGCTGGCTATGGCTTCGACCTGGTGCGGCTCTCCGTGCTGGCCGCCGCCGCCTTCGACATGGCGCAGGCCGACCTGACGGGCGACGTGACCGACGACGGCGCCGACATCGCGCTGTTCGCCGACCGCATCCGCGCCCGGCTCGGCGAAGGCGCGGTCCTGCAGCCGGTCGCCGTGGAAAGCCATCTGCCGGAACGCGCCGTCGCCATCATTCCTTTCACCGAGGCCCCGCGCCGGACCACGCCGCCTAGGAAGCCGGACAGGATGCAGGCGCCCAAAACCATCTTCCCGCCGGAACGGCCGATCCGGCTGTTCCGCGCGCCCGAGCCCATCGAGGTGCCCGCTACCGAAATGCCGGAGGGGCCGCCGCTGCACTTCCGCTGGCGGCGCGCGCTCTACCGCGTCACCCGCGTCGAGGGTCCGGAACGCATCGCCGCCGAATGGTGGCGGGAGGCGTCAAGCGATCCGGCCACATCCACCCGTGACTATTTCCGCATCGAGGATGCCGACGGCCGCCGCTTCTGGCTCTACCGGCAAGGCCTTTATGGCAACCCCCGGGTGCCGCCGCGCTGGTTCATGCACGGGGTCTTCGCATGAACGCGCTGACCGTCATCCCCTATGCCGAGTTCGGCATCCAGTCGAATTTCTCCTTCCTGCGCGGCGCCTCCAAGCCGGAGGAACTGGTGGTCGCGGCCAAGCTGCTGGGCTTCTCCGCGATCGGCCTTGCCGACCGCAACACGGTTGCCGGCGTGGTGCGCGCCTGGCAGCAGGCCAAGGTCGAAAAACTCTCCTATCACCCCGGCTGCCGGCTGGTTTTCGGCGACGGCACGCCGGACATTCTCGCCTATCCCCGGAACCGTGCGGGCTGGGGGCATCTGTGCCGCATGCTCACCCAGGCCAATCTGCGTGACGAAACCGAAAAGGGCGCCACGCTTCTCCAGCACAGCGACCTCCTGGAATGGGGGGATTTGATGTCGCTGGCGGTCCTGCCCGATCTGGTGGCGGACGCGCAAGGCGGTCTTGCCCTGCTTCGCCAGCTCAAGGATCGTTTCGGCAAGGCCCTGCGGCTTGGCGTCTCGCCCGACTATGCGGGCAATGATCGTTTCCGGATCGAGCAGGCGGCGGCGTTGGCCGAAAGTGCCGGCATCCCGCTGATGGCGACCAACGATGTCCTCTACCACGCGGCGGAACGGCGTCCATTGCAGGATGTGCTCACCGCGATCCGCCTCAACACGCCCGTCGCAGAGGTCGGCCTTGAGCTCACCGCCAACGCCGAGCGTCACCTGAAGCCACCGCTGGAGATGGCGCGCCTGTTCCGCAGGCACCCGCAAGCGCTGGCCGAGACGCTGCGTTTCGGGGAGGAGCTGGCCTTCTCGCTCAGCGACCTCCAGTACAACTACCCCGACGAGCCGACGGAATCGGGCCTCGGGCCGCAGGCCGAACTGGAGAGGCTGGCGCGAGAAGGCGCGGCCAAGCGCTTCCCGGGCGGTGTCCCCACCAGCGTCATAAAACGCATCCAGGAAGAGCTCGCTCTGATCGAGCGGCTGAATTACGCCCGCTATTTCCTGACCGTCTACGACATCATCAAATTCGCCCGCAGCCAGAATATCCTCTGCCAGGGCCGTGGATCTGCCGCCAATTCCATCATCTGTTTCTGCATCGGCATCACCGAGGTTGGTCCGGACAAGATCGATACGCTGTTCGAGCGCTTCATTTCCGAGGAGAGGAACGAACCGCCTGACATCGACGTCGACTTCGAGCATGAACGACGCGAAGAGGTGATGCAGTACATCTACGAGAAATACAGCGGCAAGCGTACCGCGCTGGCCGCCGCTGTCATCAGCTATCGCGGCCGCTCTGCACTGCGCGAGGTTTCCAAGGCGATGGGGCTGTCGGAGGATGTCAGGGCGTCGTTATCGGGTTCGATCTGGGGCTGGTCGACCTCGGAACTCGGCGAAAAGGAAGCCCGCGCCGGCGGCCTTGACCGGAGCGACCCCACATCACGGCATGTGATGGAACGCGCCAACGAGATCATGGGCTTTCCCCGTCACCTCTCCCAGCATGTCGGCGGCTTCGTCATCACCAGGGACCGCCTCGACGAGATCGTGCCCATCGTCAAGACGGCGATGGACCAGCGCAAGATGGTCGAATGGGACAAGGACGATCTCGACTCGGTGAAGATCCTCAAGGTGGACGTCCTGGCGCTCGGCATGCTGACCTGTCTCCAGCGGGCCTTCACCTTGCTTACGGAGCACTATCCGAAGGCGCGGGATGACTACGGCCAACCCTATGTGCTGGCCACCTTGCCACCGGAAGACAAGCGCGTTTACGACATGATCGGCCGGGCTGACACGCTCGGTGTCTTCCAGATCGAATCGCGCGCCCAGATGTCGATGCTGCCAAGGCTCAAACCAAAGGATTTCTATGACCTTGTCATCGAGGTCGCGATCGTGCGGCCAGGCCCGATCCAGGGCGATATGGTGCATCCCTATCTGCGCCGACGGCAAGGTAAGGAAAAACCCGAATATCAGAAGGCGGAGTTGAAAGACATCCTCGGCAGGACGCTGGGCGTGCCGCTATTCCAGGAACAGGCGATGAAGATCGCCATCGTCGCCGGCGGCTTCAAGCCGGGCGAGGCCGACGAACTGCGACGTGCCATGGCCACCTTCAAGCGCACCGGCACCATCGGCAATTACCGCGATCGAATGATCAAGGGCATGGTCGGCAAGGGCTACACCAAGGACTTCGCCGAGCGTTGCTTCAAGCAGATCGAGGGCTTTGGCGAATACGGCTTTCCCGAAAGCCATGCCGCCTCCTTCGCTCTGCTCGTCTATGCCTCGTGCTGGTTCAAGACCTTCTATCCCGACGTGTTCTGCGCCGCGATCCTGAATTCGCAACCGATGGGGTTCTACCAGCCGGCGCAACTGGTACGCGACGCGCGCGACCATGGCGTCGACATCCGCGAGGTCGACGTCAATTATTCCGTCTGGGACTGCACCCTGGAAAAGGCGGCTTTCGATCCGGCCCGCATCCTGCCGCGCCATGCCGAGATGCGCGGCGTCATCGAGACGTCCCATGCGCTGCGGCTCGGCTTCCGGCAGATCAAGGGGCTTTCCAAGGAACGCATGGAGCAATTCGTGGCGCGACGCGGCTCAGGCTACGAAACCGTCCGGGACGTCTGGCTGCGCTCCGGCCTCGATGTAGACGAGATCGAGCGGCTGGCGCAGGCCGATGCCTTCCGTTCGATCGGCCTCGACCGCCGTGCCGCACTGTGGGAGGTGCGCGCGCTGGGCGCCAGGAGCGCGGCCGAAAAACTGCCGCTGTTCGACCAGCCGGCGCTGCGCCTGCGCGAACTCGAGCCCGAGACGAAGCTGCCGAAAATGCCGCTCGGCGAACACGTCATCCACGACTACCGCTCGCTCGGCCTGTCGCTGAAGGCGCATCCGGTCGCCTTCCTGCGCGAACGGCTCGACCGCGCCGGTGTCACGCCCAATGCCAACCTGCCTTCCGTGCGCGACGGCAGGCGCGTCTCCGTTGCCGGGCTGGTGCTGGTGCGCCAGCGCCCCGGCAAGGGCAACGCGATCTTCCTGACGCTGGAGGACGACAAGGCAGTCGCCAACGTCATCTTCTGGGAGCGGACCTTTACCCGCTTCCGGCCCATCGTCATGGGCGCGCGGTTCGTGAAGGTGTCAGGGAAATTGCAGTCGGAATCGGGTGTGATCCATATCGTTGCGGAAAAGATCGAGGATCTGACGCCCTGGCTGACCGTGCTTCTGGAGAAGGTGAGCGGGGCCGGGCAGCCGGGCGCGCGACACGCCTCCAGCGAGGGTCTGGATCGCTCCAGCCAAACGGGGCCGGCGAGACAAGATCTCGCAACACTGTCGGAAGAAGCAGAAAGTGTCATGCCAAAGGGACGGAATTTTCAGTAGCGTACGGCGCCGCTTCGCCCTCACCCACCTTTCGTCATCCACGGGCGGAGCAGGAGCGAAGCTCCGTCGCGGAGACCCGAGGATCCATGCCGCGACTTCGAACGAAGAGTGCCACGGTCCAGAATAGCGTCTTTACATCGTGGGACGAAAGGCAACCGGCTCCGGCCCGCTTTCGCACGTCACATACGTCGCGGCATGGATCCCAGGGTCTCCGCGACGC
Organism: Mesorhizobium loti; assembly: GCF_013170705.1. NCBI lineage: Bacteria > Pseudomonadati > Pseudomonadota > Alphaproteobacteria > Hyphomicrobiales > Phyllobacteriaceae > Mesorhizobium > Mesorhizobium loti. The sequence continues at coordinate 1,061,524 of NZ_CP033334.1, read as the reverse complement.
CGCTACGCGGCTGCTCCGCCCTGGGATGACGACGCGATGAATGGCACCGCCTCCTGCGACGGCCCGCTCAACCCGGTCCGCTCAGGCGGGGCGGCGGCGCCAGCACATCCTCGGCCGACAACGTCCGCGCCTCCGAAGGCAGCATGATCGGAATACCGTCGCGCACCGGATAAGCCAGTTTGGCGACCCGCGAGACCAACTCGCCCCGCTCCGGATCCCAGGCCAGCGGCCCCTTGGTCAACGGGCAGGCCAGAAGCTCCAGCAACTTGGGGTCGACATTGAAATTCTTTCCGTCACGCCCATCCGCCGCCACCGTGTCGCCTCCTGACCAACTATCGAAAGATGCGTTGAGATTCAGGTCAGGCCGAGTCGAAAATGGCCGGCATCACCTGAATATCGGCACATCTTACTGCAGACTCGAACCAAAATCCTCATTCTCGCGCGCCAGCGCCATTTCGGTGATGGCAATCAGCGTTTCGGCCCTTGTCTTCAGGTCGGCGGCCTCGAGCAGCGCCTGCTTCTCGGCCGGACCGTAGGGCGCCATCATCGACAGCGCGTTGACCAGCATGGCATTTTCGGCACGGCTGACGCTCTCCCAGTCGGCTTCGAGATCATTGGCCTGCAGATAGGCGCGAAACGCCCTTAGCAGCGCCGGCCGGTCGATCTCGTTCGCCGCCGGATCGTCATCGAGATCGGCCAGGAAGGGCGCCGGTTTCGCCTGGCGAAACGGCGTCTTGACCGTCAGTTCATGGCCGATGCGGAACCGGCACACGCCCTGCAGCGAAATCAGGTAGCGGCCGTCGCCGGTCTCGGAAAAGGCGATGATGCGCCCGGCGCAGCCGACATTGCAGAGCTCCGGCTCGCCGTCGTCGCGCAACGCGCCGTCAAGACGTGGCTGGATGATACCGATGAGCCGAGAGCCGGCCACCGCCTCGTCCACCATTTGCAGGTAGCGCGGCTCGAAGATGTTGAGCGGCATGCGGCCGCCCGGCAGCAGAAGCGCCCCCTCGAGCGGAAAAATCGGGATCGTCGACGGCAGATCCTTGGCGAGCCGGTAATGCGCGTTTCCCGCTTGCACCATAGTCCTCCCATCGACTTCTTCCGCTTCCCGCCGCCGGGATCGTTGGCGAACCGGCGCCAGCTTCCTAATCTGGCGCTGCCGCCGCCGACGCCAAGCCCATGCGACGAAACAGCCGCCGGCTCAGGAAAACAGCAGCGCCGACAATTTGCGCCGCGCCGCCAGCGTCGCCTCGTCGGTCATGCCCCAGGCCTCGAAGAATTGCAGCAATTGCGTCCTGGCGCCATCCTCGTTCCAGGCGCGGTCGGCCTTGATGATGGCCAGCAGATTGTCGGCCGCCGCCGTGCGTTCGCCCCTGGCGTTCTGGATCATGGCCAGATCGAAACGGGCCTGATGATCCTTGGGATTTTCCGCCAGGCGCCGCTCGAACTCGGCCGGATTGCCGAGCGTCGCCGCTTGCGCGGCAAGCGCCATCTTGGCACGCAGCGCGGCAAGCGCCGGCGCATCCTTCTTGGCCTCAGGCGCTGTCGCCAGCAACGCCTCGGCGCCTTCCGTGTCGCCGGCCTCGAACAGCAGGTCACCCAGCCCGGCGATTGCCTCGACCGTCTCCGGCGCCTGCGCCAGGATGGCGTCAAAAATGTCGGCGGCGGTCTGCATGTCGCCGGCGTCGCGGGCTTCCGCCGCCGCCGCCAGCGCCTCGGCCACGGCCGGCGCGCCATTGCCCTTGCCGCCGACCTTGGTGATGAATTCTGCGATCTGGCTCTCCGGGATCGCGCCCATGAAGCCGTCGACCGGCTGGCCGTCCTTGAAGGCGATGACCGCCGGAATGGACTGGATGCCGAGCTGGCCGGCGATCGAGGGGTGGTCGTCGATGTTCATCTTGACGAGCTTGACCTTGCCGCCGGCGGCCTTGACCGCCTTTTCGAGCTGCGGCGTCAGCTGCTTGCAAGGCCCGCACCACGGCGCCCAGAAATCGACCAGCACCGGCTGGCGGCGCGATTCCTGAATGACGTCGGCGGCGAAGGCAGCGGTCGTCGTGTCCTTGATGACATCGCCGGTGGCTGGGGGAGCGGAAGGGGCGCCCGCCGCGTCGCCAAGCGCGACCTTTGCCGGCGCGGGTGCGGTTCCGCCATACTGCACGGTGGTGGCATACTGGCCGCCATTGCTGCCGAATGATCCGCCAAACGGATTGTTGTCGCTCATCTCGTCACCCTTTCGGTCGCGCCGCCGGCCCGCGGGTCGGCGCAATGTCTTTATTGGAAGTCGGTTTCGCCATCCATGTGGCGATCATGCCGAGACTTTCAAGATAGCAGCATCATGCCCGGTTGCCTCGACGAATCTGATGAGATCGGCCGCCGCGATCGATGTCGTCGCCTCATTGGTCAGCGGATGCGCATTGATGACGGCATGATCCATCAAATCCTTGTCGAGCACCAGCTTCACCTTGTTTGCCGTGTCGTTGATGACGCCAAAGACGGTGACCGCGCCCGGCGAAACGCCCAGAAGCTCCATCAGCATCTCCGGTTTGCCGAAGGAAACACGGCTGGCGGCGCCGATCAGCTGGTGGATCTGCTTCAGGTCGACGACCGCGTCCTCGCCGACGGTGACCAGGAAGAAATTGTCCTTCTTGTCCTTCAGGAACAGGTTCTTGGTGTGCCCGCCGTCGATTTCGCCGCGCAGCGCCTGCGAATCGGCCACCGTATAGAGCGGCGGATGGCGTTTCGTCGAAACGGCGATGCCCAGTTCGGCAAGAAAGGCAAAAAGCTCGGCTTCGGTCTTCGGCATTGGTTTCTTCTTTGTCCGTTTCCTGCCTCGCCGTTTACGGCCAATGAGGCGTCAGACACAAGACCATCGCGCGATGGCACAATGAAATCCGCGCATCGCGGCGGTTTGCCGGCATCACTCGAAAGGTTGTAAAAAGGCTGCGATTTCCCTGTTGCAATCGCCGCGCTCTTAAGCCATATAGGCCCGGCTTGCGGCCAAGACGCCGTGTGAGCGGGTGTAGCTCAGGGGTAGAGCACAACCTTGCCAAGGTTGGGGTCGAGCGTTCGAATCGCTTCACCCGCTCCAGTTTCCTCTCGGGAAATCAAGCATCGAAAAGCCGCGGTCCCCGCGGCTTTTTCGTTTTTGGGCGGCCGGAACGCCGGCGCCAAGGCGGTTGTCACTTTTGGGACTGCTGGAAGCCCGCAACATCGTATTGAGATACGCTCTTCGGATTCTTGGAGTTCTGCGGCTGGGTCCCTGCGTAATGTGTTCCGGCGTTCCCGTCCGGGTTGAAGGCCGAACCCGGCGCGGTGCTGGCATTGCCAGGGGTGGCAGTCCCTGTCTGAGGGGTGCCGATTGTCTGATTGGGCTGCCCCTTGGTCCCCGTTACCGAGTGGACATTGGCGGCCAAGGCCAGGCCGGCGGAGGTTGCAAGCAAGCCCAGCACCATGGGAATGAGGCGATGTTTCATCGTTGTTCTCCCAAAAACGGTTGATTTAAGGGCGCTCGGAGTCTCAGGAGCACCCGGCGAACTAATGATTAAACGCTCTTCGGACCGCCGTTCATCCCGAACATTTCGAATCTGTGATGTAGGGCGACACTGACGCGGCTCATTGCATAGGGTAACCCGCGCCGGTCGGATGGATGCGCGAGACATCCGAAGATCCTGCGGCGACCTGAAATTTGAGCACGCAAGCCAATTTCCAGGCGGCGTTGTGCGGTCTGTCGGCGATCCGGCCCTTTCGTCTTTCAGGAGGGCGACCGTCCTTGTCCCGCCTTGCGCAGCGACGCCTGGTGCACCAGGGAGGTCCAGCTGTTGGTCGAGGCGAGGTGACAATAGAGCAGGGTGAGCGCGCCGGATTTCCTCAGGTCGAGGAAGGCCTCGTCGCTCAATTTGTTGAAGGCGTCCTCGTCGATCACCTGGAAATCGGTGAGGTTGAGGGTTTCGCCGCCTTCCAGCGTCACCGTGCTCTGGCGCGGCGCGAACAGGCGATGCGCGTCGATCCTCTCGACCATCTCGCGGGTGGCCCTGAAGTCGATCTGGAACTGATTGCAGAAGGCCAGCGCCTGCCTCGTCGCTTCCGTGGGCTCGGCGCCGTTGAAGAAGGGGGCTATCTTGTCGTCACCGAGGGACGAGAGCACCTTGTCGACGACCCGCTCGCTTGCCCTGTCCACGCACAGCGTCAGCCGGCCCGCCGTGGTCGGGTCCTCGGCCAGGATGAAGGGGTAGCGGCGGACATAGGCGGGGACGTAATGCGGCGCGGCCCACCGGCCGTCTTTGTCGACGAACAGGTTCTCGCCCTGGCGCACGCCGGTGATGATCACCGGCGCCTTGGCCGGACCGATGAAGACGATCGGATAGGAGCGCATCGCCGCCGGCATCTCCGACGCCACCACCGGAATGGCATGCACTGCACGCGCGAAGGAAAGGTCGCCGCGCGTGGTCAGGCCCAGCGAGCCGTGCCGCGCCGGGTTGAGCGCCTCGGGCCTGGAATAGAACAGCGGCATGGCACCGCTTTCCGGCACCGCTTCCGTCTTCGCCGCCTTGTCCGCCATGGTCCATCCCTTTCTCACGCCAGCCGATCGAGCAGGCTTCTGCAGCATCGACCCGAAGGCCGGCATCCGCACTTGTTGCGCTGATATTGCCCGGGCAAGAATCCGGCGCGGCAGCAAGCTACTACAGTGTCCATTGGCATGGAATCGGTCGCCCGGTCACCATCCGGTGTCGTTGATCGGCTTCACCGCGGCCATTCAAGCTGGAGCCGATCAAGCAAACGATTTCGCCGGCATTGGCGCCCGGTCGGCATTTGCCCCTTGATCGACGCTGCCCGCAATGCTCCGTTGCCCTCTCGGACATCGGGAGAACACATGACCGGCTTTGTCGACCGCCAGCGCGCCGCGCATTTGATGGAAAGCGCCGGCATCGGGGCGCTGGTGCTCTCGGCGCCCGAGGCCTTCCACCATGCGACCGGGGCGTGGATCGGCCCGGCGGGACTGTTCCGGCGCGCCGGCGGCGGCTTCGTCGTCATACCGGCCCGGCAGGATCTGCCGATCGGCATCGTCGTCGCGGACTTCAACGTCGCCCAGCTGCGGCTCGCCGCGGCTGAAGCGACTGTGCGTTCGCACCCGATCTGGATCGAAACCGCGCCACTGGAGACAGGCGCTCACGGTCTTCTGGCGGAGCGCATCGAGGCCGGTCTCGCCTCGCTTGGCCGCGCGCCGGATTTCTCGCGCCCCGCCACCTTCGATCTCGCCGGCTCGGTGAACCAGCTGCGGGCCCTGCTGGACGACTTCGGGCTGGCGCGCGCGACGCTCGGCGTCGACCTCGACTTTATTCCGGCCGCCGATTTCACGGCCATCCAGGCGCTGCTTCCGCACTGCCTGTTCGCCGACGGTTCACCGGTCCTGGACCGGCTCAGGGCCATCAAGACGCAGCGCGAGATCGATCTGCTGCAGCAAGGCATCATCCTGTCGGAAGCCGGGCTGGAGCGCCTGCAGGTGGACGCGATGGCCGGCATGCGCCAGGCCGATCTCGTCGCGCTCTACCGGAAAGGCGTCGCCGAGGCGGCGGCAGGGCTGTCGCATCCGGTCGCCACCGCCGAATATGTGACGTTGGGTGCCCGGGCCAAGGGCGCCGATGCCAGGGCCGTGGCGGGCGACCCGCTGAAATGCGACATGGTCTGCACGGTCGGCGGCTACGCCTCCGACATGTCGCGCAATTTCATCTTCGGGCCGCCTTCCGCCGACCAGGCCGAACTGCATGCGCTCGCCGAGCGGGCTTTCGAGGACGGACTGGCGGCGCTTGTGCCGGGCAACTCCCTCGCCCATGTCCACCGCGTCACCACCGAAAGCCTGGCGCGGCAAGGTCTGCGCTCCTACCGCCGCGGCCATTTCGGCCACAGCGTCGGCCAGTCGGTGTTTTCCGAGCAATGGCCGTTCATCGCGGCCGACAGCGATGTCGTGATCGAGGCCGGCATGGTGCTGGCCTTCGAGATCCCGCTCTACATAGACGGCCTCGCCAGCTTCAATCTCGAGGACCAGTTCCTGATCACGGCGGATGGGCCTGTTGCGATGAATCGGCTGCCGAGGCGGCTGGAGACGATTGGGTAAATGGCATCTCGGCACCGAAGCCGCGGCGCGCTGTTGGACTGCACGCCGTAGGATGTGTTGAGATTCAGGTCAGGCCGCGCCGAAAGCGGTGGTTCCCGAGAACCGGAGCGGAGCGTACTTAAAGTACGTGAGCACCGGAAGCGCAGGGAACCGCCGCTTGCAGGCCGGCATCACCTGAATATCGGCACATCCTAACCACTCACCGCCGGCCGCCGATCCATCCACGGCATCTCCTGCTCCAGCTGTGCCGACGCCGCCAGCACCGTCGCCTCGTCGCCATAGCGGCCGACCAGCTGCACGCCGATCGGCACCCCGCCTTTCGACCATCCGAGCGGCAGCGAGATCGCCGGTTGGCCGGAAATGTTGAAGGGGAAGGCAAACACGGAGTCCGCCCATTTGGCATTGTAGCGGTCGATGTCGGTTTCCGACATGTCGTAATAGCCGAGCGGACGCGGCAACTGGGTCAGTGTCGGCGTGATGAAAAGGTCGTAGGCGTTGAGATCGCCGACAATGTCGCGGCCGACCTGCCTGAGCTGCTCGACATCGGAAATGTGCCTGACACCACTCGTCGCGCGGCCGCGCTCGATGATCGCCCAGGTCACCGCTTCGACGTCGCCTGGGGTGACCGGCCTGCCGATCACCGTTTCGAGATAGTCGAAGGTCGCCGCCGTCTGCACGCAGGTCATGTTGGTGTAGGTCGCCCAGACGGCATTGGCGTCGAGCGGCATGTCATGCGCCTCGACATCGTGTCCCAGCCGCTCGAGCGTCGCCACGGTTGCCAGCACCGCCGCCTTCACCTCCGGATCGATGGCGGTGCCGTTGGGCGGCGTGACGGAGAAGCCGATGCGCAATCTCTTCGGCGCCCGCGCCGACAGGCTGAGCCAGGAGCCATCCGGCACCGGTGGCGTATAGGGATCGCCCGGCAGCGCGCCGGCCACCGCGTCGAGATAGGCCGCCGTGTCGCGCACACTGCGCGAGCAGCAGAGAAAATAGGCGCCGCCATACCAATAGTCGCCGAACGGCGCGAGACTGACGCGGCCGCGCGACGGTTTCAGGCCGACAATGCCGCAGCAGGAGGCCGGAATGCGGATCGAGCCGGCGCCGTCACTGGCTTCGGCGATCGGCACCATGCGCGACGCAATCGCCGCCGCCGCGCCGCCGCTCGAGCCGCCGGGCGTGATGCCTTCCTTCCACGGGTTCTTCGTCACCCCGTAGAGTTTCGGTTCCGTCGTGATCGACCAGCCGTTTTCAGGTGCGTTCGACTTGCCGACCAGCACCAGCCCAGCCGCCTTCATGCGGCGGACCACTTCGGTGTCGAAATCGGCGACGACATCTTTCAAATAGAAGGAAGAATTGGTGTTGGGCGCACCTGTCCAGGACGAGGCCAGCTCCTTGAGCAGGAATGGTACGCCGGCGAACGGAGCCGATTTGTCGACCGTCTGCGCCTGCGCGCGCGCCATGTCGTACAAGCGGTGGATGACCGCGTTCAGCGCCGGGTTGAGCCGCTCGACCAGTGTGATCGCCGCCTCGACCAGTTCGGCCGGCGAAACCTCGCCGCCGCGCACCAACCTGGCCAGGTCGAGCGCGTCGGACTCGGCGTAGGTTTTCAACAGACTGTCGGTGACCATGTCTCTCCTCCCAATTTCCATGCCTCGGCACCGCGCCGGAAATGCGCGCTGTCCCTGCCAGTCAATTGCAAATGCAAGCGCCGCCCCTCATCCGCCCGCCGGCACCTTCTCCCGTATAGGGACGGGAGAAGGATGAAACTCCTGCGGCGCCGGCGCCTCCTCCAGCACCAGCGGCCGGATTGTCTCAGGCCAGCTCGACGGTCCGGCCGAGTTCGATGCTCTGTTCGGCGGCGAGCACGATGCGCAGGCTGTTGACCGCCGCGTCCATCTGCTCGGTCAGATCGAGATCCTCGCGAATGGCGCGCAGGAAGAAGGCCTGCTCGCGGTCGCACAGCTCCTGGTGGCCGGGCTCGTCCTCCATGCTGACGATCTCGTCGGGTTTCTTGAAGTTCTTGTCGCCGTCGACGGCGGCATAATGGATCTTCAGCGCATCGGTCTTGGTGTGCCGGTCGATGTCGGCCGAATTGGAAACCTCGGCGTCCGAGGCCGTGCCCGCCGCCTGGCCGGCGACGATCGACACCGCGCCCTTGGGGCCGACAACATCCTTCACGAAATAGGCCGTCTCGCTCATCATCGGGCCCCAGCCGGCCTCGTACCAGCCGACCGAGCCGTCATCGAAGGTGACGTGCAGATGGCCGTAATTCTGCTTGTCGGCCTCCGCCCAGAGCTTGGCGCCGATGCCGTGCACACGTACGGGCTTGGCGCCGGTCAGCTGGCACATGACGTCGACATAGTGCACGCCGCAATCGACGATCGGGATCAGCGAATCGATCAGGTTCTTGTGCCAGTGCCAGGCACTGCCGCTGCTCTGCTGGTTGAGGTTGAGACGCATCACCAGCGGCTTGCCGAGCGTCTTGCCGACCTCGATGAACTTGATCCAAGAGGGGTGGACGCGCAGGATGTAGCCGAGCACCAGCTTGCGGTTCTTGGCCCGTGCCGCCGCCACGACCTTTTCGGCATCCTCGATATTGGTGGCGAGCGGCTTTTCCATGAACACATGGCAATTGGCCGCGATCGCCTTCAGCGCATATTCGGCATGGGTGTTCGGCCAGCTGTTGATCGAGACGGCGTCCGGCTTTGTCTCCTTCAGCGCCAGGTCGAAATCCTCGTAGAGCGGATAGCCGGCTAATTCCGCCGGGATCTTCGTGTTGCTCTTGATCGAGCGGCTCATGATGCCGACGATCTGAAAACCCTCGGAGCGGTGATAGGCGCTGGCATGCGACGCACCCATATTGCCCAGGCCCACCACCAGCACTTTTACCTTGTCGGCCACATCAGCCTCCCATGCTTTCTTCAATGAAGTGCGGGCGGCAACCCTGTCGCCGCCCGGTTCTGCTGCCGCCAGTCCCTACTTGACCGCCGAATCGAACAGATGCGCCTTGATCTTCTCGACATCGAGCGCGGCAAAGCCTTCCGACAGCTTGACGCCGTCGGCATCGGCCTTGACCTTGGCCTTGTCGAAGTCGTTGGCCGCCGGGATCAGGTCGTTGGTGCAGACATCCTCGGCCTTCACCGGATTGGTGATCTGGCCGATCTTGTGGATCTCGTCGAAGAAGCCCTGCCAGCTCGCCATGTCGTGCGAGCCCCAGCCGCCGCGCTTGTCCATGTCGCCACGGAAGACGTTGATCTGCTGCAGGATCGACGTGGTGCCAAGCTCCGGCCCTAGATTCTTGGCCAGCGTCGGGAACTGCTCGAACACCGCCTCGACCGCAGCGCGCGGGTTCTGGTAGCCGAATTCGAGGCCCATCGCCCAGCCGCGCAGGTACTTTTCCAGGAACGCCTTCTTGTCGGCATCCTCGAGATCGGCGCTCCGCACGACGAAGGTGTTGGCCGGCAGCTTGGAATGCTCGACGCCGAGCCAGTATTCGAAGTCGAGGCCCTTGGCGATCCATTCGGCGCGCAGTCCTTCCCATGAAAGGGCCGCGTCACCCTGGCCGCCGGCAAGGGCAGTGCCCCAGGTCGGCCAGCCGGCCTCGACATATTTGACCTTCTTGATGTCCACGCCTTGCGCGGCCAGCAGCGGATCGGTGATCGACTGCCAGGCGGCGGAGCCGAGCAGTATGGTCTTGCCTTCCAGCTTCTTGAGGTCGTTCGATCCCTCGCCCTTGCGGAAGGCGATGCTGAACGTGTCGCGCGCGCCCATATGGAACACCGACTTCAGCTTCATACCGTTCTGGATGGCGAAGGAGAACACGCCGGGCGAGGGGAAGCCCATATCCGCCTGGCCGACATCGACGAACTTCACCGTCGCCGTACCGTCCGAAGGTCCCGGCTGCATGTCGGTGTCGAGCCCGTCGAAATAGCCGGCCTTCTTCGCCGCCCAGTAGGGATAGTCGTCGAGCACCTCGAGCGTGCCGCGCGGCGAGATCCAGGTGAACTTGCCGTAGGCCTCGGCCCTGGCCTTGAGGCCGGTGGCGCCAAGCGCCGTTGCCGTCACCAGGCCGGCGCCGGTGACCTGCAGGAAATAGCGGCGGGAGATCCCCGCCTGGCGGATCGAATTGTCTTTGGTCATCGCTTTCCCCTTTTGTTTGACGTCAGTTTCTTGTCGCCCGCCTCCCGGGCGCCGTCGATACCCTCTGCTATGCCTCCCAGCTCGCCCATTTCTTGCCGATGAGGAAGAACAGCACGTAGATCAGGATGCCGAGCGTCGACAGGATCAGCACCACGGCGAAGAACTGCGGCATCTGGATCATCGACGAATAGGTGGTGAGCCGGTTGCCGAGACCGAAGCCGCCGCCGACCATCTCGGCGCCGACGGCGGTGAGCAGGCCGAAGATGGCGCCGATCATCAGCCCGACCAGGATCATCGGCAGCGCCATCGGCGCGCGGATCTTCCAGAATATCTGCAAGGTGCTGGCGCCGTAGGAGCGGGCGAGCGCGATCTTGGCACTGTCGACGCGGCGAAAGCCGGTGGCGGCGTTGATCATCACCATCGGCCCGGCCGCCAGCGCCACCGCGATGATGCGCGGCGTGTAGCCGAAGCCGAAGCGCAGGATGAGCAGCGGCACCAGCGCCAGCATCGGCGTGGTGACCAGCAGCAGGATGTATGGCGCGACGATCTTTTCCGCGAAGGGGAACTGGGTGATGACGGCGGCCAGCACCAGGCCGACGACGGCGCCGATGGCAAAGCCGGACAAGAGCTCGACCAGCGTATAGCCGAGATGCGGCGCGATCAGCGGGAACTCGTCGAACAGCGCGTAGGCGATCGAGCTTGGCGGCGGCATGATGTAGAGCGGCACGTGGAACAGCCGCAGCGCCAGCTCGATGCCGCCGATGATGATCACCGCAACGGCGATGATGGCCGCCACTTCCTTGCCCGACTTGATGCCGGGTCCGCTGGCGAAGGCCGACAGATTGGTCAGGCTGACATCCTTGCCGTCGCCCGGCTTGGATTTGGAGAATTCGGGGATCGCGTCGCTCACGGCCTGATCCTCACGATCTCGGCGCTGGTGCGCTCCTGTTCCGGTGCCTTCGGCCTGGCGCGCTCGCCGACAATGTCCATCTTGATCCGGTTGGTGAGGTCGAAGACTTCCTTGGTCGCCATGATCTCCAGCGAGCGCGGCCGCGCGAACGGCACGCGATATTCCTTCGCGACCCGGCCCGGCCGGGCGCTGAGCACCACCACACGGTCGGAGAGAAAGATCGCCTCCTCGATGCTGTGGGTTATGAAGACGATGGTGGTCTTGGTGTCGAGCCAGATCTCCTCGACCAGCCGGTTCATCTCCTCGCGGGTAAAGCTGTCGAGGGCGCCGAACGGCTCGTCCATCAACAGCACCGAGGGCTTCAGCGCCAGCGCCCGCACGATCGCCGCGCGCTGCTGCATGCCGCCCGAAAGCTCGCGCGGGAACTTGCCGCCAAAGCCGTCCAGGCCGACCCGGTTCAGGAGATGCGCGATCCAGGCACGGTCCGGCTTCTCGCCCTTGATCTCGAAGGGGAAGCGGATGTTGGCGTCGAGATTGCGCCAGGGCAAGAGGTTGGCTTCCTGGAAGACGATGCCGATATCGGGATGCGGGCCGGTGATCGCCTTGCCGTCGAGCCGGATCTCGCCGCTGGTCAGGCCGTGCAGGCCCGACATCGACCACAAAAGCGTGGTCTTGCCGCAACCGGACGGGCCGACGATCGAGACGATTTCATTGGCTCGGATGTCCAGGCTGCAGCGGTCCAGCGCCAGCAGGTCGCCGGATGCCGTGTGATAGATCTTGGTCGCTGCCTGCACGCCAAGTTTCGGCGTTGTTGTCTCGCCCGCGTTCATCCGCCCCTCGGAGATTGCGCGATGATCCAATGGTCATCGGACTGCCAAAAATCAGTTTGTAACTATCCTACTTTGCTGTCAAGCGCTCGCGGTGATACCTGTATCGCCAAAACTCCTGTCCATCTGCAGTACTTTGTTTTTGAACGGTTTTCTTCGTCTTGAAATGCGTGTTGCTTTCCTACATACTCGGCGAAATGGATGCAAACATGCCTTGCGGCACGCAACGGTTGCAGCGTGGCCGGGCGCATGGAACGACAGCGTGCAAACATGTTAAGAGGTCAGGTCGAAAAGGGCAGGGAAGACCGACTTCATGACCGAAGCTGACAACAGGGAAGACAGCGCCTTGAGCACCGATCCGGAGGATCTCGAGCCTGTCCGGCGTATTCCCGACATCATCTCGCTGGTCAAGGATTCCTACGCCGAGCTGCGCCCGGCCGAACGCCGCGTCGCCGATGTCGTGCTCGACGATGTCAAATACGCCGTCGACGCTTCCAATGCGGCGATTGCCGAACGCGCCGGGGTGAGCGAACCGACGGTGACCCGCTTCTGCCGCGCCATCGGCTGCGAGGGGGTGCGCGATTTCAAGCTGAAGCTGGCGCAGAGCCTCGTCGTCGGCGCGCTGTACCTGGCCAAGTCGCCGACCGTCAGCAACGACAATGGCATGCCGTTCTGGAACGCCGTCTTCGGCGAGGCGCGCCGGGCGCTGCAGGAGGCCGAACGGCAGCTCGACCCGGGTGAGCTGCAGAAGGCCGCCGAGCTGATCGCCAAGGCGCGGCAGGTCACTGTCTTCGGCCTTGGTGGCAGTTCCTCGGCGCTGGCGCAGGAGACCCAGTATCGGCTGTTTCGCTACGGCATCACGGTCAGCGCCCAGTGCGACCCCTATCTGATGCGGATGACCGCCTCGACGCTGAAGCCCGGCGACCTGGTGATCGCCATTTCGGCGACCGGGCGCACGCGCGAGGTGATCGAGGCCGTCGAACTCGCCAAGCATTACCGCGCCAACGCGATCGCCGTGACCGCGCCCGACACTGATCTGGCCCGCGCCTGCGACGTCAGGCTCACGGTGGCGGTGCCCGAATATCCCGACACGCTGAAGCCGACGGCCTCGCGCTTCGCCTTCCTGGCGGCGATCGACCTGCTGGCGGTGGCCTCGGCCTACAAGCTCGACGGGTCCGCACGCGAGACGGTGCGCCGCATCAAGTACAACGCCCAGATCCACCGCACCGGCAAGGAGATGGAGCCGCTCGGGGATTAGTTCATTGCAGGAAGAGGGGAAGACATGCTCGAAACAGCACCGACGAAACAGGCAGCCGCGTGGCTCGAATCCCTTGCGCAGGCGCTCGCGGCCGGCGACGTGGCAGCGGCGGCCAACCTGTTCGTCGACGATTGCTACTGGCGCGATCTTCTGACCTTCACCTGGAACGTCACGACCATGGAAGGCCGTGAGGCCATTGCCGACATGCTCGCGGCAACGCTGGCGACGACAAGACCCACCGCGTGGCGGGTCACCGGCGAAGCGACTTCGGACGAAGGCACGATCGAAGCCTGGTTCACATTCGAGACCGCGGTGGCTTCCGGCCAAGGCATCATGCGCCTGCGCAACGGCCGCTGCCGTACGCTGTTCACGGCGATGACCGACCTCAAGGGATTCGAGGAACGCAAGGGCGCAGAGCGGCCGCTCGGCGTGCGCCACAAGGCCGACCCCGAACGCGAGACCTGGTCGGAGGCGAGGGCGCGCGAGACGCGCGAGCTCGGCGCCTCCGAGCAACCCTACTGCCTGGTCATCGGCGGCGGCCAGGGCGGCATCATGCTGGGCGCACGGCTGAGGCAGCTCGGCGTGCCCACCATCGTCATCGAGAAGAACGCCAGGCCCGGCGATTCGTGGCGCAACCGCTACCGCACGCTCGTGCTGCACGATCCCGTCTGGTACGACCATCTGCCCTATATTCCGTTCCCGGAAAACTGGCCCGTCTTCACACCCAAGGACAAGATGGGCGACTGGCTGGAAATGTACACGCGCGTCATGGAGCTCAACTACTGGGTCGCCACGAAATGCCTCGGCGCTTCCTATGACGAGGCAAAGAAGGAGTGGACCGTGGTCGTCGACCGCGTCGGCCGGCAGATCACGCTGAAGCCGAAACACATCGTCTTCGCCACCGGCGCCTATGGCCCGCCACGAAAGATCGACCTGGCCGGCGCCGATGAGTTCAAGGGCGAGCTGCTGCATTCCAGCCAGTATGCCAGCGGCGACAAGTTCCGCGGCAGACGTGTTGCGGTCATCGGCGCGGCAAGTTCGGGACATGATGTCTGCGTCGACCTCTGGGAAAGCGGCGCCGACGTCACCATGATCCAGCGCTCGCCGACCACCGTGGTCAAGTCGGATACGCTGATGGAGGTCGGCTTCGAGATCTTTTCGGAGAACGCGCTGGCGCGCGGCATCACCACCGAAAAGGCCGACATGATCGTCGCCTCGACGCCATTTGCCCTGGTGCCGAAGGGCCAGCGCGCGCTCTACGATGTCATCCGGGCGCGCGACGCCGCCTTCTATGACCGCTTGCGCGCCTCGGGCTTCGCCATCGATTTCGGCGACGACGAGACCGGCCTGCTGATGAAGGCCTACCGCACCGGCTCGGGCTATTACATCGATGTCGGCGCCTCGGACCTGATCATCGACGGCAAGATCGGCATCCGCAGCGGTATCGCCATCAAGTCGCTGACCAAACACGGCATTCTGTTCGAGGACGGCAGCGAACTCGAGGCCGACGCCATCATCGCCTGCACCGGCTACCAGTCGATGAACGAGAATGTGGCCGCGCTCGTCTCGCGCGAGGTCGCCGACAAGGTCGGGCCCTGCTGGGGTCTCGGCTCCGGCGTCAAGGGCGACCCCGGCCCCTGGCAGGGCGAGCTGCGCAACATGTGGAAGCCGACGGCGCAGGAAGCGCTGTGGTTCCACGGCGGCAACCTGGCGCTGTCGCGTTTCTACTCCAAATATGTGGCGCTGCAGATCAAGGCGCGTATGGAGGGGATCGCGACGCCGGTTTACGGGAAGCCGAGCAATTCCGGGCAGTGAGGCTGCCCGATCTCCTCCTCGTTGGGAGGAGCGATCGCCGAGCGGATGGGAGCGGCCTCTCAGAAGGGAGGATTTCCGCTATAGTGCCCGGCAACCCGGGGGAGGAACCGATGGGGCTGCTGAGAGGACTTCGCATAAAACTGGGATTGAAGAAGGACCCGTTGCCTCCGCTGCCTGGCGTCGAGATCGGTCGCCATACCTACGGTCTCAGCAAGAAATCGTTCTTCGTTCCGCGAGAAGACGTGCCGGTGCGCATAGGATCGTTCTGTTCGATTGGCCCGGATGTTCTCTTTATCTGCGCGGCCGAGCACCGCGTGGACACCGCGACCACCTTTCCGATCCAGTCTGTGAACGGCAAGATCCGCAACGGCGATGGAACCGTGGGCAAGGGGCCGATCACGGTCGGCCATGACGTGTGGATCGGCGCTCGCTGTATCGTCCTGAGCGGCGTCACGATCGGCAATGGAGCGGTTCTCGGTGCCGGCAGCATCGTCACCCGGGACATTCCGCCCTATGCAATCGCGGTCGGAAATCCGGCTCGCACCATGCGGTACCGGTTCGCACCCGATATCATCCTACGCCTGCAGTCGCTGGAGTGGTGGAACTGGAGCGACGACCTCATCCGTGAGCGGATCGAGCTTTTGACCGCGACAGGCATCGAGCGTTTCCTGAGCGTCGTGGGGGCGGCGTAACCACGCCGCGCGATCTCATTCGTGCCGATGCCCGAAATGCCGGGCGGCGACCTCGACATGCGTGTGGTTGGCATGCGGCTCGAAACGCTCGGTTTCGCTGGCATCGTTCGCCGCCTCGTTCGGCCACCAGGTGCCGCCGATGACGATGCCTTCCGAGACCAGCCGCTGATCGGCGACCAGCGAAGCGCCGACCGCGTCGACGAAGGTGAAGCGGCCTGGCCGCTGGCGGAGGACAGCGACGTCGCCGACGGTGCCGACCGCCAGCGTGCCGAGATCCGGCCGTGCGATCGCCCGCGCCGGCCCTTGCGTCGCGGCCCGCAGGACCTCGACCAGCGGCATGCCGAGCGCCAGGAGTTTCGACATGCAGACCAGTATGTCGAAGGCCGGCCCGTCGACGCAGTAAAGGTGCACGTCGCTCGAGATGACATCGGGCGCCAGCCCCTCGGCGAGCATGGCGCGGGCAACCTCGAAGTCGAACGAACCCATGCCGTGGCCGAGATCGAAGATCACGCCACGCTCCCGCGCCAGCCGCATGTCGGGCCGCACCGCGCCGGAGGCGAAGACCGGCGCGTTGGGGAACGGCCGGAAGCAATGGGTGAGGATATCGCCCCGCCGCAGGCGCGGCAGCACTTCCGAGCGGCCGGGCGGCGGCTCGTCTATATGCGCCATCAGCGGCAGGCCCGCCTTGTCGGCGGCCTCCAGGGCGAGATCGACAGGCGCGATGCCGCTGGTGCCGCCGGCATGCTTGCCGGAGCGGACTTTCACGCCGACGACCACGTCGGCGTGCTCGCGCGCGGCGGCAACCACCTCGCGCGGTTCGCATAGCCTGAGATCGCTGCACTCGCCGACCGACACGGTCTGCGAGAAACCGAAGATGCCGGCAAAGGAAATGTTGACATAGGCCAGGATGCGCACCCTGGAGCGCTCCATGACATGGCGGCGGAAGCCGAGAAAGTTGCCGGCGCCCGCACTGCCGGCATCGATGAAGGTGGTGGTGCCGCTCTTGGCCGCCAGCCGGTCGGCATCGACGCCAAGCGAAGTGCCGCCCCAATAGACGTGGCTGTGCAGGTCGACGAGGCCGGGCGTGACGATGCAGCCGGTCGCGTCGACGACCTGCGCGGCGCGATCCGCCGGGATGTCGGGGTCGATCGCCGCGACCCGGCCATTGGCGATGGCGACATCGCGCGGCGCGTCGAGCCCGGATGCCGGATCGATCAGCCGGCCACCCCTGAGCAGGAGGTCGAATTGCATGGGAAGACCCTCCGCTACGTGGCGTCCTTTATCAGGCCGGCCGGTAGGCGACCGCCTCGACTTCGATCTTGATGTCGATCATCAGCCGCGATTCCACCGTGGTGCGCGCTGGCGGATTCTTCGGGAAGTGCCGGGCATAGACCGCGTTGAAGGCGCCGAAATCGCGCGCGTCTTCCAGCCACACGGTGGTCTTCACCACGTCGTCCAGGGTGCAGCCGGCCAATGCCAGCGCTGCCTTCACATTGGCAAGCACCTGCTCGGTCTGCTCGGTAATGCCGCCCTTGACCACGATGCCGTCACCGCCGACCGGGACCTGGCCGGAGACATAGACGAAATCGCCGGCCCGCACGGCGGGCGACAGCGGCACATGGGATGTTCCAAAAGTCTGCTTGGGCAAGGGACGGCCTCCTCTGATCACGCGGCAGGGCACAAGGGCGGCACCCGCTTCGGCGCAGATTTACCGCGATCGGGCCGGTCCCGATAGGGTCCTTGTTGGAAAGCAACATTCTTCGAAATCCGTGTTGCTTTATTACAAGAGCGCTTGCATCGTGCGCGCTTGCCGGACGGCCTCGCGGCCGGTACGGACAGGTGCCTATGCGAGACCGGAGAAACCGCGGATGACTTTCGACAAGAACCCGTTCCCACCAGGCGACGCCGACCGCCACGCGCTGTGGGAAATGCTGGTGCGGCGCGACATCGACGCCTTCATCGGCCAGGACTGGTCCATGGTCGAGAATGACTTCGTCGCCGAAAGCTTCTTCGGCATGCATGCGCATTTCCTCGCCAACGCCGATGCCTGGCGGCTGCAGTTCCCGAGGCTGGAAATCTATCGCGACGAGTGGCTGCGCCAGGCCCGGGAGACGGCCGCGACCAAATTCGCCGAGCCGCTGCGCGAGGCGCTGTTTCGCGTCACCAATCTGCGCGACATCGATGTCGACGGCGACCGCGCCGTGCTGCACAAGAAATTCGATGGCTCCGTTGCCAAGGCGGATGGCAGCGTCGACCGGCTGAAATGGCAGACGCTGTACTTCTGCAGGAAGGTCGACGGAACCTGGAAGATCGCCGGCTTCGTCGGCTACATGCCTTATCCGCTGGGAGCCTAGACCCGGGGCGGATGAGCCGAACGCTATCGCCCAACCAGCACAGCGGCGCGGTAGGCCGGATTGCCGTACCAGGCCATCCGCTCAAGCTCCGCCGCGATGACCGGAAGGTCGACAACGTCCATCTTCCGTTCGAGCCGGTCAGGCTCGATCCAGGGATCGTTGAGGAAGTAGATGCCGTCGCCATGGCCATGGACGAGCACCCAGTGCGGGCAGGTGTAGCCCATCATCGGCGCCTGATCGATCAGCACCAGCGCCAACAGGCCGCGATCGAGCGCCTGCCCGATTTCCTCGATGACAAAGGCGCGCGTCTCGATCGGCAATGACGCGGCTTCGGCGTCGCGTTTGAAACCGGCCTGCACGAAGCGCATCAGCCCGCGCCTCTCCTCCGAGGCGGCACGGTCGAGGAAGATCGGCCCGGCGCTGCTCATGAACATTTCGACCTGCAACCCGCGCCGGTGCGCCGCCAGCGCCAGACCGTAGGGGTCGCAGCCGCCCGGGCCGCTCGGGCCGATGATGGTGGTGGCCTCGCGCCACAGCTCGACCTCCAGCGCCCGATCCGGCAACAAGGCCGGGTCGAGGCCAGCCATGGCCATGGCGAGCGCCGACGGTCCGCAGGTGAAGCCCGCCGTCTGCGGCCAGGACGGCGGTATACCCTCCGGCCGGCGCGTCGGCCCGGCGCCGATCCAGCGTTGCAGGAACCCGTCCTGGCGTTCCCATTGGCCGCCGATTCGCAGCGCCATATCCTCGTCGGCGCGCAGGCATCGCAGATCTTGCACAAGCGCCTCCGCCTCCAGCGCCTCCAGCAGGCACGGGCCGTCACCCGCGATGAAGCTGGCGGCGGACCAGTAGAGGGCAATGCGCATCATCGCCGCCGACGGCCGCCGCTGGCCGACCATGATCGCCTCCGGGCGGCCTTCCCTGTATCGCGCCACGCCGGTGACGCCGGCAATCTCCCGCAGGCCGGCCAGACGATCGCCGATCTCCGCCGGCATGGCCGCCGTGAGGTCCGCCCAGACGGATGCGTCAGCGGCTGTGAAGACTGTCACGCTGGCCCTGCTGGTCGGCAGCGAAGCTGGCATGGGGTCATCTCCGTTTGAAAATTGCAGTGTCATGATTTTAGCGGCAGCAGGCCTTCCTGTCGCAGCTGTTCCGTCACCACCTCCGTCGCTTCGCGCAGGATGGCGACCAATTCGTCGATCTCGGCCCTGGTGATGATGAGCGGCGGCGACATGATCACCATCGAACCCATCGGCCGCACCATGAGCCCGCGCGGCATGGTCTCGCGGATGATGCGCTGGGCGATCTGCCAGGCCTGCGGCGGCACGGTCCTGGCGTTCTTGTCGCTGACATATTCCACGCAGGCCATCAGGTGGCTGCCGCGCACGTCGCCGACGATCGGCGAGTCCATCAGCGGCTTCAGCGCGGCCTGGAAATAGGGGCCGACCTCGCGAACATGGGCGCAAATCCCCTCGCGCTCCATGATCTCCAGATTCTTCAGGCCGGCGGCGCAGGCGACCGGATGCGAGGAATAGGTGAAGCCGTTGGCGAAGATCCTGCCTTCGGTCGTTTCCGCGATCTGCCGGTAGAGGCGGTCGGACACCATCACCGCGCCCAGCGGCACATAGCCCGACGTCAGCCCCTTGGCGCAGGTGATCATGTCGGGCACGATGCCATAGACCGGTTCCGAGGCAAAGATCGCGCCGTTGCGGCCGAAACCGGTGACGACCTCATCCGAGATGTAGAGCACGTCATGGCGCCGGCAGACCTCCAGCGTGCGGCTGTGATACCCCGCAGGCGGCACGATGACGCCGCCCGAGGCCAGGATCGGCTCGGCAATGAAGCAGGCGACGTTCTCGGAGCCAAGCTCCAGGATCTTGTCCTCGAGCTCCTGCACCTTCTGATCGAGGAATGCCTCGGCCGACACGCCTTCCGGGCGCCGGTAGGGATTGGGCGCCGAGATATGGTGGATCGTGCCCTCGACAAGGTCGATCAGCCCTCGGTCGGACGGCTTGCCCGACAGCGAGGCGCTGAGATGCGTCGAGCCGTGATAGGCGAGATCGCGTGTGATGATGTGGCGCTTGCCGGGCCGTCCGGTGACATTGAAATAGAAGCTCGCCAGCCGCATCGCGGTATCGACCGCGGTCGAGCCGCCGGTGGTGAAGAAGACGCGGGTCAGGTCGCCGGGCGCGTAGGAGGCTAGCTTTGCCGCCAGCTCGATCGACGGCGTGTTGGAGAGGAAGCCGAACGGCGAATAATAGCAGAGCTTCTCCGCCTGGGCGGCGATCGCCTGCGCCATCTCCTTGCGGCCATAGCCGATGTTGACGCACCACATGCCGCCGATGCCGTCGATCATCCGGTGGCCGTTGCTGTCGCGGACATGGACGCCATTGCCCTCCTCCAGGATCAGCACCGGCTGCTCGCGGAAATCGGTCCAGGGATGGATCAGGTGGCGCGCGTCGAGCGCTGCGCGTTGGTCGTTGGCGAGGTCCTGCGGCGGCATGGCACGGCTTCCTGTTTTCCTGGCAACCGTTCCTGCGTTTCCGGTTGCGGCTGGCCGATAATCTCGTAGACTGATTGATCAGTCAATGATGATTGTGCCAGTGGACCGTCGCATGAGGGGCAGCGCCAACGCTCCCGAAAGGGAGATGGAAGGCCCACCGCCTCCAGTGATCGCCTGCACGCACGGCCATCCACCAAGCATTGCTTCGCCGGCCGAAAACCGGATACGAAACCACTCCAGGGAGAACGTCGCCATTGAGCAAGCCCGACAAGAAAAGCCGCGATGCCGAAAAGGTCGCGCGCCGGCGGCAAAGCCTGACCCAGGCGGCGATCACCGTTATCGCACGGAAAGGCCTGCCGGGCGTGACGCTGGCCGATGTCGCGCGCGAGGCCGGCTGCGGCTACGGCCTGGTCTCGTTCCACTTCGAGACCAAGGACCGCCTGCTTCTGGCCGCGCTCGACGCCCTGGTCGAGGAATACCGCGCGGCCTGGCATGCGCGCAGCGACGCCCATGACGATGCCGCGGCCAAGCTCGCGGCGCTGATCGATCTCGACCTCGGTTCCGATGTCACCGACGACAGGCACATCGCCGTGTGGACGGCGTTCTGGGCCGAAACCTCGCGCAACGCCGACTACCGGGCGCGGTTCAGCGAACTCAACAGGGCCTATCTGGCGCGGCTCGAACCGCTGATATCGGCCCTCGCCCAAAAGGAGCCGCCGGCCGCGGACTACCGGCTGGTCGCCGGCGGGCTGAGCGCCATTTTCGATGGGCTGTGGATCGAAAGCCAGGTTGGCGACGGGCAAGGCAAGACCGACTGGACGCGCGCCCGCGCCATCTGCTGGGCTTATCTCCGCGCCTTCTTCCCAAAAAGTTTCGGTACCGAAACGAGCCAACGGCCATGACCCTGCGCAAGCTGCTGCCCTCGCCCAATGCGATCTTCATGTTCGAGGCAGCCGCGCGCCATCTCAACTTCACCAGCGCGGCGCGCGAGTTCAACGTCACCCAGTCGGCGATCAGCCGCATGATCGCGCGGCTGGAAAGCCATCTCGACGTCAAGCTGTTCGTGCGTGCGCCGACCGGCATCGACCTGACCGATGACGGCCGCTTGCTCTATGGCGCCGTCGGCAGCGGCTTCCAGCAGATCGAGATCGCGCTCGACGATATCAGGGCGCGCCAGGGCGAGGCCGGAACGGTGACGCTGTCGCTGTCATCGGCCTTCGCCATGCACTGGTTCATGCCGCGCTTCGACCGTTTCCAAGCCAGCTTTCCCGGCATCGATCTGCGCTTCCAGCTGGTGCGCGGCGAGCCGACCGGCCCGATCGAGGATGTCGATCTCGCCATCCGCTATAACCAGCCGCCCAATGCCGAACAACAGAGCTGGGCGCTGATGGAAGAGGTCGTGCTGCCGGTGTGCAGCCCGTCCTACCTGGCCGAGCACGGCAGCCTCGACGATTGCAGCGATCTCAGCCGGCACACGCTCGCTCATCTCTCCGGCGCGCTGCGCATTCCCTGGCAGCACTATCTCGCGCAGTTCGACTATCCACAGCCGGTGGGCAGCCGCAGCCTGACCTTCTCCGACTACACGCTGGTCGTCCAATCGGCGATCAAGGGTCGCGGCATGGCGCTCGGCTGGTGGCATGTCGTGGCCCACGAACTGTTGCAGAAGGGCCTGGTCAAGGGCGGCAGGCATGAGTTGCGCACCGGCGACCACTATTACCTGGCGGCAACGGCACGGCGCCCGCTGCGCAAGCCGGCCGTGCTGGTGCGCGACTGGCTGCTCAATGAAATGGCCGTGCTGAAACGGGAAATCCTCACTGGCTGAACCGCCGATGGCCGCGTTTGCCCTTACCCCCATGACTGCAGGTCATCGCCTCGTGACTATTCGGAGCGTGCGCGAACGTTTCCCGGTTCTATAGTCGCCATCGGTCCGACAGCTCGCAAAACCAAAACCAGAGCGCCGGGACGAGATGGCTTTGGGAACGAGCCGTGGGAGGAAGAGATTTGGCTGGGATTCCTGCCGCCCTCGGTGGCATGACGAACGCAGGACATCGTCTCGATCCGCTGTTGCGGCCGGCGTCGATCGCCTTCGTCGGTGCGTCCGTGCGCCCCAACACGCCGGGCAATACCATGGTGCGCGCCGCGGCGATGGATGGCTACTCTGGCCGGCTCTACGCCATCAACCCGAAATACGACGTCGTGGAAGGCGTGCCGTGTTTTCCCGATCTGGCGAGCCTGCCGGAGAGGGTCGACCATGTCGTGCTCGGCGTCGCCAATGACTATCTCGAGGACAACCTGCTGGCGGCCGCCCGCCATGGCGCCAGGGCGGTCACCATCTTCGCCAGCTGCGACCTGACCGGGGCGGCCAATGACCCGCTCGCCGGCCGGCTGACCGAAATCGCCCGCGAGGCCGGCATCGTCATTTGCGGCGGCAACGGCATGGGCTTCTGCAACCCCGGCATCGGCCTGCGCGTCTCCGGCTTTGCCTCCAGTCTCGCCATGAAGCCCGGCGGCGTGGCGCTGATCACGCAATCGGGCTCGGCCTTTTCCGCGCTCGCCTACAACGACCAGCGGCTGAGATTCCAGCTTTGCGTGTCCAGCGGCCGCGAACTGACGACGACGACATCAGACTATGTCGACTGGGCGCTCGACCAGCCCGACACGTCGGTCATCGGCCTGTTTCTCGAAACCGCGCGCCGGCCGGACGATTTTGCCCGCTGCCTGGAAAAGGCCGACCGGCTCGGCATTCCGGTCGTTGTCCTCAAGGTCGGGCGAACGGAATTGAGCGCCGGCTTCGCCGCCAGCCACAGCGGCGCGATTGCCGGCGACAATGCCGCCTACGAGGCGCTGTTCGACAAATGGGGCGTCTTCAGCGTCGAGACGCTGGACCAGCTCGCCGCCAATCTCGCTCTGTTTTCGGCCGGCCGGCCAGCCGCCAGCGGCGGCCTTGCCAGCCTGCACGATTCCGGCGGTGAACGCGAAATGGTCGCCGACCTCGCGGCAAAGGCCGGCGTGCCGTTCGCAGCCATCTCGGAGCGGACGAAGGAGGGGTTGCGTCTGCATCTCGACAGCGGTCTGCAGCCGGCGAACCCGCTCGATGTCTGGGGCTCGGGCCTCGACTTCGAGACGCATGTCGAGGCCTGCATGGACTCCATGCTCGCCGACCCCGACACCGCCATCGGCGTGCTGTTCCAGGACATACGCGACGGCTCCTACGTCGCCGAAGGCTTTACCCGCGCCGTGATCCGTTCTCACGCCAAGACCGGCAAGCCGGTTGCCGTGGTCAGCAACTACGCCACGGTGAACCACCGCGCACTCGCCTTGTCGACCACGGAGGCCGGCGTGCCGGTCATCGACGGCACCGATGAAGGCCTGCAGGCCATCCGCAATCTGCTGGCGTTTCGCGACCGGCGCGCGGCGACCCATACCCATCCCGATGCCGTGCCACGCGAGGTCCGCGAGCGCTGGCGCCGGCGCCTTGGCCAGGAGAAGCCGTTCGGCGAAAGCGAAGCGCTGGCGCTGCTGGCCGACTATGGCATCGCCACGCCGCGTGCGATCGCCGCCGCCACGCCGGAGGACGTTGTCGCCGCAGCGCGAAAGATCGGCTTTCCCATTGCCTTGAAGACCGCCGCCCCCGGCATCCAGCACAAATCCGATCTCGGCGGCGTCCGCCTCGGCCTGGCCGATGAATCGGCGCTGGCAGTCGCCTATGCCGACATGACGGCGCGGCTCGGTCCGCAGGTGCTGGTTGCCGAAATGGCGCCCAAGGGCGTCGAGATCGCATTCGGCCTGATCCGCGACCAACAGTTCGGGCCGTATCTGGTCATTGCCTCCGGCGGCATCTGGATCGAAGCGCTCAGGGACCGCGCGGTCGCCTTGCCGCCGCTCAGTCTCGAACAGGCGCAAGCCCTGGTCGTCAGGCTGAAGACAAGCCCGCTGCTCGACGGTGGGCGCGGCCGGCCGGCCGTCGACAGGGCAGCGCTCCATGCCGCCCTGGCCCGGTTCTCGATGCTCGCCGCCGATCTCGGCGACCTCATCGACGAGATGGACGTCAACCCGCTCCTGGTTTCCGACCATGGCTGCATGGCCGTCGACGCGCTCCTGCTCGGCCGCAACGCCGGGCGCCCGACCTGATGAACTGCTTTTAGAGGACTGCCATGAACTTCGATCTCAGCCCGCGCGAAAAGGAACTGTCGAAGAAGGGGCGCGACTTCTGCGACCAGGTGCTGCTACCGCTGGAAGCGGTCACCGACGAGCACGGCGAACTGCCGATGGAGCGCCGGGAGGCTGTCCGGCAGCAGGTGCGCGACTGGGGGCTGGCCGGCATCAACCACTCGAGGGAAAATGGCGGCCTCGGCCTGACCATGGTCGAGCAGACGGCGATCGAGGAACAGCTCGGCCGCGTCACCAATGGCCTGTGGAGTTGTGTCTGGCGCCCGCCGGTGAGCCTGAAATTCGGTACCGAGACGCAGAAGCACGACTATCTGATCCCGTCCTCGCACGGCCATCGCCGTGGCGCCTTCGCCATCACCGAGCCGGAGGCCGGCTCCGACCCGCGCCGGGTCAAGACCAGCGCGCGCTTGAAAAATGGCCAGTGGCACCTGACCGGCGAGAAATGGTTCGTCACCTCCTACAACGCATCCGATTTCGTCATCGTGCATGCCCATGTCGACGACGATCCCGACAAGCCGACCTTGTTCCTGGTCGACAAGCCGGTAAACAACATGGTGCATCTGCGCTCGCCGAAATTCATGCACAATTTCGCCTTCGACCATGCCGAATTGCGTTTCGAGGGCACCACGGTCGGCGAGGACAAGATGCTCGGCAAGATCGGCCAGGGGCTCGAGCTGACCAAGGACTGGTTCGTCGAGGCGCGCCTGCAGATCGCCTCGCATGCCGTGGGTGCCGCGACCCGCGCCGCCGAGATCGCCAATGACTATGCCACCTCTCGCCACCAGTTCGACCGGCCTATCCGCGATTTCCAGGGCGTGGAATTCATGCTGGCCGACATGGCGGTCGAGATCTTCGCCGCCAAGTCGATGCTCTACCGCGTCGCCTGGGAGATCGACCAGGGCCTCGACCGCAAGCGCGTGCACGCCCATGCCAGCGCGTTGAAACTCTACTGCTCGGAAGCCGCCGGCCGCGTCATCGACAAGGCGCTGCAGGTGCTGGGCGGGCGCGGCTACATGCGCGAGAACCCGGTCGAGCGGCTCTATCGCGACATCCGCGTCGACCGCATATGGGAAGGCACGTCGGAAATCCAGCGCGTGGTCGTTGCCGGCCAGATCCGCAAGCGCGGCATCGGCGTCTTCAGCGAGGTGGCCTGGGCGTGACGGTAACAAGCACCTTGCCGGAGCCGAGAGCGCGGGCCGCCTTGCCGTCGCGCCGGCATGTCGAGACCGCATGCCTGCTCGGCCCGGCTCTGATCGTGCTGGCGTTGCTGTTCGTGGTGCCGCTGGCGCGACTTTTCTCGCTGGCCTTCACCGACCCGGCCGGACCTTTCGCGACCTTCGGCGTGCTGGCCGAAAGCGCGGTCTACCGCCAGGTGATGTGGAACACCTTCGTCGTCGCGATCGTGGTCACCGCGCTCTGCACTTTGCTCGCCTGGCCGGTCGCCTATGTACTGTCGCGCCTCGACGGTGTCTGGTTCGGCCTCGCTCTTTACGGTGTGCTGTTTCCCTTCTGGATCTCGGTGCTGGTGCGCACCTTCTCCTGGATGCTGCTTCTGGAGCGCAACGGGCCGATCAACCGGCTGTTGATGGCGACCGGCATCACCGACTCGCCGCTGGCGCTGCTGTTCAACAATGTCGGCGTGCTGGTCGGCATGATCCACATCCTCCTGCCTTACATGATCCTGCCGCTCTACGGCGCCATGGTCCGCATCGACCGCCGCCTGCTGCTGGCAAGCGATGGGCTCGGCGCCAGCCTCGTCGACACCTTCCGGCGCATCTACCTGCCGCTCTGCCTGCCCGGCCTTGCCGGCGGCGCGACCTTCGTCTTCCTGCTGTCGCTCGGCTTCTTCATCACGCCCGCCCTGCTTGGCGGCTCGAATGCCATCACGCTGTCGATGCTGATCGCCAGCTTCGTCAACGACCGCCTCGCCTGGTCGCTCGCCGCCGCCGGCTCGCTGGCACTGCTCGCCATCGTGCTGGTGCTGATGGCGCTGGCCGCCCGGCTGCTGCCGATCGAGAGGGGGCTGTTCGCACGATGAACAGGTTGCCACTCCTGCTCCGCGTGTCAGCCAACGCCGGCGCCAGCCTGGTGCTCGCCTTCCTCGTGCTGCCGATCCTTGCCGTGGTGCCGGCCTCCTTCAACAAGGCGAGCTTCATCTATCTGCCGCCCCGCGCATGGTCCGGCGTCTGGTACGAGCGCTTCCTCGCCGATCCGGAATGGCGCACGTCGCTCATCAACAGCGTCGAGGTCGCCATGCTGGCCACGATCATCGCGGTGGTGCTCGGCACGCTCGCGGCGATCGGCCTGCGCCGCATCGACGGCCGCCTGCGCACCCTCGTCACCGGCCTGTTCCTGGCGCCGATGATCGTGCCGGTCATCGTCACGGCGGTGGCGCTCTACCGCAGCGCGCTCGATGTCGGCCTGAGCGGCACCATCCTTGGCATGAGCCTCGGCCATGCCATACTGGCCCTGCCTTTCGTCGTCATCAATGTCGGCATCGCCCTGCGCGCCGTCGACGACAACTGGCTGCGTGCCGCCGCCGGCCTTGGTGCCGGCCCATGGCGGATCTTCCGCACCGTCACATTGCCCAACATCACGCCGGGCATCGTCGGTGGCGCCATCTTCTCCTTCATCACCTCCTTCGATGAAGTGATCATCGCCGTGTTCATGGCCGGCTATGCCTCGAAAACGCTGCCGGTGAAGATCTGGGAATCGATCCGGCTTGAATTCACGCCGGTCATCGCTGTCGCCGCGACGGTGATGATCGCGCTGGCCATCGTCCTGTTCGCGCTGGCGCAGATTCTCAGCCGCAAATCCGGGAGCCCGAGCCGATGACCGTGATCCATTCGGGACAGTCGCTGCGCCTGGCCGGCGTGTCGAAGACCTATGGCGGCTTTCGGGCGCTGGAGCCCACCGACCTCGACGTGGCATCAGGCGAATTCCTGACGCTGCTCGGACCCTCCGGCTCGGGCAAGACGACGCTGCTCAACCTCACCGCCGGCTATATCGAGCCGACGGCGGGCGAGATCCGCATCGGCGAGCGCGACGTCACCCGCATGCCCGCCCGCCACCGCAACATCGGCATGGTGTTCCAGAACTATGCGCTGTTTCCGCATATGAGTGTCGGCGAGAACGTCGGCTATGGCCTGAGTGTGCGCCGGCTGCCCAAGCCCGACATCACCAGGCGGGTCACCGACATCCTGGCGCTGATGCGGCTCGACGGCTTTGCCGACCGCCCCGTCCAGCAACTCTCGGGCGGCCAGCAGCAGCGCGTGGCGCTGGCGCGCGCGCTGGTCATCGAGCCCGACGTGCTTTTGATGGACGAGCCGCTCGGCGCGCTCGACAAGCAGCTGCGCCGCTCGGTGCAGCTCGAACTGCGCCGGCTGCACCAGAAGCTCGGCCGCACCACGATCTATGTCACCCACGACCAGGAAGAGGCGTTGGTGCTCTCCGATCGCATCGCGGTCATGGACAGCGGCCGCATCCAGCAACTGGGCACGGTGGACGACCTCTACGACCGTCCCGTCAACGCCTTCGTCGCCGGCTTCATCGGCGAATCCAACCTGCTGCCGGTGCGCGTGCTCTCCTCATCCGGCGGCAAGGCCTCGGTCGATGTCGAGGCGTTCCGCAAGACCATCGCCGTCGACGCAGCGCCGGGAACGGCCCCGGGCGAGCCGGCGCGGCTGCTGATCCGGCCCGAGCATGTCGAGCTCGGCCGCGGCGGCGAAGGCGTCGCCGCCGAGATCGTCGAGGTGATCTATCTCGGCGAGTTGACCCAGCTCACCTTGCGGCTGGAGAGCGGCCAGACGCTCGCCGCCCGGCAGATCACCGACCGGACATTGCGGGCCGGCGCCAGGGTCCATGTCTCGTGGAAGCCTGGCCATGTCCGCGCGGTTCCTCATTCCCCATCCAAACCCACCAAAACGGAGAAAGCCGATGCATAGGCGTACTTTCCTTCTGACGGCAGCGGGCGGCGTGCTGGCCGGCGCGACGGGTCTTCCTCGACTGGCGCGCGCGGCGGACCGGCCTTTCACCTTCACCTCCTGGGGTGGCGCCCTGTCCAACGCCGAAAAAGCGGCTTTCATCGACCCGTTCGGCCAGCTCAAGGGCATTCCGGTGGTCAACACCTCGCCGACAGAGACCGCCAAGATCAAGGCCATGGTCCAGGCCAAGGCGGTCGAGTGGGATCTCGTCGACGTCGGCGGCCGCACGGTCTGGCAGGGCGCCAATGAAGGCTTCCTCGAACCGATCGACGTTTCGAAAATCCCCAATGCCGCGGCACTCGAAAAAGGCTGGGTCGCCCCCAACGGCATCGCCACCTCGACCGGCGCCACCGTCATCGCCTGGTCGAAGACGGCATTCCCGGATGCCGGACCGCAATCCTGGGCCGACTTCTGGGACGTGAAGCGCTTTCCCGGCCCGCGCGGCCTCTACCGCTTCTTCTACTACAATTACGAGGCCGCCCTGCTGGCCTCCGGCCTCAAGCCTTCGGAAGTGTTCCCCTACACGACCGAGAAGGCCGACATGGCGATGGCCAAGATCAAGGAGCTGAAACCGCATGTCACCGTCTGGTGGGGCAGCGGCGCGCAGCCGCCGCAACTGCTCTCCTCGGGCGAGCTGGCGCTGTCCTCGGCCTGGAGCGGCCGCGTGCTGGCGGCGGAAGCGGAAGGCGCGCCCGTCGGCTTCACCTACAAGGACGGCATCGCCTGGGCGAACTGGTGGGTCATTCCCAAGGGGTCGCCCAATGTCGAGCTGGCGCATGAGGCGATCGATTTCGCGCTCGCGGAAGCCCAGCAGGCTAAGCTGCTCGCGCTCAGGACCTATGGCCCGGTGCTGAGCAGCGCGACAGCGGGCGCCGATGCCGACACGAAGAAGATACTCGTCATGTCGCCCGACAACATCAAGGACATGCTGATCCTCAACGAGGGCGAAGCCGACAAATATTCTGTCGCCTATGAGGAAAAGTGGAACCAGCTGATGCTGCAGTGAACCGCGCCGACCGGCGTGGCTGATCCGAAACCCGCCACGCCGGAGCATCGGCCCAAGGACGCCGCCCGCGATTGAGGCGGCGCATCGCACGATCTCGCCGGAGTAGACATGCCTGTTGACCCACCCCAAGCCTTGCCGGCCAGCCTGTGGGCCGCGACCGCCATCCCCGCCCCGCTCTATGCCGGGGCAAAAGGCGATGCCGTGGCCGACGTCGCCATTGTCGGTGCCGGCTATACGGGCTTGAGCGCCGCCCTTCATTTGTCGCAGGCCGGCAGGAAGGTGATCGTGGTGGAGGCCAGTGAACCCGGCTGGGGCGCTTCCGGGCGCAATGGCGGGCAGATCATCGCCGGGCTGAAGCACGATCCCGACACGCTCGAAGCCAGGTTCGGCCGGAAACTGGGCAGGGCCATCACCGAGACCTTTGGTGCCGGCGGCGATCTGGTCGTCGATCTCATCGAGAAGTACCGCATCGACTGCCACGCCGAGCGCAGCGGCTGGATCCAGGGCGCGCATGGACCCAGGCCTTTTTCGGACATCGTGACGCCCCGCTTCCGGCAATGGCACGCCAGGGGCGTCGAGGCGCGCCTGCTCGACCGCCAGCAAATGGCCGATCTCACCGGCTCGGCGCCCGAGGCCTATCATGGCGGCTGGTTCGACCCGCGCGGCGGTGTGCTGCAGCCGCTGAGCTACGCGCGTGGCCTGGCCGCCGCCGCCATGTCGCAGGGCGCCACCGTGCTGGCGCGTTCGCCGGCGCTCGGCCTCAGGCGCGAAGGTGACAACTGGCGGCTCGATCTCGGGCAGGCCTCGGTCCGTGCGCGACAGGTCGTGCTGGCCACCAACGCCTACACCGGAAACCTGTGGCCAGGGCTGCGCCAGACCGTCATCCCGGTGACCAGCTTCCAGATCGCCACGCAGCCGCTGGCGCCGGCGCTGCGCCGCACCATCCTGCCGGGCGGCCAGGGCGTCGCCGACACCAGGCGGCTCCTGCTCTATTTCCGCCTCGACCATGAAGGCCGGCTGGTGATGGGCGGCCGCTCCCCGGTCGATGACAATCCGACCATGGACGATGCGGCGCCCCTGAAGGCCGCCCTTGCCCGCATCTTCCCGCAGGCCGCGGGCGTCCCTGTCGAATTCGTCTGGAGCGGCAAGGTCGCGATCACCAAGGACACGATGCCGCATATCCACATGCTGGCGCCTGGCCTGTTCACCGCGCTTGGCTGCAACGGACGCGGTGTTGCCGCCTGCACGACGACAGGCCGGCTGCTGGCCGATCTCGCCCTGGGCACCGCGCCGGCCGACCTGCCGTTCCCGGTCACCGCACCCGACCGCTATGCGCTGCATGCCTTGCGCAAGATCGGCGTCTTCGCCTTCAGCCAGTATTACAGGTTGCTCGACAGCCGAAGCGCCGCATGACCGGAAGATCAATCGGTTAATGGCGGGTCAGTAGAGCGTGACGAAGGCCGGGAACAGCATGCCCGTCTCGCGGAAATACTCGATCAGCTCGATGGCCGGGAAGATGGCCAGGAAATAAAGCCCGTCATAGAAGGTGCGCTTGAGCGCGCGCGTCGAGAACTGCAGCTCGTCATTGTCACGGTAGAGCAGCGGATTCGGCCAGAACCGGGGCGTCGCCTTGATGTAGGCCGCATAGGCCGGGCCGAACTTGCCCAGGAGATATTCGGCTTCCTTGCGCGCCGTGACGCGGAAGATGAGAAAGCTGGCAAGGCCAAGGACTGCCGCCGCCACCAGCGAGCCATAGAGCAAACCGATGCCGACCGCGCCGACCGTCGAAAAGAAATAGAGCGGGTTCTGGCTCATGGAGAACGGGCCGGTTGAAACCAGCTCCTCGTTCTTCTTGCCGCCGACATAGAGAATGCTCCAGAGCCGGCCGGCGACGCAGACCAGCACCAGGCAGAAGCCGAAGAATTCGACGGCCTCGTGACTTTCCGAGCCCTCGGTGAGCGCCGGCTTGGTGAGAAACAGGAGCAGCACCGCCAGCACCGCCGCCACCCGCACGAAGATCAGCCGTTTGCGTTGGACGAACGCCTTCGAAACCGGCTTGAGGGAAGCATAGGTCATTCGGGTTTTCCTGGGGCACGGATTTCAGGTTCGGGCACTGGGGCACGCCATTGATGGCGGATACAAGGCGATGGCTTCTATCAGCGCAGCGCGCGCGGTTCGTAAAGGCCTTTTGCGCGGCCCATGTCCATTCTTACAAATTTGTATGCCGCCGGACAGGCTGGAGTGAAGTCGCTTCCCTATCGTTCGAATGCCAGCACGCCATCTTGGGGCCGGCTTCATTTTACGGCAGCCGGACCACCGGCATCAGACAGGGAATGGTTTCATGAGAAAATTTGCGTTTGCGGTCGCATTGGGCCTCCTCGCCGCATCCGGTCCGGTTTTCGCGGCCCCCGCGCCTTGCGAGGCGACGCTGAAGGCACTGCGCGCGGCGGAGGCGGCGGCCAAGCTCAACGACGCGGACAAGAACAGGGTCTCGGAACTGGAGACCAAGGGCATCGAGCGCTGCAACGCGGATGACGACAAGCGCGCCGACGACTTCTTCGCCCAGGCGATGAAGGTCATGGGCAAGTAATCCATGCCGTCCAAAGCACCCTCGGGGATCATCCGAGGGTGTGCGGGCGATCGAGAAAGACATGCATCGAACAGGGGCGGATCGCATGAATCCCTCGCGATGCGCTTTCATCCCGCCACGACCACCAACCTCAGGACTTCAGCCATGCTCCCCAGCAACAAGCAGCCCGCCGGGCCGGCCCAGAACAGGGTTCCGGATGTCACCCTCGATTTCTGGCTGATCAAGCTGATGGCGGTGACCATGGGCGAGACGGCGGCCGACTATCTGGCCGTCAACCTCGGGCTCGGGCTGACCGCCACATCGCTGATCATGACCGGCGTTCTGGTCGTCGCCCTTGTCCTGCAGTTCGCGCAGAAACGCTACGTACCCTGGGCCTACTGGCTGGCGGTGGTGCTGATCAGCGTCGTCGGCACGCTGATCACCGACAACCTCGTCGACAATTTCGGCGTGCGCCTGCAGACCACCACGATTGCCTTCAGCGTGGTGCTCGCGGCGACGTTCGCGGTCTGGTACGCCAGCGAGCGGACGCTCTCGATCCACACCATCTTCACGACCAGGCGCGAGATCTTCTATTGGCTGGCGATCCTCTTCACCTTCTCGCTCGGCACCGCCGCCGGCGACCTGGTCGCGGAAAGCTTCGACATGGGCTATCTGACCACGGGCCTCCTGTTCGGCGGCGTGATCGCGCTCATCGCGCTTGCCTACTATCTCCTCCATCTGGACGCCATCCTGGCCTTCTGGCTTGCCTATATCCTGACGCGGCCGCTCGGCGCGTCCTTTGGCGACCTGCTGTCGCAGCCGGTCGAATATGGCGGCCTTGGTTTCGGCACCACTTTTACCAGCGTGATCTTCCTCGGCTGCATCGTCGCCCTGGTTCTCTACATGACGTTGAAGAGAACCGCCGACGACGCCGACGAGATCCTGCTGGAATCGGATTGAGGCTTCGGCATGCACTGCGTGGCTTGCCATTCCCTGACCGTCCTAGGAACGGACCCGTCCCGGTGATAGCCTGTCCCCGATATCGGCAATCACCCGGATAAGCCAATGCGACTTCTTCTTGTCGAGGACGACCACAGGACGGCGGACTACATCGTCAGGGGATTGACCGAGGCCGGCCATGTCTGCGACCTCCTGCGCGATGGCCATGACGCGCTTTTCGCGGCGACCAGCGGCGTCTATGATGTGATCATAGCCGATCGCATGATCCCGGGTCTCGACGGCCTGTCGATGATCAAGGCGGTCCGCGCCGCCGGCGTGCGCACGCCGGCCATCTTTCTCACCTCCGTCGGCGGCGTCGACGACCGCGTCGAGGGGCTGGAAGCCGGCGGCGACGACTATCTGGTCAAGCCCTTCGCCTTTTCGGAGCTTCTCGCCCGCATAAACGCCCTTGGCCGCCGGCCCGCGGCGTTGGAGCAGAAGACCGTTCTGCGAGTCGGCGACCTCGAAATGGACCTCATCATGCGCCGCGTTGCCAGGCAGGGCCAGCCGATCGACCTGCAGCCCCGCGAGTTCAGCCTGCTGGAGGTGCTGATGCGCGGCGAAGGCCGCGTTATCACCCGCACCATGCTTCTGGAGCGCGTCTGGGACTTTCATTTCGACCCCAAGACCAGTGTCGTGGAGACCCATATCAGCCGGCTGCGGGCCAAGATCGACAAGCCGTTCGAAACCCAGCTCATCCACACCGTCCGCAACACCGGTTACAGCCTGCACGCACCGCTCGCGTCATGACCGGAACCTGGGCCCGCCTGCTGCGCAGCACGCCGTTCCGGCTCGCCTTGACGTTTGCTTTCCTGTTCATGCTGGCCTTCGTTCTGGCGGGCGCCATCGTCTACCAGATGATGAGCGCCGATCTTGCCGATCAGCTCGATGACAGCATCAAGGAAACCTACTCCGTCATCGCCGCGACCTATGCCGACAACGACCTCAAGGAACTGGTGGAGACCGTCCAAAGCCACTCCACGCGCAGCCCGAGGAAGGAGCAGCTTTTTTCGCTGACCGACGCGGCCGGCAACCGTCTGGCCGGCAACTTCACCGCGGCGGAGCTTCCCGACGGCTTTTCGATGTTCGGGGCCGAAATGCCCGGCCTGCCTCCGGATACCGAATACCGCGCCTATTCCGGTTCGGTCGGCGGCAACAATCTGACCATCGCCTTCAGCCTGTCCGAGACGGAGGAACTGGAGACGATCATTCTGATGAGCTTCGGGTGGGCAACCCTGATCATCACCGGGCTGGCGATCGCCGGCGGCGCCCTGCTCGCCTCGCGCGTCCAGCGCCGTCTCGACGGCATAGCCGCCACCATGGTCGACGTCTCGCATGGCCGGCTCGACACGCGCATCCCGCTGACCGGCAATGGCGACGACATCGACATGGTTTCCGGCCAGGTCAATGCGGCGCTCGACCGGCTGTCGGGCCTGGTCGACGGCATGAAACAGGTCAGCACCAACATCGCGCACGATTTGAAGACGCCGCTCAACCGGCTGCAGATGATCCTGGAAGGCGCCGCCGACAAGGCCGCGCGGGATCAGGACGTCTCCGACGACCTCGCCGATGCGCGCGCCGAGGGCTATCAGATCAACGAGACCTTCGATGCCCTGTTGCGGATCGCCCAGATCGAAGCCGGCGCGCGCAGGGCCCGCTTTACCGATGTCGACCTCGACGATATCCTGCGGACCATGGCCGAGATCTACGCCGACGTCGCCGAGGACGACGGAAAGGTACTATCGTTCTCGCAATTGAACGGAAGCGGAGACCGTATCCACGGCGACAGGGAACTGTTGACGCAGATGTTCGCCAATCTGGTCGAGAATGCGCTGCGCCATTGCCCGCCCGGCACGACCATCAAATTGTCGGTGGCACATCAGGGTGAGCGTGTCCTCGCCAGCGTCGCCGACGACGGACCCGGCATTCCTCCGGAGGAGCGCGAAAGGGTATTTCAGCGGCTCTACCGGTTGGACCACAGCCGCTCGACCCCGGGCAGCGGCCTTGGCCTCAGTCTTGTCAGGGCCATCGCCGATCTGCACGGGGCATCCATCGCCCTTGACGATTGCCGGCCCGGCCTTGCCGTTGTGGTGAGCTTCCCACTCGTAAGATCGCAAGCGCCCTGAGGCCGCAGCGAGCCAAAAGCTTGCAAAGCGCCGATAACTTACAAAAACGTATGGGACTGGCGACCCGTCCGTAAGCTTGCGGCGGCATACTGGATGGACCTCACCTTCCATCGAAAGGCCGTGGAAAATGATTCCCCACTTTCGGAAAGCCATCGGCGTCCTGCCGGCACTCGCGGTCGCGGCGTGCCTGGGCACGACAAGTCTGGTTCTGGCGCTTGGCTGCTTGCCGGCCTCGGCCGCCGAGAAGCCCATCCGGCCGGAGAAGAACCCTCCGGGCGACATTCCCGATACGCAGGTCTTCATCGACTATACCTCGCCGGAAGGCTTCACCCTGAAGGTGCCGGAGGGCTGGGCACGATCGGATCGTGCCGACGGCGCCAGCTTTGTCGACAAGCTGGACGGCGTCGTTGTCTCCGTTTCCAGGGCCAATGCCGCGCCGACCGTCGACAGCGCCAAGGCGGACTATGTCGCCAAGCTCGAAGCCGCCGGACGCGCCGTGCGGGTGAGCGCCGTCAAGCAGGTCAAGCTGCCGGCCGGCGCCGCGATCCGCATCGTCTACACATCGAACTCCGAACCGAACGCGGTCACCAACCGGCAGGTCCGCCTCGAGAATGAGCGCTATCTCTATTTCAAGGACGGCAAGCTCGTGGCACTCGAACTCTACGCGCCCAAGGGCGCCGACAATGTCGACCAGTGGCAACTAATGTCCAACTCGTTCCGGTGGAAATGAGATGCACGCGGTGGACGTGCATGAAATCTATCGTTTTTTCCATATCGGCGACGACGAGACGGCCGCATTGCGAGGCGTCAGTTTCCACGTCGCCGCCGGCGAGATCGTCGCCCTGGTCGGCCCCTCAGGCAGCGGCAAATCCACCTTGCTGGCCTGCGTGACCGGCCTCGATGAACCGGATGGCGGCTATGTCGAGGTGGCCGGCGTCCGGCTGACCCGGCGTCCGGAGGCGCATCGCACGCGCGTTCGCGCCGCCAGCTTCGGCATTCTGCTGCAATCGGGAAACCTGTTCGGCCACTTGACCGTCGAACAGAACCTACGATTGCAGATGCTGCTGGCCAGGAAGCCGGACGACCGGCGGACGGCCAGCCTGCTGGAAAGTGTCGGCCTTTCGCATCGCGCACGCGCTTTTCCGACCGAATTGTCCGGCGGCGAGACGGCGCGCGCGGGCCTCGCCGTCGCGCTGGCCGCCGATCCGCCGATCCTGATCGCCGACGAGCCGACTGCGGAGGTCGATAGCGAGACCGAATCCCGGCTGATCGCTCATTTCGAGGCGCGACGCGACGCGGGACTGGCGACGCTTCTGGCGACCCACAGCAGGGCGCTGGCACGGAAAGCCGATCGCGTCATCAGGCTGAAGGATGGGAGGATCGACCGTGGCTGAGACACTCGTCGTCGCAAAAGGCCTAGGGAGAGACTTCCAGGATGGCAACGCCGGCCGGATCGACGTGCTGCGTGATGTCGACTGCGAGATCGCCTCAGGCGCGCGCATCGCGCTTGTCGGACCTTCGGGCAGCGGCAAGACGACCTTGCTGCATATTCTTGGCGGCCTCGACCGGCCGACGGCCGGTACCGTCGGATGGCCGGGGCTTGGAGCGTTCGAGACCCTGAGGCCACGCCAGATCGGCTTCGTATTCCAGTCGCCCAGCCTGTTTCCCGCCCTCACCGCTGCCCAGAACGTCGGTCTGCCCTTGCTGCTGGCCGGCGAGAATACCGGCGCCAACGACATCGTGGCATCGCTTCTGCGATCGTTCGGCCTCGGCGAACTCGGCGACAAGCTGCCGGAGGAACTGTCCGGTGGCCAGGCCCAGCGCATTGCCATGGCGCGCGCCCTGGCAATGGCTCCAAAGCTTGTGCTGGCCGATGAGCCCACCGGGCAGTTGGACAGCCGAACGGCGCTGCGCTTCTTCGACGCCGTGCTCGACCGCCTGGACGGCACCGACATCGCCCTGGTGGTTGCCACGCATGACGAAGCCATGGCCAACCGCATGGCAACGCGCTGGACGATGGATCACGGCCGGCTCACCACCGGGCATCGGCCAGGGGCGGCCGCGGCATGATGGTCCTGCTGTGGATCCGCGGTGTGCTCGCCCGCCGCTTCCTGCGCGTGGCCGGCGCCGCGGCCGGCATCGCGCTGTCGGTCGCCTTGCTGGCCACGATGTCGCTCTTCCTCGCCGGGGCCGGTGCATCGATGACCGGACGCGCCGTGTCCGCGGTTCCAATCGACTGGCAGGTGCAAGTGATCCCCGGTGCCGATCCGGACCTCATCGGCAAGGCGCTGGCGCAAGCTGTTCCGGTCAAGGCCGTGCATCAGGTGCGCTATGCCGACGTCGCCGGCTTCGAGGCTCGGACCGGCGATACGACCCAGACCACCGGCCCCGGTCAGGCGGTTGCTTTCGACAGCCGGTATTCCGGCGATTTCCCGGCGGAAATCCGCTCGCTTTCCGGCACACTTGACGGCGCGCTGATTGCCCAGCAGACAGCCGCCAACCTTCATGTCGGTCCCGGCGACACCATCTCGATCCAGCGGATGGGCCTGCCGCCGGCGGAGGTGAGAATTGCCGGCGTGGTCGACCTGCCGGACGCCGACGCCCTGTTCCAGGCTGTCGGCCTGCCGCCCCAGGCAGCGCCGCGGGCCCCGCCCGACAATGTCCTGATCCTGCCGCGGGACATTTGGCGGCAATTGTTCGATCCGCAGCAGAAGGCCCGCCCCGACACCACCCGGCTGCAATTGCATGTACGGCTTGCCCGTGAGGCGCTGCCGCCGGATCCCGTCACGGCCTATACATTTGTCACCGACGCCCAGCGCAATCTCGAGGCAAGGGTCGCCGGCCAGGCGATCGTGGCCGACAATCTCGGCTCGCGCCTCGGGGCGGTCCGCGAGGATGCGCTGTACGCCTCCGTGCTGTTCCTGTTTCTCGGGTTGCCCGGCATCGCGCTGGCGGTCGCGCTTACCTTTGCGGTCACCGCGTCCGGCGCCGCACGCCGACGCACGGAACAGGCGCTGCTGCGCGTCCGCGGCGCGACGACCAAGGACATCCTGTTTCTGTCCGCCACCGAAGCCGCCATGGCGGCAATAGGTGGAACCGCCATTGGCCTGGCCGCCGCAGCGCTCCTTTCCGGTATCGGACCAGGTTTCAAGGCAACGCCTGGCGTTGACGGCCCGACATTGCTTCTTGTCGCCTCCCTCGGGCTGCTGGTCGGGTTCATCGCCTTTCTCTATCCGGCTTGGCGCGATGCGCGCTGGGCGACCGTCAGCGCGGCGCGGCGCACCGTGAGCCGGCTACAGGCGCCACTGTGGCAGCGCCTGTGGCTGGACATCCTGTTGCTCGCGGCGGCGGGATTGTTCTTCTGGCAGTCGGCGAGCACCGGATACCAGGTCGTGCTCGCGCCCGAAGGCGTGGCGGCAACGGCGGTGGACTACAAGGCGTTCATCGCGCCGGCCCTGTTCTGGGTCGGCATGGCGCTGCTGACGATCCGGCTGTCGGCCACGGTCATCGCCCGCAACGGCGCGCTTCTGCGCATGGCGGTTGCTCCGGCATCGGGAACATTGGCGCCCGTTGTTTCGGCCGCCCTGTCGCGGCAATCGGGGCGGCTGACGATCGGCATTGCCATGACCGCGCTGGCGATCTCCTTCGCCGCGTCGACCGCCATCTTCAACACCACCTACAATGCCCAGGCGCGCATCGACGCCGAGCTCACCAACGGTTCCGATGTCACCGTCTTCGGCACGACGGACAAGCCCGCAGGGACGCACTTGGCGGCTCTCGCCTCGCTGCCCAGCGCGGCGGCGGCGGAACCCATGCAGCATCGTTTCGCCTATGTCGGCGCGGATCTGCAGGACCTCTATGGCATCGACCCCAGCCGAATCGGACACGCAACCAGTCTTTCCGATGTCTATTTCAGCGGCGCCAGCGCGGCCGGCACGCTTGCCCTGCTCGCCGCGACGCCAGACGGTGTCCTGGTGTCGGAAGAGACCGTGCAGGATTTCCAGCTCCAGCAGGGCGATACCATCAATTTGCGGCTCATCGATGCCAGGGATCACCAGTATCATCCCGTGGCCTTCAAGTTCATCGGCGTCGCCCGCGAATTTCCGACCGCGCCCAAGGATTCCTTCCTTGTCGCCAATTCGGCCTATGTCGCCCGCATGACCGGCTCCGATGCGTCCGAATACGTGCTCATGCGCGCCAAGGCGGATCCTGCGGCGCTCGCGCGGCAGGCTTCGTCGATGCTCACATCCGATCCGTCGCTGAAGGTGGTCGATATCGGCCAGGCAGCACATCTCATCGGCTCGAGCCTGACCGCGGTCGACCTCGGCGGCTTGACGACAATCGAACTGGGCTTCGCTGTCGTCATGGCCGCCGCCGCCGGCGGGCTGATGCTGGCCCTGGGATTCCTCGAGCGCCGCCGGCCTTTCGCCATCCTCGCCGCGATCGGCGCCAAGCCGCGCCAGCTCGCGGCCTTCCTGTGGAGCGAAGGTCTGCTGATCCTTGTCGGCGGTATGGTGTTTGGCCTGCTTTCGGGCCTGCTGACGGCGTGGATGCTGGTCAAGCTGCTGACCGGCGTTTTCGATCCGCCACCCGAGGCATTGTCGATCCCCTGGCTTTATCTGGCGATCATGCTCGGCCTCGTGGCCGCTTCGGTGGTTGCCGCCGTTTGGTCCGCCAGCCCATCGGCGGGACGGGCGGCGGAACAGTTGCGCGACCTGTGAGCTGGACGTCGGTTACTTATCTGTAAACTCGCGGCCGGCCCGCCGAAAACTCCACGGCCTAGGCTCGTTCAGCCGCCCGAAAGGCCAATGGCCGGCGGCTTCACAACCAAGCAAAAACGGGAAAAGACCATGAAGAAATCCGCTATCGGCGCCACTTGGAATCCATAAGGTCGAGGTTCGCCGGCAGCGATCCCGACAGCTGTCGGCGGGCTCCTTCAAAGTATTCCAGTGACCAGCCGATCGAGCCGGGTGTTTTCCCGGTACGCGAGGCGAACCAGGCCCGCGGCCAGAAAGCCGGTCGCGGCGCCACCGAGAATGTCGCTGGCGTAGTGGGTACCGAGATAGACGCGCGACAGCCCGATCAGCAGCGCGGCCGCAAGGAACCAGAATCCGCGCCGGGACAGGCCGTGGACAAGAAAGGCCGCCGCGATGGCGAAACTTGCCGTCGCATGGTCGGACGGGAACGAGAAATCGACGGTCCTGTCGATGATCAGGTGCGTGACATGCGCTTCGTAAGGGCGAACCCGTTGCACGAACAGCAGGATCAGCTGGTTGATGCCAAGCCCGATAAGGAAAGAAAGACCGGCCGCTATCAGGACATGACGGATGGCCGGATCGGCACGCGGCACCCACCACTGCGCCACGACCGCCAGCACCAGCAGCGGCACGCCTGCCGTCGAGACCCCGATCATCACGGAATCAATCGTCGAAGCATGTCCGGCCCATGTGTTGATCCAGGCGGTGATCGCGGCGTCGAATTGATACATGCGTGGTCGGCCTCGGTTGGAGCAATCTCCGGAAAGTGCCTAACGGGTTTCCGTCCGGACGCGCGTCAAGGCAAGGAAATAAAGCGTTTCCGTGCAACGGGGAACCGCTCTATTGGCGGCGCCAGGTGATTGCGGAGTTGGTGATGTAGTTCCATGCCGAGCCCACGATTGCGCCGGCAAGGCCGGCGACCCACCAGCGTGAGTGGCCGCTGTAGAGAAGCGTCGACACGCCGACACCGGCCACGACGCCGAAGCTGCAAAGCGCCGCGAACATAAGCAGGCCGGTCAGGAACCGCCAGCCGCGCCGGCGCTGGTCGCGATAGGTGAAGGCGTTGTTCAGCGTGTAGTTGAAGGCCATCGCCGTGAACATGGCTGCTGTCTGGGCGACGACAAACGACAGGCCGTGCGGCAGCAATGCATGCAGGACCGCGAGATGGACGACAACGCCGGCGGACCCGACCAGGCCAAAGGCAAGGAAGCGCGTGGAGATCAGGTCTCCCGACATTTTCGCGACCAGCAGGCCGGCATATTCAAGCGCGACCAGGGAGTCGAGCTTGCTCTGTCCGTGCAGCCGCGGCGCAAACACGTAAGGGATTTCCTTGATCCTGATGGCGGTTGACGAAGACGCGACAATGTCGAGCAGGATCTTGAAACCTTGCCGCGACAGCCGGGGCGCCACCGCGTCGACGATTTCCCTGCGCAGCATGAAGAACCCGCTCATCGGATCATGGATCGGCGTTCTCAGCAGCAGACGCGCAAGATACGTCGCCAGCCGGCTGACGCTCGACCGCAGCCTGGTGAATCCGCCCTGGGCGCTGCCGTCGCTCCCGTAACGGCTGGCAATCACCAGGTCGGCCTCACCGCCTTGCAGCATCGCCAACATCGCGGGCAGGCATGTTTCGTCGTGTTGCAGGTCACCGTCCATCACGGCGACGATCGGCGCCGAGCTCGACAGGATGCCCTCAAGGCAAGCTCCGGCGAGGCCTCGCCGAGCAATGCGCCTGATGCCGCGAACCCGGTGATCGCCAGCGGCAATATCATGAACCGCCAGGATCGTGCCGTCCTTCGAGTCGTCATCGACAAAGACCACTTCCCAATCGATGCGCGCCAGCGATTGCCGCAGCCGGGCCACCAGCAGGCCGATGTTGGCGCGCTCGTTCAGCGTCGGAATGACGATCGTCACTTCCGGGCCACCATGCATGACGGGGAACGCGCTGTCCGCCGTCAACGCCACGGGGGCGTCCTGATAGGTGGTGGCCTGGTTCATGGCTGTCCCCCGGACGGCTGCCCATCGGCCTTGGAGAGCGGCGGCGCTACGCGCTTCACCGGCAGGATCAGCATGTCGAAGACCGGAAATCCGGAGATCCGTTGCGTTATGTGCCGGGCGTCGCCGTCGACGACGAACAGGCCGCCGAGATTGTCGCGATAGGCTTTTTCCTGGGCGGCCTCGTCGTCGCGGAAATTCATGGCGCCGATGAAGAAGCCGGTGGCTTGGGTGGCGAGTCGCCTGCGGTCCATGAACTGGAAGTGGCGCGGATCTCCAGGAAGCACGTCGACCGGAATGTCCGGGCCAAGTTCGTAGCCAAGCTTTGCCGCCTGCATCCAGTTCGAGGCAACGACATATCCGTTGGCGCGCCTGATCTCGTCGGCAACCTTGCTGTCCGTCAGCGCGGACCAGTCGACGAGCTGCCAGTTGACGTCGAACTTCGGCGCCCTCTGGAAAAATGGCCTGGTCAAGGCGCCGGTTGTCGCCTGCACCGCAAACCCGGTGGCCAGAAGCGGAACGACAGCGGCGGCGATAACGATGGACACGATGAGCAGCGTTCGCCTGCGCATCGAAAATGCGCCGCACCATTGGCCGACGAGCGGAAAGGCAAATAGGAAGCCACTCATCGACCAGTGCGGCAGCGAGTGGGCACTGAACAGGGCGATCAGGTCGAAGAACACGACGGGCAGCGCCGAAAGCAGCACGAAGAAGCGATCCGTTGCCGAGCCGGCCCAGGCGCCTCGCCACAGGCACGCCATGGCGACCAGCCAGATCGGCGGCCAAACATAGAGCGCCTGGCCGAGCAATGTCACGGCAAGGTTGCCGGGATGCAGGAGATGGCCTTCGTTGGCGGTACCCCGGCCGGACTGGAATGCCAGGGAAATCCAGGCATGATCCACGTTCCATATTATGACCGGCAGCAGACCAAGTGTCGCAATGGCGCCGGCCACCCATGGCCCGGCGGTTCGAAGCTGGTCCCGTCCGGGCTTCGTCAGCAGCAGGACCAGCAGGGCGGACATGCAGAACAGACCGGCCTGATATTTCGACATCAGCGCCAGCCCGAGCGCGACGCCGGCCGCACACCAGCGCAGAAGGGCAAACCGGGTTTCAGCGCCGAGAAGCATCGGTGCGGCCAGGCAGGCGGCGGCCAGCAGAAAGAAATCAAGCGGCCCGTCGGGAACGACGAAATGGCCGGCGGAAATAAGAAAGAACGGAGCGACCGTATACCAGGCCACGGCCCAGAATGCGGCAACGGCGCCATAGGCGTATCGGGTCAGCGCGAACAGCAGCAACGCCGACGCGGAGCCGAGCAACACATAGGGAAGTCTCACCAAAAGCCGGCATTCGCAGCCGGAAATATCCGCCATGAACCGGGCAAGCGCGAAGCCGATCGGAGGATGATCGAAATAGGAAAGCGAGTGGCTGCGCGACACCACCACCGCATAGGCTTCGTCAATCGAAAGTGGGATGACCGACGCAAGCCCTATCCTGAAGATCAGGAAGAAGAAGACGAGAAGTGCCATCTGAGAAATCGGGTACGCCGGAAAGGAGCACGCCGCGCCGGATGTGGACCATGTGGGAACCCCGGCACCTCGCCAGGTCTCGTCGTACTGCATGTGGGCGCTACCAGAACCAGAACAGATGGCTGCCGTATTCTGGTATCGGCTCGTTTCCGGACATGACGATCAGCAGCAAGGCAATGGCCAGCAACGCGATGCCGGTCGTGATCCAGATCCACCGGCCAGCCCGGACGGGAATATTGCGCGGTACGGACAAAGCCACCTCTCGGAACACGACAGGCTTTCGGCTTGGGACGGTCTTAGCCGCAGCGGTTCAGGCGCGACACTGCCTCGTCAATCATACTGCCGCCTTGCCGGGTTCTTACAAATCAGTAAGGGGTGGAATTGTTCACGGACGATCCGGCCCCACACAGCCGGCCCCGACACTCACCGGTCGATGCGCGTCGACAGGATGATCGACGATGAGGTCCGCTCGACCCCCTCCATGGCGCCGATCTGGTCGAGCAGCGCGTCGAGGTCGCGGATCGACGGGGCGTCGACAATGACGATCATGTCGAAATTGCCGCTGACGGAATGCAGCGTCCTGACCGGCGGCAGCGCCTGCAGAGCCCGCACCACTCTGTCGGCAAGCTTCGGCGTGACGGTGAGCAGCACATGTGCCTTGACCAGCCCTTGCTCATAGTCGGCCGAGAGCCTGACGCCGTAGCCTGCAATGATGCCGCGCTGCTCCAGCCGTTCGATCCGGCTCTGCACCGTGGTGCGCGACACGCCGAGCCGCCGCGCCAGTTCGGCCGTCGAGGCGCGTGCGTTGGCGCGCAGCAGGGAAAGCAGGGCCTGTTCGGCTTCACTGAGCATTTCGACGAATCCATTCGGCAAATCGGCTAATATTAGGGTTCGATCCGCCAGATTCCACACTTCCTTTCGACAGGCAAGCTGCGATGATTCCCGACGGATTGAACTGACAGGGGTTATTGATCATGAACAACATCGTTATCGTCGGCGCCGGCAAGATCGGCTCGACCATTGCCGGGATGCTCGCCGC
The DNA here is from genome assembly GCF_013170705.1 of Mesorhizobium loti. Classification (NCBI taxonomy): domain Bacteria; kingdom Pseudomonadati; phylum Pseudomonadota; class Alphaproteobacteria; order Hyphomicrobiales; family Phyllobacteriaceae; genus Mesorhizobium; species Mesorhizobium loti. The sequence goes on along the minus strand of NZ_CP033334.1, from coordinate 1,016,746 downwards.
GACGGGCGACTACCATGTTGCCCTTGTCGACCGCTCGGCGGCGCAGCTCGCCGCAGCCGAAGTGCCCGCCGGCGTCGAGACGCTCGAACTCGACATCGCGGCGGTCGGCGCGCTCGAAGCGGCGCTCGCCGGCAAATTCGCGGTGCTCAGCGCCGCCCCCTTCCATCTCACCACGCGCATCGCCGAGGCGGCGGCCAGCGCCGGCGTGCACTATCTCGACCTCACCGAGGACGTCGTCTCGACCCGTCGCGTCAAGGAACTGGCGCGTTCGGGCAAGAGCGCCTTCATTCCGCAATGTGGCCTGGCGCCGGGCTTCATCTCCATCGTCGCCAACGATCTCGCCAGCCGTTTCGACACGCTCGAAAGCGTGCGCATGCGCGTCGGAGCCTTGCCGCAATACCCGTCCAACGCGCTGAACTACAATCTGACCTGGAGCACCGACGGCGTCATCAACGAATATTGCGAGCCCTGCGAGGCGATCGTCGAGGGCGAGCTGGTCGAAGTGCCGCCGCTGGAGGAGCGCGAGGAATTCTCGCTCGACGGCGTCACCTACGAGGCCTTCAACACGTCTGGCGGGCTGGGCACCTTGGCCGAGACGCTGAAGGGCAAGGTGCGCACGCTGAACTACCGCACCATCCGCTATCCCGGCCATGCCGCGATCATGAAGGCGCTGCTCAACGATCTCGGCCTGCGCCACCGCCGCGACGTGCTGAAGGACATTTTCGAAAGTGCTTTGCCGGCGACGCTGCAGGACGTGGTCATCGTCTTCGTCACCGTATCCGGCCGCCGCAATGGCCGCCTGCTGCAGGAAACCTACGCCAACAAGATCTATTCGCAGCGCGTCGGCAACCAGGTGCGCAGCGCCATCCAGATCACCACGGCGTCCGGCATCTGCGCCGTGCTTGACATGCTGGCCGACGGCAGCCTGCCGGCGACCGGTTTCGTCAAGCAGGAAGAGATCGCGCTGGATGCATTTCTGGCCAACCGCTTTGGCCGGGCGTATGCACAGCACGAGATGGTAAGCCGGCTGGCGAGCTGAGCATCTGATCTCCCCCCTTGAGGGGGAGATGTCGCCGAAGGCGACAGAGGGGGTCGCCGCGTGAAGCGCCAGCTTCCTTCTGTCGCAAGAAGGCCGCATCCAGTCGAACCGACCCCCTCTGGCCTGCCGGCCATCTCCCCCTCGAGGGGGGAGATCACCCTCTAAATATGCAGTGCGTGGCCCAGCGCCTTCAGCGCCGCTTCCTGGAAGCCCTCGCCTTGCGTCGGATGCGCGTGGATCGTGCCGGCGATGTCCTCCAGCCGCGCGCCCATTTCCAGCGCCAGCCCGAAAGCCGCCGACAGTTCCGACACGCCTTGCCCGACCGCCTGGATGCCGAGCACCAGATGGTTGTCCGCGCGGGCGACGACGCGGACGAAGCCATCCTCCCCCATCTTCGTCATCGCCCGTCCGTTGGCGGCGAACGGGAACAGGCCGATCTTGACCTCGCCCTGCGCCTTGGCCTCTTCGGGCGACAGCCCTGATGTCACCAGCTCGGGATCGGTGAAGCAGACGGCGGGAATCGAGCGCTTGTCCCAGCCGCGCTTGTGCCCGGCGACGATCTCGGCCACCATTTCGCCTTGGGCCATCGCCCGGTGCGCCAGCATCGGCTCGCCGGTGACGTCGCCGATGGCGAAGATGCCGCGCATCGAGGTGCGGCACTGGTCGTCGACCTTGATGAATTTGCCTGACATGTCGAGGTCGATCTGGTCGAGGCCCCAGCCTTCCGTCACCGGCTTGCGTCCCACGGTCACCAGGATCTTGTCCGCGGCAACCTTGGCACTCTTGCGATCCGCTGTCTCGACCAGCAGGGCATCGCCCTTCGTCGACAGGCCCTTGGCCTTTGCGTCTGTCATCACCTCGATCCCGAGCGCGGCGAGCCGCTTGACGACAGGCCGGGTCAGTTCGGCGTCATATTGCGCCAGCACGCGCGGCAAGGCCTCGACCACCGTGACCTTGGCGCCCATTTTCGCGAAGGCCATGCCGAGCTCCAGCCCGATATAGCCACCGCCCACCACGGCGAGCTTCCTGGGGACCTCGCTCAAGGCCAGCGCTTGCGTGGACGATATGACAGGCCCGCCAAAGGGAAGAAAAGGCAGCTCGACCGGCGCCGAGCCGGTGGCGATGACGATGGTTTCGGCGTGGATCATCTGGCTTCCGGTCTCGGTCTCGACCTCGACGGTCTTGCCGTCGCGGAACGTTGCCCAGCCCTGCACGGTCTTCACGCCAGCCTTCTTGAGCAGGCCGGCAACGCCGCTGTTGAGCCGGCTGACAATGCCGTCCTTCCAGGCGACGGTCCTGGCAAGGTCGAGCGCGGGCGCGGTGACCGAAATGCCGAGCGGGCTCTTGCCGCCAGCCATGTGCGACACTTTCTCGAACTCCTCCGCCGCATGGATCAGCGCCTTCGACGGAATGCAGCCGACATTGAGGCAGGTGCCGCCGGGCTTGCCCGCTTCTACGATGACCGTATCGACGCCGAGCTGGCCGGCACGGATGGCGCAGATATAGCCGCCCGGACCGGCGCCTATGACGAGCAGCTTGCAGGAGATTTCTTTCATGTTGGCTGTCCCTTCAGCGACGGTCGATACGCGCCTTCCCTTCTCCCCTTGTGGGAGAAGGTGGATCGGCGCGACAGCGCCGAGACGGATGAGGGGTGCTCCAGGGAACGCCGACGCCTCACTCCGCTGGAACACCCCTCATCCGTCGCCTTCGGCGACACCTTCTCCCACAAGGGGAGAAGGGGGAGCTCAAACCCCGACGCTGGCGCCTTCTGAACCGTTTCGATCAACTCATCGCCCTCAATCCACGAAAATCAGCGCCGGTGTTTCCAGCAGCGCCTTGATGCGCTGGATGAACACGGCCGCATCCCAGCCGTCGATGACCCGGTGGTCGAAGCTCGACGACAGGTTCATCATCTTGCGCGGGATGAACTGCGTGCCGTCCCACACCGGCCGCACCATCATCTTGTTGACGCCGATGATCGCCACTTCCGGATGGTTTATGACCGGGGTCGTCGCCACGCCGCCCATCGCGCCGAGCGAGGTGATGGTGATGGTCGAGCCCGACAACTCCTCGCGGGTCGCCGTGCCGGACTTGGCCGCCTCGGCCAGCCTGTTGACCTCGGCGCCGCAATCCCAGATGTCGCGCGCCTCGGCATGCTTGACGACAGGCACCACCAGCCCCGACGGCGTCTGCGCGGCGATGCCGATATGGATGCCGCCATGCTGGTGGATGATGCCGGCTTCGTCGTCGAACAGGGAATTGAGGTTGGGCTGGTCTGATATCGCCTTGACCATCGCCCGCATCAGGAATGGCAGCAGCGTCAGCTTCGGCCTCTCCACCCCACCCCTGGCGGCGCGCTTCTCCTTGTTGAGCGCGGCGCGCAATTCCTCCAGCGCGGTGACGTCGATTTCCTCGACATAGGTGATGTGCGGGATGCGCGACTTGGACAGCGTCATCTTCTCGGCGATCCTGCGCCGCAGACCGACCACCTTGATGTCCTCGACCGTGTCGTTGCGGGCAAGGCCCGATGCCTTGGCCACTTGCGGCCCGCGCGCCAGGAAGGCCTCGATGTCCTCGTGGCCGATGCGGCCGGCCGGGCCGCTTCCCGCGACCTGCCTGAGGTCGATGCCCGCCTCTTTCGCGCGCAGGCGCACGGCCGGCGACGCCAGCGGTTTTTCGCCCTCCGGGCGCGGGGCGCCGGCAACGGACGTGCGCCCGATACTTTTCGAAATGGCCGGCGCGGGTTTCGCCTCCGGGCTGCTGGCCTTTGGCTTGGTCTTCGCGTCCGGCGCCGCGCTCTCGGGCTTCGGCGTCGGAAGCTTCACCGGGGGCTCGGCCACCGCCGCCTCGGCCTTGGCGCCACCCTTAGGCGTTACATTGCCCTCGCCCGCAACTTTCAGCCGCACGATCGGCGAGCCGATCGCCACCGTGTCGCCGATCTCGGCGCCCAGCCACAGGATCTCGCCATCGACCGGCGAAGGGATTTCGACCGTCGCCTTGTCGGTCATCACGGCGGCAAGCACGGTGTCCTCGCGCACGATGTCGCCGACCTTGACGTGCCACTCGACCAGCTCGGCCTCGGCGACGCCCTCGCCGACATCGGGCAGCTTGATGATGTGTTCGCCCATGTCAGGCCTCTCCCACTTTAGGCTTCCAAGGTTTCGATTAGAGCGCGGCCGACCCGGGCGGGACCGGGGAAATAGTCCCATTCCTGCGCGTGCGGATAGGGCGTGTCCCAGCCGGCGACCCGCGCCACCGGCGCCTCCAGATGATAGAAGCAGTTTTCCTGGACGAGCGCCGAAAGCTCGGCGCCAAAGCCTGAGGTCAGCGTCGCCTCATGCACGACGACGCAGCGCCCGGTCTTCTTCACCGAGGCGACTATCGTATCGAGGTCGAGCGGCAACAGCGTCCGCAGATCGATGATCTCGGCATCGATGCCGGTCTCCTCGGCCGCGGCTTGCGCGACATAGACCATGGTGCCGTAGGCGAGCACGGTGATGGCCGAGCCGGCCCTGCGGATCGCCGCCTTGCCGAGCGGCACGGTGTAGTGGCCATCGGCGACTTCGCCGAGCTCATGTTTCGACCACGGCGTCACCGGCCGGTCGTGATGGCCGTCGAAGGGACCGTTGTAGAGCCGTTTCGGCTCGAGGAAGATCACCGGATCGGGATCCTCGATCGCCGCGATCAGCAGCCCCTTGGCATCATACGGGTTGGACGGCACCACCGTCTTCAGCCCCGACACATGGGTGAACAGGGCCTCGGGGCTCTGGCTGTGCGTCTGGCCGCCGAAGATGCCGCCGCCGGTCGGCATGCGCACCACGATCGGGCAGGTGAAATCGCCGTTCGAGCGGTAGCGCAGCCGGGCCGCTTCCTGGGTCAGCTGGTCGTAGGCCGGATACATGTAGTCGGCAAACTGAATTTCCACGCAGGGTTTGAGACCGTACGCAGCCATGCCGATGGCCGAGCCGACAATGCCGGATTCGTTGATCGGCGCGTCGAAGCAGCGGCTCTTGCCGTATTTGGCCTGCAGACCCTGCGTGCAGCGGAAGACGCCGCCGAAAAAGCCGACATCCTCGCCGAACACGACGACCTTCTCGTCGCGTCCCATCGACACATCCATGGCGTCGCGGATGGCCTCGATCATGGTCCGTCTCGGCATGGCTCAGACTCCCGCCTGCTGGCGCTGGCGCCTGAGATGCGGCGGCATCTCGGCATAGAGGCCCTCGAACATGTCGCGCGTCGACGGCTTGCCGCCTGCATGCAGCGTGCCGTGGCTTTCGGCCTCCTTCTGCGCCGCGATCACCGTGTCGAGGATCTCGGCCTCGGCCTGCGCGTGCCGCTCGTCCGACCAGACGCCGAGCCCGATCAGGTGGTTCTTCAGCCGCACGATCGGGTCGCCGAGCGGCCAGGCGTCGGATTCGGTCTTCGGCCGGTAGGCCGAAGGATCGTCCGAGCTGGAATGCGCGCCGGCGCGGTAGGTGACGTATTCGACCAGCGTCGGTCCGAGATTCCTGCGCGCGCGCTCCGCCGCCCATTTGGCCACCGCGTGCACGGCGAGATAATCATTGCCGTCGACGCGCAGCGAAGGGATGCCGAAGCCGAGGCCGCGCGCCGCGAACGTGCCGGAGCCGCCGCGTGCGATGCCTTGAAAGGTCGAGATCGCCCATTGGTTGTTGACGACGTTGAGTATCACCGGCGCCTTGTAGGTGGAGGCGAACACCAGGGCCGAATGAAAATCGGATTCCGCCGTCGAACCGTCGCCGATCCAGGCCGCGGCGATCTTCGAATCGTTCGAGATCGCGGAAGCCATCGCCCAGCCGACCGCCTGGATATACTGCGTCGCCAGATTGCCGGAGATCGAGAAGAAGCCGTGCTCCTTCGAGGAATACATGACCGGCAGCTGGCGGCCCTTCAGCGGATCGGCCTCGTTGGAATAGATCTGGTTCATCATGGTGACCATCGGATAGCCGTCGGCGATGAGCAGGCCGGCCTGGCGATAGGTCGGGAAATTCATGTCGCCCGGCGTGAGCGCCTTGCGGAAAGCGCAACTCACCGCCTCCTCGCCCAGATGCTGCATGTAGAAGGAGGTCTTGCCCTGGCGCTGCGCCATCTGCATGCGCGCATCGAAGGTCCGCAGCGTCATCATGTGACGCAAGCCTTCAAGCAGCTCGTCATTGGAAAGCAGCCCGGCCCAGGGGCCGACGGCTTCGCCATTGCGGTTCAGAACGCGGATGATCGAAAAGGCCATGTCGCGGATGGTGCGCGGATCGACGTCGATCTCGGGACGCGGCACCGAGCCGGCCTTGGCGATGGTCACGTTGGAAAAGTCAGGCGTGCCGCCCGGCCGCACTTCCGGCTCCGGAACATGGAAACGCAACATCCCAGCATCGGCCATGACCTTTGTCCTCCAATGTTGCCTGGCGCCGATATTTGCACATCCGCGCCGCCAGACCAGAGCGAATTCGTCGGGCAAGCCTTTCGCATCGGGCCGGCGACGCCGGCCGTTTCAGCCTCCCGAGTACAAGATGAAGATATGTCCGCGAAATTTCTTGTCGATGTTTCATCGCGGCGCGCAATTTGGCGCAAGATTGGCTCGGGGTTTCCGCCAGATAAGGCGATTGGGCGGCAACAATTGCGCTGCTCTTCCCTCGTGAGGGTGTCCGATTAACGGAAGGTGGGAAGCGAGGTTGGCCTGGCCTGGCTCCTTGCTCCCCCCGCCGACCGGGGGAGAGGAAGGGTGTCAGGATCTGCGACCTCTCTGGAAGCCATTCACCCCACTCCCACATCATGCTAACCACCCTCCATGGCACAGAAGAAAGCTTTCGAGGTCGATTCGTGGCTCGCGAAGCCCGATCCGCGCATCTCTATCGTCCTGCTTTATGGCCCCGATCGCGGGCTTGTTTCCGAGCGCGCGAAAGCCTTTGCCGAGAAGACCGGCCTGCCGCTCGACGATCCCTTCTCCGTGGTGAGGCTCGAAGGTTCCGAGGTCGACCGCGACGAGGGCCGACTGCTCGACGAGGCCCGCACCGTGCCGATGTTTTCCGACCGGCGCCTGCTTTGGGTGCGCAATGCCACCGGCCAGAAGGCGCTGGCCGAGGACGTGAAGGCGCTGACGGCGGAACCCGCGCGCGATGCCATCATCCTGATCGAGGCCGGCGATCTCAAGAAGGGCGTTGGGCTGCGCGCCGTGGTCGAGGGCGCGGACAACGCCATGGCGTTGCCGTGCTACGCCGATGAGGCGAGGGATATCGACACGGTCATCGATGACGAGCTGCGCAAGGCCGGCATGTCGATGACGCTGGAGGCCCGGCAGGCACTGCGCCGCAATCTCGGCGGCGACCGGCTGGCTTCGCGAGGCGAGATCGAAAAGCTCGTCCTCTATGCCCACGGTCAGAAGGAGATCGGGCTGGAAGAGGTGCGGGCGATGTCGGGCGACGTGTCCGGCGCCTCGTTCGATGATGCGGTCGATGCGCTTCTCGAAGGCAAGGTCGGCGATTTCGACACCGCCTTCACCCGCCACTGCCAGTCCGGCGGCCCGCCTTTCCTGGTACTGTCCTCGGCGATGCGGCAATTGCAGCAGATCCAGGTCATGCGCGGCCAGATGGATTCTGCCGGCCGCAACGCCGCCTCGGTCGTTGCCGGCGCGCGCCCGCCGGTTTTCTTCTCGCGACGCAAGTTGGTGGAAAAAGCGCTCGAGCGCTGGAGCAGCGAGGCGCTGAGCCGCGCGCTGACGCGGCTGCAGACGGCAGTGCTGCAGACGCGGCGGCGGCCGGATCTGTCGGTGGCGCTGGCACGGCAGGCGCTGCTGGGGATTGCGGTGGAGAGCGCGAGGCTGGGGCAGCGGTAGGAGAATGCTGCTCCCTGCTTCCCTTGGTCAATTCATCATCATGGCGCCCGCCGGCTGAAAGGTGGGCAGCGCCTGCGGAAAGACCAGCACCGCCGCGCCGTAGAGCAGCAGGGCGACACCCGACAGCTTTGCGATCCCCTCTCCTGACGGGAGGGTTTTTTCCGCAAGGACCAGCAAGGTGACCACTGCCATTGCGGCGACGTTCATGATCCCGAGGGGAAAGAGGGCCAGAAACAAAAGCCAGCAGCAGCCTAGGCAGAAAAGCCCATGCTCCAGGCCCATGCGGACCGCGCCCCAGTGGCCATCGCGCCATGCGGTCAGGATGAAGCCGATCGGCGTACGGCATTTGGCCAGGCAGAGATCTTTCAGGGGCGAGAGTTGATAGGCGCCCGCGATCATCAGCAGCGCCCCGCCAATGCGCGCGGCCGCCGCCGTCGACAATCCCGCACGCCCGGCAAGCATCTCCGCACCCGCCGCACCGGCAAAGGCGACAGCACCCATCACGCCCCAAACCAGCATGTACCCGGCTACGAACACCCAGCTCGAGACAAAGGTCTCGCCCCGGCTCTGTTTGCCGGCCTGGACCTGGTGAAACGTCAGGATCATGGGCGCGGCGGTTGGAAACATCATGGCAATCATCATGATCATCCAGACGGCGAGAAACAGCGGCGCCTTCATGCCCATGGTGAGTGAGCCCATTTCCATGCGCATGTCCGCGTCCATGCCCATCCGCTGCCAGACAAGCAAGGCCCACGCCGCCGCCGCGATTGCGATCAGCAGCGCGAGAAGGACGTATCGCTGTAACGTCGGCGCCATGGACGAGCCCGTTCCATGCTATCCGGCCAACAGCTACTGCTGGCCGGACCAATTGATCGGGGCGTAATGTCCGTTTCGGCGGGAATTGTCCCAGCTCATGCCATGGTCGCCGAATGTGCTGCCTTCGGCCCCCATCGCCAGGGCGAGCCAGTCGGGATTGACCGGATGGCCGGTGGCCGCCCACATCTGCCCGTCCTCGCGCATTGTCGGCAGCGGCTCGACCGCCAACCGCATGACGCCGGCAATCTCCGCCGACCGCTTCTTGCCGTTTATCCGGTAGTCTATCGGCACTTTCCTGGCACCGAGATTCGTGCCGATCATGGGTGCCAGCACCGCCATGGGGCCGCCAGCGGCACCCGTGAAGATGGCACCCAGCGCCTCGGTCTGCCGGTCATCGGCCCGTTCGTCGATATAGGCGGCGGCCGTCCAATTGCCGTTTGCCATCGGACCCGGCGTGTGGGCAACCATCGCGACGCTGAGCCCATCCAATCCAACGTCGCCGTAATTGCCCGTATCGATATGGAAGACCAAACCGACGTCGCAAACGCCTCTCGTCGGCTTCGAAGTCAGCTGCGCGTTGGTGGACAGCAGGCAAGGACACACGACGTCGCAGCTACAATTCTCGAAGTAACTTCCCGACAATTGCCAACGGACTGCCATTTGCACCTCCCACTTGCGTCAGGCGCGTCGGCATATTCGGCGAGGCGGTGCCATTTCACGACACTTGCAGGAATGGCAAGTAGCCCTCGCCGCGACTGACCGGCACGCTAGGGCAGATAATTAAGCCATATCTAATTCAGGCTACTCCGTTGCCCGGCACTGTCAAGCCGCGGTGGCAGGGCTTGCGACAGGCGCTGCCACTAGCGGTGGAGAGCGCGAGGCCGCGGCAGTACGGATAATCTCCCCCCTCGAGGGGGAGATGTCGCCAAAGGCGACAGAGGGGGTCGGTGCGACTGGATGCGACTTCCTTGCGGCGAATGGAGGCCGACACCTGGTCATACTGCCGGCCATCTCCCCTCGAGCGGGAGATCAACGCTTCGGTCCTTTGCCCAACCATCAGCGCCATAAACAAGGGCGGACCTGGCAGCTCGCCCTTGTTTTCGAAAGAAATTCGCCGGCTAATTACCGTTCCTGCTTCAATCTCCGGCACAGTTCATCGAGTTGCTCCAGCGAGCGGTAGGAAACACGAAGTTCGCCGCCCTTGCCCTTGTGATCTATGGACACGATCATGCCGAGCGTATCGGTCATCAGCTTTTCCAGCGCCAGCGTGTCGGTATCCTTTTCCGGCGCGGCTTGCGCCTGCTTCGGCTTGGACGGCGTCGGACCGGCCGGCATCTGGGCCAGCGCCTCGGCCTGGCGCACCGAAAGGCCTTCCTCGACGATGCGCTTGGCGAGACCCGCCGGATCCTCCGCCGTCACCAGCGTGCGGGCGTGGCCGGCCGACAGCGCGCCGTCGACCAGCATGTCGCGGATCACCTCCGGCAACTTCAGCAGCCTGAGCGTGTTGGCGACATGGCTGCGGCTCTTGCCGATGACATTGCCGAGGTCGGCCTGGGTGTAGCCGTGATCGTCGATCAGCTGCTGGTAACCCAGCGCCTCCTCGACCGCGTTGAGGTCGGTGCGCTGCACATTCTCGATGATCGCCAGTTCCAGCGCCGTACGGTCGTTGACATCCCTGATGATGACCGGGATCTCGGTCAGCCCGGCGCGCTGCGCGGCGCGCCAGCGGCGCTCGCCGGCGATGATCTCGTAGCGGCCAGCCTGCGTCGGCGACGGTCGCGCCACCACCGGCTGCACCACGCCGTGCTCGCGGATCGACTGGGCAAGATCGGTCAGTTCGGCGTCGCCAAAATGCCGGCGCGGATTTTTCGGGTTCGGGCTGACGAACTCGATCGGCACCTTGCCGTCCGCGCTCATGCCGGGCTTTTCCGGTGCCGCCGGGCGATCGATCTCGCCGATCAGTGCCGCCAGGCCACGCCCCAGTCTTTTCCTCGAAAGGTCTTCGCTCATCTCTATTCCAGGTTCTTCAGATCGTTTCGGTATCGAATCGGCTGTTAATTATGCATCCGATCTAATCAAGCGGCGCGGAATTTACGCTCGCGGCGGATCACTTCCGAGGCCAGTTGCAGATAGGCCTGGCTGCCCGAGCATTTGAGGTCATAGAGGATCGCTGGCTTGCCATAGGACGGCGCCTCGGACACCCGCACATTGCGCGGGATGATCGTCTCGTAGACCTTGTCGCCCATGTGCTGCCGCACATCCTGGACCACCTGGTTGGCCAGATTGTTGCGGCCGTCATACATGGTCAGCACGATGCCCTGGATGGTGAGGTCCGGATTGATCGAACGGCGCACCTGCTCGACAGTCTCCAGCAGCTGGCTCAGGCCTTCGAGCGCGAAGAACTCGCATTGCAGCGGCACCAGCACCGAATCGGCGGCCGCCATCGAGTTGAGCGTGAGCAGATTGAGCGACGGCGGGCAGTCGATCAGCACATAGCCGAACCCGGCCGAACGCGCCGAGGCCGCACGCAAGGCATTGCGCAGCCGCAGCACCCGGTCCGGCGCCGAGGCGATCTCCATCTCGATACCGAGCAGATCGAGCGTCGACGGCACGATGGACAGGCCAGGCACGGCTGTCGGAATGGCCGCGGCTTCCAACTCCAGCTCGCCCGTCAGCACATCGTAGGATGACACGGTCCGGTCCTTGCGGTCGATACCGAGGCCGGTGCTGGCATTGCCTTGCGGATCGAGATCGACGATCAGAACCTTTTCGCCGATTGCGGCCAAGGCGGTGGCTAGGTTGATGGCGGTGGTGGTCTTGCCGACACCGCCCTTCTGGTTGGCTACGGTGATGATTCGGGGGCCATTCTTCATCATGGGTTTATGCCAGAAATTCATTTTGGGTCGCCAGATAGCTCGACAAGTCGAAGATCAGACAGGTCGCAGATTTGACAGTTCAAGGATGACGCCATGCGGGTCCGTCACACTGCGATGTTCTACCAGATCGAAGGACCATCGGTTAACGCTTTCTTGCACTTCCGCGCGATAATCCCGGCCTTTGTGGAACAGCCCGCGCGCGCCTGATGTCAACCAGGGCGCCGACAGGTCGAGAAGGACCGAAAGCGAGGCCAGGGCCCGCGCCGTGACGATCTGCGGCGCCGCAACAAGCGCATGGCTGTCCTCGATGCGGCGCGCCACGATCCGAGCCGGCAGGTTGAACTGGCCGACGACAGCCTGCAGGAACGAAGCCTTTTTGCGGTTGCTTTCCACCAGATTGATGCTGGCCCCTGGGCGCTCGGCGAGCAGGAAAGCCATGACAAGGCCTGGAAATCCGCCGCCGGAACCGATGTCGGCCCAACGCACGGCACCGGGTTCTATGCGGGCGAGCTGTGCGCTGTCCAATATATGGCGCTGCCAGACATCGGCCGAGGTCGACTGCGCCACGAGATTGATGCTGCGGTTCCATTTCTGGAACATCTGTTCGAATGCCACCAGGCGATCGAATGTTTCACGTGAAACCGGGCCGGCGGCGGCCTCCAGGCTCTCCAGGGAAAAAGAGCTCACGCAACGTCCCTTTGGTCGCCCTGGAGCCTTTGCGCGCTTTCATGGTGGCGGACATGGGCGACGATGATCGCCAGCGCCGCCGGCGTCATGCCCTCCATGCGCTGGGCATCCGCGATGGAACGAGGCCGACGTGCCTGCATTTTCTGCTTCAGCTCGTTCGACAGCCCGGGAACACTTGTGAAATCGACCGTCTCGGGGATCAGTCGGCTCTCCTCATGGCGAATCTGCGCGACATCCGTCTTCTGGCGATCAAGATAGACGGAATATTTCGCCTCCGTTTCGAGGCGCTCGGCGGTCTTTGCATCGATCGCGGCAAATTTCGGCTCTATCCTGGCCAGCCAGGCAACGTCGACGCTGGGATAGGCCAGCAATTCATAAGCGGACCGGCGTACGCCGTCGCGATTGATCTCCAGCCCGTGCCGCGCCGCCTCATTGGGCGTCATGGTCAGGGCCTTGGCCAACGCCCGCGCCGCGTCGAGACGCTGCATCACATCGCCATAGCGTTGGCTCCGTTGCGCCGAAGCGATCCCCAGCCTCTCCGCCAGCGGCGTCAGCCGCTCATCGGCATTGTCGGCTCGCAGCGACAGGCGGAATTCGGCGCGCGAGGTAAACATCCGATAAGGCTCGCTGATGCCGCGGCTGGTGAGGTCATCGACCATGACACCGATATAGGCCTCGGTGCGGCTGAGCACGATCTGCTCGCCGCCCGCCGCTCGCCTCGCCGCGTTGAGCCCCGCAAGCAAGCCTTGGCCGGCGGCCTCCTCATACCCGGTCGTGCCGTTGATCTGCCCGGCCAGGAACAGTCCGGCAACCCGTTTGGTCTCCAGTGTCTGATGCAGTTCGCGCGGATCGACATGATCATATTCAATGGCATAACCGGGCTGCAGCATGACCGCGCGCTCCAGCCCCGGAATGGTCTTGAGGATATCGAGCTGCACATCCTCGGGCAGCGAAGTCGAAATCCCGTTCGGATAGACCGTATCGTCGTCGAGCCCTTCCGGCTCGAGAAAGATCTGATGGCCGTCCCGGTCGCCGAACTTGACGATCTTGTCTTCAATCGACGGGCAGTAGCGCGGGCCGACGCCTTCGATCGAGCCGGAATACATGGCGGAGCGGCCAAGGTTGGCGCGGATCAGTTCATGCGTGGCTGGCGTCGTGCGCGTGATGCCGCAGTCGATCTGCGGTGTCTCGATGCGGTCGGTCATCAGCGAGAACGGAACCGGATCTTCATCCGCCGCCTGGCGGTCCAGCGAAGCCCAGTCGATGGTTTTTCCGTCCAGCCGTGGCGGCGTCCCGGTCTTCAGCCGGCCGAGCCGGAACCCTGCCCGGTCCATGGTCGCCGACAGGCCGAGGCTTGCCTGCTCGTTCATGCGGCCGGCAACAATCTTCTTATCGCCGATATGGATGAGCCCGCGCAGGAAGGTGCCGGTTGTCAGCACCACGGCGCCGCATGCCAGACGGCGGCCGTCCCCCAGCAGGACGGCGGCGATCTTGCCGTTGTCGATTTCGAAATCCAAAACCTCGGCCTCGACCACGTCGAGATCGTTCTGCTGCCGAATCGCTTCTTGCATCGCAAGACGATAGAGCTTCCTGTCGGCCTGGGTGCGGGGTCCGCGGACCGCCGGGCCTTTGCGCCGGTTGAGCAGCCGGAACTGGATGCCCGCCGCGTCCGCCAAGCGGCCCATCAGGCCATCCATGGCGTCGATCTCGCGCACCAGATGGCCCTTGCCGAGGCCGCCGATCGCCGGATTGCACGACATGACGCCGATCGTATCGAAGCGCAGCGTCACCAGCGCGGTCCTGGCCCCGGCGCGCGCGGCTGCGCTGGCCGCCTCGCAACCCGCATGGCCGCCGCCCACCACAACCACATCATAGTGATCGGTCATTTCGAATTTCCCGGGACTCAAAAGATTGAGGGACACATGTCCCCGCAGGGCGAGCCTGTCAAGAAAACTTCGCGGGAAGTTTCACGTGAAACAAAGGATTACCTACCCTCCCCCTTGTGAGGAGGGGGTGAGCGTAGCGCCATGTTTCACGTGAGTCACAGCTGTCGCAGCTGTTTCACGTGAGTCATGCCCACGCATTGCGAGGGATCCCAACTTCGTCATCCACGGGCGGAGCAGCCGCGCAGCGGCGTCGCGGAGACCCGAGGATCCATCCGTGACCTTGGATGCAGGGTGCAGCGGAACAAATCCTGCACCGCTGCGGAGCGTCGGAATCCCGGCATGGATCCTAAGGTCTACGCCGCGTCGCTTCGCTCCTTGCTTCGCCCTAGGATGACGAACCTGTTAATGTCGCCGCTCAACTATCAGCGCCGAGCACCCGAGCCAGTCTCCGACCCAACTCATTGTTTCACGTGAGTCATTTCCCGATGCAGAACTGCCCGAAGATCACATCGAGCATATCCTCGACATCGATGGCGCCGACGATCCGGCCCAGGCGATCCGCCCCCAGCCGCAATTCCTCGGCGCGCAGCTCCTGGCCCTCGGCGCCGTCATCGGTGGCGCGAAGCAGATGACGATTGGCTTCGCCGAGCAATTCGACATGGCGCAGGCGCGATGGCAGAACATCGCCGATATCTCCGACCGCTTCCGCCGCGCGCCGACCGATTTCAGCAAGCAAGGCTTCCACGCCAGTCCCCCTTACGGTTGAAATGACGAGGTCATAACGGCTGGCGGCTTCCTGAGCCGCCTGCTCATCCAGCAGGTCGACCTTGGTGCCAACCCGAAGCAAAGCTGCGGCACCCGGCAATGGGCCGACATCCCCAGGAGACAGAATGTCTTCCAGCAACAGCAAGAGATCAGCGCGATCCGCCTTGGCCAGCGCCTTTTCGATGCCGATCGCCTCCACCTTGCCCGGCGCATCGCGCAGCCCGGCCGTATCCGTCAGCCTGACGCGCATCCCGTCGAGATCAAGCAGCACCTCGAGCAGGTCCCGTGTCGTGCCCGGCTCATCCGTTACAATAGCTGCATCGCGCCGCGCCAAGGCGTTGAACAGACTCGACTTGCCGGCGTTCGGCGCACCGAGGATGACCACCTCGAACCCGTCGCGGATGATCTCGGCGGTGCGAAATCCGGCGACATGGCGATCGATTTCCGCGATCATCGCCCGCACGTCAGACCAAACCGTATCCGAAACGGAACCCGGCACATCGTCCTCATCGGCGAAGTCGATCTCGGCCTCGATCATGGCGCGCGCATGGATCAGCCGCCGACGCCAGCCGAGATAAAGCGCGCTCTGAGCGCCCTCGGCATTCCGGATGGCAAAGCGGCGCTGCGCCTCGGTCTCGGCATTGACCAGATCCGCCAGCGCCTCGGTCTCCACCAGGTCCACCTTGCCGTTGAGAAAGGCTCGACGCGTGAATTCTCCTGGTTCCGCTTGCCTGACGCCGTCAAAAGCGACGATCGCCTCCAGCATTCTGGCCACGACGGCACGTCCGCCATGGACGTGGAATTCGGCCACGTCCTCTCCGGTGAAGCTGGCCGGGCCCGGAAAAAAGACGACAAGCCCGCTGTCCAGCACGGATCCATCCGGTGCCCTGAACCTGCGCAGAACCGCCGCGCGGGCTTTAACCATACCGCCGGCAATCGTTTCGACAACGAATCGAGTCTGTGGACCGGAAATGCGCAGCACGGCAACGCCAGCCGGAAGCCGGCCGCTGGACAGCGCCACAATGGAATCGCCTGAAATCATTTGCCCGCTCTGCTGAACCGCCCTAGCTTTCGCGACACGTTGAACCGAGTTGCCCGAGTTCCATTGTGACATTGCCCGCGCAAAACCTGCTTGCCGACGAGGCCAGCCCCTATCTGCAGCAACACAGCGGCAATCCCGTCCATTGGCGGGCCTGGTCGCCGGCTTCGCTCGAGGAAGCCAAGGCCCTCGACAAGCCGATCCTGCTTTCCGTCGGCTATGCCGCCTGCCACTGGTGCCATGTCATGGCCCATGAAAGCTTCGAGAATGACGCGGTCGCCGCCGTCATGAACCGTCTGTTCGTCAATATCAAGGTCGACCGCGAGGAGCGCCCGGACATCGACCAGATCTATATGGCGGCCTTGTCCTCGATGGGCGAACAAGGCGGCTGGCCGCTGACCATGTTCCTGACCCCCGACGGCAAGCCCTTCTGGGGCGGCACCTATTTCCCGCGCGAGTCGCGCTATGGCCGCCCGGGATTCACTCAGGTGATGGAAGCGGTCGACAAGGCCTGGCGGGAAAAGCGCGCCAGCCTGAACCAGAGCGCCGACGGCCTGACCAGCCATGTCGAAGCGCGGCTCTCCGGCACGCACGCCAAGGAAAGCCTTGACCGCGGTACGCTGAGCGACCTCGCAGGCCGCATCGACGGCATGATCGACCGCGACCTTGGCGGCCTGCGCGGCGCCCCGAAATTCCCCAACGCGCCATTCATGCTCACCCTATGGCTGTCCTGGCTGCGCGATGGCAACGCCACGCATCGCGACGACGTGCTCGTCAGCCTCGAACAGATGCTCGCCGGCGGCATTTATGATCACATTGGCGGCGGGCTCAGCCGCTACTCGACCGATGCCGAATGGCTGGTGCCGCATTTCGAGAAGATGCTCTACGACAATGCGGAGCTCATTCGCTTCTGCAACTGGGCCTATGCCGCGAGCGGCAGTGATTTGTTCCGGATACGAATCGAAGAGACCGTCGGGTGGCTTATGCGCGAGATGCGCGTTGACGGCGGGGCTTTCGCCGCCAGCCTCGACGCCGACAGTGATGGTGAGGAAGGTCTTTTCTACACCTGGAGCCGAGAGGAAGTGGAAGCCGTCCTCGGCGACGATTCTTCTTTGTTTTTCAATTACTTCACGCTCTCTAGCCCGCATGGCTGGGAAGGCAAGCCGATTGTCCACCAAACCCGCGCCCAGCAAGCCCGGGGCGTGGCCGACCGGGAACGATTGATCCCGCTCAAGGCGCGGCTTCTCGCCGCCCGGGAGGAGCGAGTCAGGCCGGGCCTGGATGCAAAGACCCTCACCGACTGGAACGGCCAGATGATAGCCGCGCTCGCCGGGGCCGGCCGCTCGCTGAACCGGCCCGACTGGATCGAAGTGGCGGCAAAGGCCTTTGCCCATATCGTCGCGGCCAGCCACGACAAGCGCCTGCCGCATTCCATGCTCGGCCCGAGAAAGCTCTTCCCCGCTCTGTCGAGCGACTATGCCGCCATGGCCAACGCCGCGATCTCGCTGTTCGAGGCGTCAGGCGATTGGGATTATGTCGATCAGGCCAGCGGGTTCGTCGAACAACTCGACCGCTGGCACGCCGACGCCACGGGGACGGGGTACTACCTGACCGCTTCGGACAGCACCGACGTGCCGATCCGCATCAGGGGCGATGTCGACGAGGCCATTTCGTCAGCCACCAGCCAGATCATCGAAGCGCTGGTCCGGCTAGCCTCGGTCACTGGCGATCTCGACCTGCACGAAAAGGCCTGGCAGGTCGCCGAGCACGCGGCCGGCCGTGCCGCGCATCAGGCTTACGGCCAGGCGGGCATCGTCAATGCCTGTTCGCTTGCAATCGAGCCTCTGAAACTGGTCATCGTGGACAGGCTGGAAGATCCGAAGCTCGTTCCGGTAGCGAATCGATGCCCTGACCCACGCCGCGTCGACATCATTACGACGATTGGTTCGGAAGCGAATCGACCGCTGCTGCCCGGCGGCATCTTCCCGCCGACCAACAGGCCGGGCGCCTGGCTTTGCACCGGCCAGGTCTGCCTGCCGGCGGTGACGGATGCCGAGGAACTGGAGCGGTTGTTGCGGCGAAAGTGAACCGCCGGCCCCGGCGCTGGCCCACCCCGCTCCGCTGCGCGGATCGACCCTCCCCACAAGGGGGGAGAGTAAGCGCTTTACGTGTTCATCGAATCGAAGAAATCGGCGTTGGTCTTGGTCTGCTTCAACTTGTCGATGAGGAACTCGATCGCGTCGGTGGTTCCCATCGGCGCCAGGATGCGGCGCAGCACGAAGATCTTCTGCAGGTCGGAGCGTGGAACCAGCAGGTCCTCCTTGCGGGTGCCGGACTTCAATATGTCCATGGCCGGATAGATGCGCTTGTCGGCGACCTTGCGGTCGAGCACGATTTCCGAATTGCCAGTGCCCTTGAACTCTTCGAAGATGACTTCGTCCATGCGGCTGCCGGTATCGATCAGCGCCGTGGCGATGATGGTCAGCGAGCCGCCTTCCTCGATGTTACGCGCCGCACCGAAGAAGCGCTTCGGGCGCTGCAGCGCGTTGGCGTCGACACCGCCGGTCAGCACCTTGCCGGATGACGGCACCACGGTGTTGTAGGCGCGGCCGAGACGGGTGATGGAATCGAGCAGGATGACGACGTCGCGGCCATGTTCGACCAGGCGCTTGGCCTTTTCGATCACCATTTCGGCGACCTGGACGTGGCGCACCGCCGGCTCGTCGAAGGTCGAGGACACGACCTCGCCCTTCACCGAACGCTGCATGTCGGTCACTTCTTCCGGTCGCTCATCGATCAAAAGCACGATCAGATAGCATTCGGGGTGATTGGTGGTGATCGAGTGGGCGATGTTCTGCAGCAGCACCGTCTTGCCGGTGCGCGGCTGCGCGACGATCAGGGCGCGCTGGCCCTTGCCGAGCGGCGCCACCAGGTCGATGACGCGCGGCGAGATGTCCTTGGAGGTCGGAACCTCCATCTCCATCTTCAGCCGCGAGGTCGGATAGAGCGGCGTCAGATTGTCGAAGTGGATCTTGTGACGGATCTTTTCGGGATCGTCGAAATTGATGGTGTTGACCTTGAGCAGCGCGAAATAGCGCTCGCCCTCTTTCGGGCTGCGGATCGGCCCTTCGACCGTATCGCCGGTCTTCAAGGAAAAGCGACGGATTTGCGACGGCGAAATATAGATGTCGTCGGGACCCGGCAGATAGTTGGCGTTGGCCGAGCGCAGGAAGCCGAAACCGTCCTGAAGCACTTCGACCACGCCGTCGCCGATGATCTCGACGTCCTGGGCGGCCAGTTTCTTCAGGATCGCGAACATCAGCTCCTGCTTGCGCATGACGCTGGCATTCTCGACCTCGAGCGATTCGGCGTAAGCGATCAGCTCCGGCGGTTTCTTGTTCTTGAATTCGGTAAGCTTCATTTCTTGCATAGACGGACTCTGGGTGAGCTTTGGGAAAAAATATCGGCGGGATGCGACAAATGCCGGGCGCGGCCGAAAACAATGAGGGGGCGGCGCATGACGGGAAGGAAGACCCGTCTTTTATCGTCGGTCGGATGAAAGAGCAAGCCGCGTTTTGCGGGCCGAAAAAGGCCTGGAGCGCGGCATGTCGTAACCTAAAACCGCGACCGCTTTCGCGCGGCCTGCGTCAGAACGGCTTGACGACTACCAGGATCACGATTGCGATCATCAGCAATGTGGGGATTTCGTTGATCATCCGCCAGTGCTTCGCGGACTTTTCATTGCGATCCTCAGCGAATTTCCGCGCCGCGCCCGCCAGATAGCCATGGACACCGGACAACAGAAGCACCAGGCCGATCTTGGCGTGCAGCCAGCCGCCCTGGAAGCCAAAGACTTTCCAGGCAAGCCACAGCCCGAACACCCAGGTAACGATCATCGCCGGATTGATGATGCCGCGCAGCAGGCGCCGCTCCATCACCTTGAAGGTCTCCGACTGCACTGAACCTTTCTCGGCATCGACGTGATAGACGAACAGCCGCGGCAGATAGAGCATGCCGGCCATCCAGGAGATGACGGCGAGGATATGGATCGCCTTTGCCCAGGGGTAGAAGCCTTCGGGTGCGACCAAAAACAGAAGCGCCGTCAGCACAATCAGGACGCCGATGCCGATGACCATGCGTATCATCGCCTGGCCGGTGCTGTTGGTGTTGTTCATCTCGGCCATCAGCGTACCGCGCTCCTCACCTGTTTCACCATTGCCTCGACATGCGCGATCGGTGTCTCCGGCGTGATGCCGTGGCCTAGATTGAAGATCAGCGGTCCGTCACTCAGCGCTTTCAGGATGGTCTCGACGCCATCGGACAGCGCCTTGCCGCCAGCCACGAGCCGCAAGGGATCGAGATTGCCCTGAACGGCCCCCGAGCGCTGCAGATCCTTCGCCGCCGCCAGCGGTACCGTCCAGTCGATCCCCAGCCCCGTCACGCCGGTCTTCTGGCGATAGGTCCGGTAGCGGGCGCCGGCACCCTTGGGAAAACCGATGATCGGGACATCGGGATGGACCGCCCGAACCTGCCTGACGATCTCGGCCACCGGCCAGACGCAAAACTGGTCGAACGACGCGTCGTCGAGCACGCCCGACCAGGAATCGAAAATCTGCACGACGTCGGCACCGGCCTCGATCTGGCGGATCAGATAGGCCGCCGAATGATCCGCCAGCACCTTCAGGAGCTGTTGAACCGCCGCCGGCTCACGATAGGCGAACAGCCGCGCCGGCGCCTGGTCGGGGGTTCCATGGCCGGCAA
Source organism: Mesorhizobium loti (assembly GCF_013170705.1). NCBI lineage: Bacteria > Pseudomonadati > Pseudomonadota > Alphaproteobacteria > Hyphomicrobiales > Phyllobacteriaceae > Mesorhizobium > Mesorhizobium loti. The sequence continues at coordinate 996,030 of NZ_CP033334.1, read as the reverse complement.
TCATGTAGGTCGCCACCGTCCACGGCGCGCCGCAGAAGCCGATCAGGGTGGTTTCTTCAGGCAGCTTTGCCCGCAACCGGCGAACCGTCTCATAGACCGGTTCGAGATTCACGTGAAACACATCGCTTTCCAGAGCCATGATCTCGGCAACCGAGATCGGCGTCAAAAGCGGTCCTCGCCCTTCTTCGAAGCGCACGTCGCGGCCAAGCGCATGCGGAACGACAAGGATGTCCGAGAACAGGATCGAGGCATCGAAGCCGAAGCGCTCGATCGGCTGCAGCGTCACTTCGACGGCGAGATCGGGATCGTAGCAGAGATCAAGGAACGAACCGGCGCGCCTGCGTGTTTCACGATACTCAGGCAGATAGCGCCCGGCCTGACGCATCATCCAGAGCGGAGGCGGAAACACTGCCTCGCCCTTCAGGACGTCCAGCATGATCCGGCTTTTGGGCATTGAACGCTCGCCTCTCCCAGCCTTCCTATAATCAAAGATTCTTATATCTAAGATTCTTCTGATTCTAAGAGTCTGTTGGTTGTGGTGGTTGTCACCTGTCCCGCTTCGTCAGGCAAAAAGCCAGCAAGCATATTGTCGCGCGCTTCTCTCTCCCGGCTGCACCGTTCTGGGGACAGTCCGGAATCTATCATTGGAGTCAAAGCCTTGGAACATCCCGCAAAAAACCGGCCCTGTGGATGGTCGGAAGGCAAAAGCGCCCGTCCCCAGATTTGTCCCCAGCCGCTCGGCGAAGCTGACAGAGGATCGAATTGTGGACAAACCGGCATCTGATACAGTCGCCCCCCACGACCCTGCCTTTCCATTCGACCTTATCCACATCCGCCCACAGCCCCAGGTGATCCCTGTGAACAAACCCCAGAGCTTCTTTCACCTGCATCTGATTTCCGATGCGACCGGCGAAACGCTGCTCGCCGCCGGGCGGGCGGCCTCCGCGCAATACAAGGATGCGCGCGCCATCGAGCACATCTACCCGCTCATCCGCACCGAAAAGCAGGTGGCCAAGGTGTTCGAGGACATAGAGGAGGAGCCGGGCATCATCCTCTATACGGTCGTCGACCAGAAGCTGGCGCGCGGCATCGACGAGCGCTGCGCCACCATGGGCCTGCCCTGTGTCTCCGTGCTGGAGCCGGTGCTCACCGTCTTCCAGTCCTATCTCGGCACGCCTGCCGGCCGGCGCGTCGGCGCCCAGCACGTCCTCGATGCCGAATATTTCCGCCGCATCGACGCTCTCAACTTCACCATGGACCATGATGACGGCCAGTTGCCGCTCAACATGGATGATGCCGATGTCGTGCTGATCGGCATCTCGCGCACCTCCAAGACGCCGACCAGCATCTATCTCGCCAATCGCGGCATCAAGACCGCCAACATACCGATCGTGCTTGGCGTGCCGGTGCCCGAAAGCCTGGTCGCCGCCAAGACACCGCTGATCGTCGGGCTGATCGCCACCGCGGAGCGCATCTCGCATGTCCGCCAGAACCGTATCCTCGGCAACAGCAGCTCCTACGTGCCGACCGACTATGTCGACCGCGCGGCGATCAACGAGGAGCTCGCCTATGCCCGACAGATCTGTACCCGCCATGGCTGGCCGATGATCGATGTCAGCCGCCGCTCGATCGAGGAAACGGCCGCGGCGATCGTTGCCCTGAGAGGGAAGAACAGATAATTGGGGCCGGGCTGCGGGTTTGTTTGCATCCACCGTCGCGAAGCTCGAAGGTCACGCCATGCCGTGACGGTGGCCAAGGGGTGCGGCGGTCGAATGCACGCCACTCAGCCAGCATCCCAACCACAAATATCCAGGCACAAACCATGACCGAAAAAATCATCCTCGCCTCCGGCAGTCCGTTCCGCAAGGCGATGCTCGTCAATGCCGGGCTCGACATAGAGGCGGTGCCCGCCGATGTCGATGAGCGCGCGCTCGAAGCGCCGTTGCAGGACAGCGGGGTTTCGCCCGAGGATGTCGCCCTGGTGCTGGCCGAGGCGAAGGCCACCGAGGTCAGCGAGCGCTGGCCCGGCGCGCTGGTGCTTGGCTGCGACCAGACCTTGTCGCTCGGCGATGAAGTGTTCCACAAGCCGGCCGACATGGAGGGTGCGCGCCGCCATCTCCTGGCGCTATCGGGCAGGACGCATCAGCTCAACAGCGCCGCGGTGCTGGTCCGTGACGGCAAGGTGCTGTGGCGCCATGTCGGTATCGCCTCCATGACCATGCGCAAGCTCGACCCCGGCTTTATCGGCCGCCACCTCGCCCGCGTCCGCGCCAGGGCGCTGTCCAGTGTCGGCGCCTATCAGATCGAAGGTGAAGGCATCCAGCTTTTCGAGAAGATCGAGGGCGACCACTTCACCATTGTCGGCCTGCCGCTTTTGCCGCTGCTGGCGGAACTGCGCACACTGGGAGCCATCGATGGCTGAGGCAACGAAAAGGGCCTTCGTCACCGGCCATCCGATCAAGCATTCGCGCTCGCCGAAGATTCACGGCCACTGGCTGGCCAAGCACGGCATCAATGGCAGCTACGAGGCCATCGACGTGGCGCCGCGGGATTTTGCCGAATTCATCGCGACATTGCAGGCAAACGGGTTTCGCGGCGGCAATGTCACCATCCCGCACAAGGAAGCCGCCTTCGCCCTCGTCCACCGCCGCGACCAGGCGGCCGAGGAGATCGGCGCCGTCAACACGCTGTGGTTCGAGGACGGCGTCCTGTGGGGCGGCAACACCGATGGCCACGGCTTTGCCGCCAACCTCGATGATTACGCGCCGGGCTGGGCGAACACCGGACCCGCGGTCGTGCTTGGCGCCGGCGGCGCGTCGCGCGCCGTCATCCAGGCGCTGAAGCAGCGTGGCGTCGCCGATATCCGCATCGTCAACCGCACGCTGGCCCGGGCACAGGAACTGAGCAACCGTTTCGGCGCCGGCGTTTCGGCGCACGGCACGGCGGCGACCGACGAATTGCTGGCCGACGCCGGCCTGCTGGTCAACACCACCGCGCTCGGCATGGTCGGCAATGAAGGCCTCTCCGCCGATCCGGCCTTGCTGCCGGACCATGCCGTCGTCACCGACCTCGTCTATGTGCCGCTGGAGACGCCGCTGCTTGCCGCGTCGCGCGCCAGGGGGCTGAAAACGGTCGACGGTCTCGGCATGCTGCTCAACCAGGCCGTGCCCGGCTTCGAACACTGGTTCGGCGTCAGGCCGCAGGTCACGGCCGAGCTGCGCGCGCTCATTGTCGCCGATCTGGTGCCGAAACCATGATCGTGCTCGGCCTGACCGGCTCGATCGGCATGGGCAAGTCGACGACGGCGAAGATGTTCGCCGAGGCCGGCGTGCCGGTCCACGATTCCGACGAGACGGTGCATCGGCTCTATGCGGGCGCGGCGGCGCCTTTGGTGGAGGCCGCCTTTCCCGGCACCACGAGTGGCGGCGTGGTCGATCGCGCGAAACTTGGCGCGCGCGTCCTTGGCGATGCCGCCGCGCTGAAGCAACTGGAAGCCATTATCCATCCGCTGGTCCGCGCCGACGCCGACGCCTTCCTGGCCAGGCATCGTAACGCCGGCGAATCGATCGCCGTGCTCGACATCCCGCTGCTGTTCGAAACCGGCGGCCGTGGCCGTGTCGACAAGGTCGTCGTCGTCACCGCGCCCGCCGAAGTGCAGCGCCAGCGCGTGCTGGCGCGGCCGGGCATGACGGAAGAGAAACTGGCGGCCATACTGGCCAAGCAGGTGCCGGATGAGGAGAAGCGCCGGCTGGCGGATTTCATCATCGACACCGGCCAGGGGCTGGATGCAGCGCGGGCGGCGGTCGATGCGATCATTGCGGAATTGATCGGATGTCGCTGACGCTTCCTTCCCTTCTCCCCTTGTGGGAGAAGGTGTCGCCGAAGGCGACGGATGAGGGGTGCTCCAGGGGACGCCAACGCCTCACTCCGCTGGAACACCCCTCATCCGTCTCGGCGCTAACGCGCCGATCCACCTTCTCCCACAAGGGGAGAAGGGAAAAGAGGCATTGCCATTTTGTTCCGGTCTCGTGATTCTACTCCTTTGGAGCGACTGATTCGATGCGCGAGATCATCTTCGACACGGAAACCACCGGACTTGATTCGCGCGACGACCGCGTGATCGAGCTGGGCGGCGTCGAACTGGTCAACCGTTTTCCGACCGGCAGGACCTTCCACCACTACATCAACCCGCAGGGCCGGGCGATCCATGAGGAAGCGCAAGCGGTGCACGGCATCAGCGCGGCCGACCTCGCGGGCAAGCCGACTTTTGCCGAAATCGCCGAGGAATGGCTGACCTTCACCGACGGCGCCAAGCTGGTCGCCCACAACGCCACTTTCGACATCGGCTTCCTCAATGTCGAATTCGGCCGGCTCGGTCATCCCGTCGTCGATCCCGGCCGCGTCGTCGATACGCTGGCGCTGGCGCGCCGCAAGCACCCGATGGGTCCCAATTCGCTCGACGCGCTCTGCCGGCGCTACGGCATCGACAACACGAAGCGCACAAAGCACGGCGCGCTTCTCGATTCCGAATTGCTGGCCGAGGTCTATATCGAGCTGATTGGCGGCAAGCAGGCGGCCCTCATCCTCGACAGTTCGACCGCGCCGGCGCGGGGCGGCGAAAATGTCCGGCATATCGAAATCATCGTCGCCCAACGCCCGGCCCCATTGCCGTCGCGCCTCACCGAGGCCGATCGCGCCGCTCACGCCGCCATGGTCGCCACGCTCGGCGAAAAGGCGCTCTGGCTGAAAGCGACGTCACCCGAAGCGAATATCGCGACGTCGTCCTAGCCTCAGTACGGCCATTCGCTCCGGCCCAGTGCACCAACCGCCGCGATGATGCGCGCGAATGCCTCGGCGGCCGCGGGCACCGTGGTGCGGGCGCGCAGGAAACTGTGAACCAGGCGCTTCTCCTCATGCCACCATGCCTTGCCGCCGGCGGCCAGGATGCGGTCGCGATAGGTCTCGCCATCGGATGACAGCGGGTCGCATTCGGCCGTGATGATCACCGTCGGCGGCAGGCCTGAAAAATCGCTGTCGCGCAGCGGCGAGAAGGTGGGATCGTCAGGCGCTTGCCGCCTGGCCGAGCGGACGTCGCGGTAGAAGGCGATGTCGCCGACGGACAGCAGCGGCGCCTCGGCATGCTCGACGTAGGAACCCTTGCTTTCGTCGCCGCCAAGGCCGGGATAGATCAGAACCTGGCCGATCGCGGTCCGGGCGTGTCGGCGCTTTGCGTGCGCCACCGCGGCGGCCAGATTGCCGCCGGCGCTCTCGCCGCACAGCACGATCGGCAGATCGGTGGCGGCCGCTGCCCATGCGAAAGCGGTCATCGCATCGTCGAAGGCGGCGGGATGGACATGTTCGGGCGCCAGCCGGTAGTCGACCGACAGCACGTCGAAGCCGGTGCCGGCGCAGAGTTCGGCGCAGATGTCGTCATGGCTGTCGAGCCCGCCAAGGATGAAGCCGCCGCCATGGAAATAGAGCACCATGGCGCGCGCGGGGCTGCCGGCGGGCTGGTAGTGGCGGATCGGAATGCCGTGGCCCGGCGCGGCGACCAGGCCATCGCTGACCTTGACCCCCGGGCGCCCTCGATGGAAGACCCGGCACATCCTGTCATAGACCGCGCGCTGCCTGTCGATCGGCAGGCCGGTGATCTCGGGCGGATACCAGGCGTTGACGCTGTCGATATAGGCCCAAAGCGTCGGATCGAGCCGTGTTTCATATTTGCCGCGGCCGGTCATGTCGGTCTGCTCAACCTGTTCACAGATCGGCGTAGAGGGCGGCTGCGTTGTCGAAACTGAAGCGCAGCGGCACCGAGCCCTCGACCTGCCAGGCGGAGACCACCTCGCCGGCCAGCAGCCGGCAGGCGCCGTCCGTGTCGGTGACCGCGCCGCCATAAAGCCGGTTGGCAAGGTTGAGGATGCCGGTCTGGTGCATGGCCGCACTGCCGCTGCCGCAGGCATCCTTGACCAGCAGCACGCGAAAACCTTTCGCAACCGCATCCTTTACGGATGCGTCGATACAGGCCTCGGTCCACACACCGGCGATGACCAGCCATTCGATACCGGACGCCTTGAGTCGATCTGCGGCCGAACCGGTGCGAAAGGCGCTGGCCTCGGCCTTGATCAGCAGCGCCTCGCCATCGGCGGGCGCCACCTCATGGCAGATTTCGGTCAGCGGATCGCTCTTGTCGGAGAAAGCCGACTTGCCGTCGGCGCCGACGGGATGAAAGGGCCGGTCCTGCTTGTCGAGATCGACGATATAGGCCCAATGCTGGAGCGGCACGTGGTTGGCGCGCGCCGCTTCCTGCAGGCGCCGGACATTGGCCAGGATGCCGGCGAAGCCCTCGACCAGATAGCGCGGGTCCTGCCGGTGCTCCTCCTGCAGGTCGATGAAGACCGCGGCCACGGTGCCGCGCTTGATGGCGATGGGGCTTTTCATGCGGAGGCGCCTTGGCTTCGTGTGGCCGCCGCCGCCGCTCCTTTCAGTGAGCTGGCGCAACCGGTGGTGATTGGCCGTCGCCTCCCCACCTTCGTCATCCACGGGCGGAGCAGGAGCGAAGCGCCGTCGCGGTGACCCGAGGATCCATACCGTGACCTTTCTGACGGGCGCAGCGGAGAAGAATTCAGGACCGTGGCGACGCGTTGGAGTCCCGGCATGAATCCCAGGGTCTGCGCCGCGTCGCTGCGCTCCTTGCTCCGCCTTGGGATGACGAAGGGATGGGTATTCGCGCTGATTGCCAACGGACGGAGACCCCCCATCAGACCTGCTTCTCCAGAAACTCATCCTCATAGGGGAAGCGCGACAGAAGCTCCGTCCCGGTGTCGGTGATCAGGATCTCGTCCTCCAGCTTGACGCCCTCGCGGCCGCCCTTCTCGCCAATATAGCTTTCCACGCTCACCACCATGCCTGGCACGATATGGCCGTCGCGGCCATAGGTCTTGTAATCCATGGCATGCGCGATGAACGGCGTCTCGCCATGCATGCCGACCCCGTGCATGACCGAAGTGTAGCGCTGGTCGACGAAGCGGTCGGGGATTTTCCACGCCTTCTCGGCGATCTCGCGGAACGCCATGCCGGGTTTGACGATCGAGATATTGTGCTGAACCTGATCGTGCGCCATGCGGTAGAGCGACTTCTGGTAGGGCGTCGGCTTGCCGGGTCCGCAGCGGAAGGTGCGCGAGAAATCGGAATAGTAGCCGTAGCAGCCGATCGTGTCGGTATCGAGCGCCAGCAGCTCGCCCGGCCGGATTTTTCGCCCGCTGGCCTCGTTGAACCAGGGATTGGTGCGTTGGCCGGACGTCAGCAGCCGCGTCTCGATGAACTCGCCACCCTGGCGGATGACCTCGCCATACATGATGGCGAACAGGTCGTTTTCGGAGACGCCGGGCCTGATGGCCTCGCGCACCGCATAGACCGCGGCCTCGGCGCCGGCCATCGACACCTGCAGGCATTTCACCTCCTCCGGCGTCTTCACCGCGCGCACGGCCAGGATCTCGCCCTGGCAATCCCGCACCTCGCAGCCACGCTTTTCCAGCGCCAGCGCCTGCAGATGGCTGCAGCGGTCGAGCCCGAGCTTCATCGAGCCGCCGCCATGCTTCTTCAAAAGCTCGGCGATCTCGTCGGCGAAGGGTCCGGCGGTTTCGTCGTCGCGGCCCGAGACCGACGACCAGACCAGCTTGGAAGGCCGCGCCTCGTCGATCGTGTCGAGCACCATCGAGACATGGTAGCTCTGCGGATATTCGAAAAGCACGATCGGCCCTTCGGTGGGGATGAAGAAATAGCGGGTCGAGTTGCGCAGGAAATAGCCGAACATGTTGCGCGAGCCGGTGGCATAGCGCTGGTTGTACGGGTCGAACAGCACGACGCCGCCATAGCCCGCCTCGCGCATCCAGCCGCGCAATTTAGCCAGCCGGCCTTTGCGCAAGGCGTCGGCATCGATGAAGGATGGCTCCGTATCGGACAGCCACATGCCGCCGGCCGGATCGGCCGCCGCCGGGTGACGCATGCGATCCTTGAAGTCGACGTCCTCGGTGCTGTCTGGTTCGAATACGACGATGCTCATGGGGTGCCTGGCCTTGGGTGGATTTGCTAGGCCGGGAGCATGGCGCAGGCGGGGCCGAAGGATTGTGCGGAAAACCGCGTGTGTTGTGCCGGATGCCGCTGACGCCTGCCTTCGTCATCCACGGGCGGAGCAAGGAGCGAAGCGACGCGGCGAAGACCCGAGGATCCATGCCGGGGCGTCTGTGCTACATTAAAGCGGTTCAGAACCAGGCATTCTCGCGGGGGACGACACTTGGACCGCTGCATATTTTGGCCGATGTCGCGGCATGGATCCTAGGGTCTCCACGCCGCTTCGCGGCGCTCCGCCCTAGGATGACGAAGATAGCCCCTAATGCCGCCTCGCGAGTTTCGGCGGATGTCCATGCTCTTCCCGGAAAGCCCGGGCAAAACTCGACATCGAAGCGAAGCCGCAGGCCAGCGCGACGTCGCGCACCGCGAGCGTCGAATGCGCCAGCAGGTCGGCGGCGCGTTTCAGCCGCAGGCGCCGGTAATAGCCGTTGGGCGAGATGGCGAGTTCGGAGCGAAAGGAGCGTTCGAGCTTGTCGGAGGACACGCCGAGCCGTGCGGTGAGCTCGGCCATGCCGAGCCGCTCCTCCACCGCATCCTCCATGATCGCGATCGCCGACAGCACCAGCTCGTTCTGGACGCCGGTGCGCAGGCGCAGCGGCATCAGCTTGCGGTCGACGCTGGAGCGCAGCTGGCTGTGCACGAACCATTCGGCGACGCCGGCGGCAAGCTCGGCGCCGTAATCCCTTGTGATGATCTCCAGCATCATGTCGAGGCTGCCGACGCCGCCGGCCGAGGTGAAGCGCTTGCGGTCGATGACGTAGAGGTCGCGCTTGAGCTCGATGTTGGGGAAGGCCTCGGTGAAGGCGGCCTGGCTGGTCCAGTGCAAGGTGCAGGCGTGGCCGTCGAGCAGGCCGGCCCGAGCCAGGAAGAACGCCGCATCCGCCACCGCGCCGATATGGGCGCCATTGCGCAGGCTGCGGCGGATCCAGTTGGCGGCGTCTTCGGCGACGAGATGATCGGCGTCACCCCCGGAGCACACGACTATGCGGTCGACCTTGGGCGCATCCTCGGCGTAGAAACCGGGCTGGATGACGACGCCGTTCGAGGCCTCGACCGCACCTTTCGTGCCGCCGACTATGATCCAACGGTAGCACTCCCGCTTCGCCAATATGTTGGCGGCGCGCAACGGCTCGATGACGGAGCTGAACGCCATCATCGGAAAGCCGGGGAATACAAGCACCGCGAAGGTCAGAGTCTCGGTGGGCCTTTGGGGTTCGCGCGTCGCCATGGGCGCTACATCTCGGGCGAATGACGCGAGAGGTCAACTGGGCGGCGGCGCCCTTGGCTTCGAAAGATCTAGCCCCCCAGCGCCTGCTCCAGATCCGCGATCAGGTCGTCGCCATCCTCGATCCCCGCCGACAGCCTTACCAGCGAATCCGATATGCCGATCTCCTCGCGCTTCTCGGCGGGAATGGAGCCATGCGTCATCAGCGCGGGGTGCTCGATCAGGCTTTCCACCCCGCCAAGGCTTTCGGCGAGCGTGAACAATTGCGTGCGTTCGAGGAAGCGTTTGGTGCCGGCCAGGTCGCGGTCGAGCACGGCTGATATCATGCCGCCGAAGGCGTGCATCTGCTGGACGGCGATGGCATGCTGGGGATGGCTGGCGAGGCCGGGATAGATCACCCGGCGCACATCCTTGCGGGCTTCCAGCCACTGCGCGATCTTCAGCCCGTTGTCGGAATGCCGCTCCATCCTGAGCGCCAGCGTCTTCAGGCCACGCAAGGCGAGAAAACTGTCGAACGGGCCCGATATGGCGCCGATGGCGTTCTGCAGGAATTTCAGCTGGGCGGCGAGATCCTTGTTGTCGCCGACAACCGCCACACCGCCGACCATGTCGGAATGGCCGTTGAGATATTTGGTCGTCGAGTGGACCACGATATCGATGCCAAGCTCCAGCGGCCGCTGGATATAGGGGCTGCAGAAGGTGTTGTCGGCGACCGACAGGATGCCCTTGCGTTTGGCGAGAGCCGCGACGCCTTCGAGATCGACGATGCGCAGCAGCGGGTTGGTCGGCGTCTCGACCCACAGCAGTTTCGTTTCGGGCCGGATCGCGGCCTCGACCGCCGCCAGGTCTGTGAAATCGACGAACGAGACCTGCAGGTTGGCCGAGCGTTTGCGCACCCGCTCCATCAGCCGGAACGAGCCGCCATAGATGTCGTCGGTGGCGACGATATGGGCCCCGCTATCGAGCAGTTCGAGCACCGTCGAGATCGCCGCCAGGCCTGAAGCGAAGGCGAAGGCGGCGGTGCCGCTTTCGAGGTCGGCCACGGCGCGCTCGAAGGCAAAGCGGGTGGGGTTCTGGCTGCGCGCGTATTCGAAACCCTTGTGCACGCCGGGTGACTGCTGGCCGTAGGTCGAGGTGGCGTAGATCGGCACCATCACCGCGCCGGTCAGCGGGTCGTGGCTCTGGCCGCCATGGATGGTGCGCGTCGAAAAGGCCAGGCGGTTCTTGCCGGCTGGCGGGGTGTGTTTGGTCATCGGGCGCGCCTCAGATGGTTGATCAGGTCGATGCGGGTTATCAGGCCGACGAACTCGTCGCTGTCGAAGATGATGGCGACCTCGTTGCGGTCGAACACCGGCAGCAGCGCATCCAGCGTCTGGCTGGCCTGCAGCGTGTGCAGATTGGAGGTCATGGCCGTGCGCACGGGGCCGTTGAACCGCTCCCAGCGGCCGTCATAGGGGCCGTCGACCTTGGCCAATATGTCGCTCTCGTCGACGATGCCGACGAGCTTGCCATTGTCGAGCACCGGCAGCTGCGACACATCCGAGCGGCGCATGCGGCCATAGGCGTTGAGCAGGCTTTCGTCCGGGCCGACGAAAACGGTGTCGCCTGTGCGGTGCGAGCGCATGACGAGGTCGCGCAGGTCGCCATGCTGCTCGTGCTCGGCCAGGCCCTGCTCGGCCAGCCAGAAATCGTCGAACACCTTGGAGAGGTATTTGTTGCCGCTGTCGCAGACGAAGGTGACGACGCGCTTCGGCACCGTCTGCTCGCGGCAATAGCGCAGCGCGGCCGACAACAGCGTGCCCGACGACGAGCCGGCCAGGATGCCTTCGCGTGACAGGAGATCGCGCACCGCCAGCATGCTCTGCTTGTCCGTGATGGAATAGGCCTTCCTGACCAGCGACAAATCGGCATTGGGCGGCACGAAATCCTCGCCTATGCCTTCCACCGTCCAGCTGCCGGCCTCTTCCATCTTGCCGGTCTTGATCAAGGGCGCCAGCACCGAGCCGACCGGATCGGCCAGCACCATTTCGGTCTTCGGCGACACCTGGGCAAAATATCGGCCAAGCCCGGTCAGCGTGCCGCCCGAGCCGACGCCGACGACAACCGCGTCGACATTGCCGTCGAGCTGCGAAAAGATCTCCGGGCCGGTGGTCGTCTCATGTGCCAGCGGGTTGGCCGGATTGGCGAACTGGTTGGCGTAGAAGGCGCCCGGCACCTCCGCCGCGATTTTCTCGGCCATGTCCTGGTAATATTCGGGGTGGCCCTTGCCGACATCGGAGCGCGTCATGCGCACCTCCGCACCCAGCGCGCGCAGATGCTGGATCTTTTCGCGCGACATCTTGTCGGGCACGACCAGCACGATGCGGTAGCCCTTGGGGATGCCGACCTGGGCAAGGCCGAGGCCGGTATTGCCCGCGGTTGCCTCGACGATGGTGCCGCCCGGCCTGAGCTTGCCTTGCTTTTCGGCGGCGGCGATCATCGACAGCGCGATGCGGTCCTTGATCGAGCCGCCGGGATTCTGGCTTTCGAGCTTGATGAACAGCCGGCATTTTCCGGTGTCGAACTTGGTCAGCTCGACCACCGGCGTCTGGCCGATCAGGTCGAGAACCGAGGCATAGGGAGGGCGCAGCCGGGATGTTGCGCTGTCCGAGGCGGCATTGTCCGACGCGGCTTGCCTGTGCTCGCTCATTTCGATGCTCCATGATCAAGCGACCGCCTAGGGGGGCAGAGCGGCAGCGTAGCCTCTTTTCCAGCCGTTTGTCGCCGGAAAGAAGATAGATCATGCCAATCAACCGGCCAGACGGGGAATGAAATTCCAGTTTGTGCCACGGTCGGTGGGGCAGGCCAGAGGGGCGCCGCAGAGCGCAACCCACCAACGATTCACCCCAGCAACTGCTTGCTCAGCCTTGCACACTGCACGCGAATATCCGGGATGGCGTCGATCTCGAAGAAGGTGCCGCGCGTCAGCGGGCCGACGGCGAGGATCTTTCGCGAGACCGTGCCGTCGCTGGCGATGATCTCGCAATTGGGCGACACGTCGAGGCCGATGCGCATCGGGTCCGGCCGCGCGAGCCCGCGGTCGACCAGCGAGCGCACCACGCTGTTCGACGAGGTCGAAATGTCACGCACGATGCCCGAGCAATCATAGATACGAGCAACCTCGAAAGTCTCGACAAGCTGGCTGTGGCGCGACTGGACGTCGACGGTGAAAGTCTCCCCCGGCACGATGCCGACGACGCGGCCGGCGACAAGCCGGATGCGGCCGGATTGCACGGCCTCGGTCACCTTGGCGTAGACTTCCGGCGCCATGCGATGGCGGTGGATGTCCCACCAGGCCTTGGTGTGCTCGACGAAGCGGCGCTTGGCGGAAGCCGGCCAGTTCTGCCAGATCTTCTGGTTGAAGGGGCGCAGGCCGTCGACCACGTCGCGCCAGTCGATGCCGGCCTTCTGGTTCTCGCGGATCAGGTCGCGGAACCAGCCGACGAAATAGGAAAGCTGGGTGCCGAGCGGGATGTCGGCGACGTCGAGCTTGATCGGATTGCCCTTGCGATGCGGCGACGGCAGCAGGCCGCGCCGGGAAACCGCGATGATCTTGCCGGTGTGGCCGCGCTGTTCCAGCGCCAGGAACGCGTCCACCATGCTGAGGCCGGTGCCCAGCACCATCACGGGGCTGTGCGGATCGAGCGCTGTATCGGCTTCCGAGCCCATGCGGATCGCATGGCCTTGCGCCGGCTGTTCGTCATGGCCGGTGGCGAGTATGGCCAGATGGGCGACGACGCTGGTGCCATTGGCGAGCGCCACCTCGACGCCGGACGGGGTCGGCGTGATCGACAGGCTCTCCTCGTGGATCAGGCGCAGCCGCCCGGTCGGCTGTTCGCGCGCTTCGAGTTCGTCGAGCAGCTCGCCGAGATAGCGGGCATAGATGCTGCGCGGTGCGTAGAATGGTGTCTGTGGCGTCTGCTCCTGGCTCACAAGGCCGCGCGCCTGCAGCCAGCGCCAGAAATTGCCGGGGTCGTCGGCATAGGCGCTCATGCCGGCGGCGCTGACATTCAGCACATGCGCCGACAGCAGCGTCGAATAGGCGATGCCCTGGCCGAAATGCGGGCGCTTTTCGACCAGCGTGACACGCAGATCCGGATTGGGCGATTTCAGGAGATGCGCGGCAAGCACGACGCCCGAGGCGCCGCCGCCGACAATGATGATCGAATTGGCGCGCCCGCTCATGCGCGTTCCCGCGGTATGCGATGCGTCAGGCCTGGACCTTCACCGCGATCGGAAGATTGTGGATCTCCCTCGCGGCTGGAAGCTCGTCGAGGCCGATATCGCGCATTTCGGCGAGGCTGCGCTGGTCGAGCACCTCGGCGATCGCCTGCCGGACCTCCAGCATCAGATGTCGGACTTGGCATGTCGCCTCGTTGCAGTCTTCGCAGCGCTGATATTGTGTGCGGCTGGCGCAGGGAATTGGGGCCAGCGGCCCGTCAAGGACGCGCACGACGTGGCCGACCTTGATCTCGTCGGCGGGCCGAGCCAGACGGTAACCGCCATCCTTGCCCTTGCGGCTCTGGACGAAACCGGCATTGCGCAGCTCGCCCAGGATGGCGTCAAGAAACTTCTTCGGGATGTTGTTGCCGGTCGCGATGTCGTTGACGAAAGCGAGCTGCCCGGCCGGCATCCGCGCGAGGTGTACAAGCGCCTTGAGGCCGTACTTGCCTTTTTTGGTGAGCATAAACCGAACGTTTCTCTGTCATGCGATGGCTTGAAGCCATCCGTTGCGAAACGCCTGGCGTGCCTCCCCGCCGCGCCCAAGCATCCATGACACATAAATTCTAGTGACATGATATACAAGCCGAGAACTGTTGATTTTGCTTTGTTTTCAAGCCGTTTAGGCCATTTGTCAGGCTTTTGTGCCATTAAGGGCACAGAAATGCACATCGACCGCCCAAAGCGACAGGATGGCTCCCGGCGAGACAGCCGTGTCGCGCGCCGACTCACACAACATCGACAGCCGAATGCCGCGAGCGATCATGGTGGTGGGGTGCCCGCTCATCGTCGCCTCCAATTCCCTCATGTCGATAAGGATACTATACTTACCCTCGAACACGCGGAACGGCTTGTCAATTCCGTAGCCGTTCGAGGCATGGATTTGCGTGGTGCTGGCCTGGGTAAGAATTTATCATTCGTGCGTGAACGGCACAGACAAGCAGTCGAGTGCCGGAGCCTCTACAACTTCGTCATCCACGGGCGGAGCAGCCGCGAAGCGGCGTCGCGGAGACCCGAGGATCCATTCCGTGACGTTGATCGAAGAGTGCAGCGGTGCAGAGTTCTGAACCGTGGCGACGCTTACATGTCGCGGCATGGATCCTAGGGTCTGCGCCGCGTCGCTTCGCTCCTTGCTCCGCCATAAATGACTAAGGTTGGAAGGTTCGCGGAGCGCCATTCCTGCTCCTACAGCGGTCTGTCATCGAAGCAGCGAGCGGCCACAGCCGACCTATGCGCTCCAGCCTTCCGCAACCGACAGCTTTTTTCCAACAACCCCGCCTTCGTTGAAACAATTTAACTCTACAAGGCCGATAGAATTAGCGGACTATAATGGGGCGATCCGATTTTCTCTGTTTTCATGGAGCCCTTTGATGTCCACCATTTCGCGACGCATTCTCCTTCTGTCGTCGGCCGCCCTTGCCGGGGCCGCCTTCCTTGGCCCGGCCCTGGCCGACGACCTGAAGATCACCATCGGCTACCAGACGGTGGTCGAACCCTCCAAAGTGCCGCAGGCCGATGGGACTTATGAAAAGGCCACCAAGGCCACGATCGACTGGCGCAAGTTCGATTCCGGTGCCGATGTCATCGCCGCGGTCGCTTCCGGCTCGGTCGACATCGGCTATGTCGGTTCGAGCCCGCTGGCGGCGGCGGCCAGCCGCGAACTGCCGATCCAGACGATCTTCGTCGTCGGCCTGATCGGGCCGTCCGAGGCGCTTGTCGCCCGCAACGGCGCCGGCATCGAGAAGGTCGCCGACCTCGCCGGCAAGAAGGTCGCCGTGCCCTTCGTCTCGACGACGCATTACAGCCTGCTTGCCGCGCTCAAGCATGAGAATGTCGATCCGAAGTCGGTCCAGATCCTCAATCTCAGGCCGCCGGAAATCGCCGCCGCCTTCGCGCGCGGCGACATCGACGCCGCCTATGTCTGGGATCCGGCACTCGGCCAGATCAAGACGACAGGCAAGGTGGTGCTGGATTCCTCGCAGGTCGCCGCCTGGGGCGCACCGACGTTCGATGCCTGGATCGTGCGCACCGATTTTGCCGAGAAGAACCCGGAAGCGGTGCGCGACTTCGTCAAGGTGACGGGCGCCGCCTATGCCGAGTATCTCGCCAAGCCCGACGCCTGGTCGGTGTCTTCGCCGCAGGCCGGAAAGATCGCCAAGCTCACCGGCGCCAAGCTGGAAGAGGTGCCCGAATTGCTGAAGGGCTACGTCTTCCCGACGCTCGAGGAGCAGGCCTCCGACAAGTTCCTCGGCGGCGGCACGGTCAAGGCGGTCGCGGCGGCCTCCGCCTTCCTCAAGGAACAGGGCAAGGTCGACGCCGTGCTGCCGGACTATTCGAAATACCTGACATCGAAATACGTCACCGAGGCGCTGGCCTCGAACTGAGCCCAGTGCTGAAGCGTCCCCGCATGCCCTGGCGGCAATGCGGCGGCGCTCAAATGGCTCGCGCGCTCCTTCCCTGACGCCGCGTGCTGCCTGCCCCGGACCTGCTGACGAGGAGCCGTTCCGGGGCAGTCGGATTTCCTCGGAGAGGCCCCATGCCGCATCTCGTGCTCGACAAGATCTCGATCCGCTACGAGGGCCAGCCGGCACCCGCCGTCGAACGGGTGTCGATCGACATCGGCAAGGATGATTTCGTCGTCCTTGTCGGCCGCTCCGGCTGCGGCAAGACCTCGCTGCTCAATGTCGCCGCCGGCCTGGTCGCGCCGGCGCGCGGCACGGCCACGATCAACGGCCAGCCGATCACGGCACCTGGTTCGGATCGCGCCGTGGTGTTCCAGAACGACGCGCTGTTTCCCTGGCTGACGGCGCGCGAGAACGTTGCTTTCGCGCTGCGCCTGCGCGGTGTCGGGCCCGACGAGCGGGCGCGCCGCGCCGACGAGCTTCTGGCGCTGGTCAAACTCACCGATGCCGGCGACAAGCGCATCTGGGAGCTGTCCGGCGGCATGCGCCAGCGTGTCGGCCTTGCCCGCGCGCTCGCCGCCGAACCGCAATTCCTGCTGCTCGACGAGCCGCTCGGCGCGCTCGATGCGCTGACGCGCGAGCGCATGCAGACGACGCTGCTCGACCTCTGGACGGCAAGCCGTGCCGGCGTGCTCATGGTCACCCACGGTATCGAGGAGGCGCTGGTGCTCGCCACCCGCATCGTCGTGCTGGCGCCCGGCCCCGGCCGCGTGGTGCGCACCTTCGAACCTGGCTTCTCCAGGCGCTACGCCTCGGGCGAGGCCATCCGCGCGATCAAGGCCGATCCCGCCTTCGCCGCGGCGCGCGGCGAACTGACCGACGCCATCTTCGAGGGAGAGGCGGCATGACCATCTCCTCCTACACCGAACGACCCGGCTCGAGGACCGAAGAGGCCGACGGCCTGTCGGTGCCGTGGTCGCGGCCAAGCCCGAAACGCAAGGGCGTTTCGGCCCGCATGATCAGCGCGGTCACCATACTGGTGGTGCTGGCGGCGTGGGCGCTGTCGGCCCGCCTGCAACTGGTGTCGCCGGTGTTCCTGCCCTCACCGGTCGCCGTCTGGAACAAATTCATCGTCGTCATCAGGGATGGCTTCGTCGACGCGACGCTGCTGCAGCATGTCGTCGCCAGCCTCGGCCGCGTGTTTGCGGCACTCGTCGCGGCCATCCTCGTCGGCGTGCCGGTGGGTCTCGCCATCGGCATCAGCACTGTCGGCCGCGGCATCTTCGATCCGCTGCTGGAATTCCTGCGGCCGATCCCGCCGCTCGCCTATTTGCCGCTGGTCATCATCTGGTTCGGCATAGGCGAGCCGTCGAAGATCCTGGTGATCGCCATCGCCATGCTGGCGCCGGTGGCATTGTCAACGGCGTCGGGCGTTCGCGGCGTCTCGCAGGAGCGCGTCAACGCGGCGCGTTCGCTTGGCGCCACAAAGCGCCAGGTGGTCCGCCACGTGATCCTGCCCAGCGCGCTGCCCTCGATCCTGACCGGCCTGCGCATCGCGCTCGGCGCCGGCTGGTCGACGTTGGTCGCCGCCGAACTGGTCGCGGCGACGCGGGGTCTTGGCTTCATGATCCAGTCCGCGGCCCAGTTCCTGGTCACCGACGTGGTGATCATGGGCATTCTGGTGATCGCGGCCATTGCCTTCGTACTCGAATTCACCATCCGCAGGATCGAGCGCGCGCTCGTCCCGTGGGCGGGACGGGAGTGACCAACCGCAAGTGCAGGAGAGAATGACCATGACCCATTCCACCGCCGTGCTGTTCGCCCATTTCGGCACCTGGCTGCTGGGCCTTGCCTCCGATCGCAAGGCGACGAAGGAGGACAACCCTCCATCGCCGGCGCCAGTCCCGTTCCAGGCCGGGCGCGACCGCCTGCCGCCGCGCGACGAGAGCTTCTACTGGGCCTGGCAGTACTGGTCGCAGTGACTGGCGAGACCATGGACAGAGCGCCCCTCGCCCCGTTTACGGGGGATGCCGGCAGGCAGGTGAGGGGCGGCGCAGACCGCAGACCTAGGTGTGCAATCGAGTCAGGCGAACACAGGTCCGATTTAATGCTGCAGGCTACCAGTCCAATGCCGGCGCTGCCCCTTATTGCCCTGCCGGGCATTTCTCCCCGTTCACGGGGAGAAAGAGGCTAGCAACGGCCGCCGCCGATTGACCAAGCGGCTGAAAAACCATTCCGCCCTCCAGCCTCATCTCGCAAAATCGTTCCTCTACTAAATTTATAGAACTACCTAGCCTTATCTCTCTTCCAACCGGCGAGGACATGCTCCCGGCGCCGATCCACAGCGAAGGAGAGGGATCATGTTCAATTTGACGAGGCGCGCTTTCGGCATCGGCCTTGTGGCCGCGACGGTTGCCCTGTCGTTCGGCGCCACGGCGCAGGAGCTGAAGCAGTTCAGCATCGGCTATCAGAAAACCGGCCTGCCGGTGATCGCCCGGCAGCAGCAGGTCCTCGAAAAGGCGCTTGGCGACAAGGGCGTCACCGTCAAGTGGGTCGAATTCACCGCTGGCCCGCCGCTGGTCGAGGCGCTCAATGTCGGCGCCATTGACGCCGGCTGGACCGGCGACGCGCCGCCGATCTTCGGCCAGTCGGCGGGCGCCAACATTGTCTACGCGGCAGCGCTGCCGTCCAATGGCGACGGCGAGGCGATCTTCGTCAAGCCGGCGTCGCAGGTCCAGTCGGTCGCCGATCTCAAGGGCAAGCGCGTCGGCGTCGGCAAGGGCACCAGCGCGCATAACCTGCTGGTCGCCGCGCTGGAAAAGGCAGGTATCCCCTTCGATCAGATCACGCCGGTCTATCTCAGCCCCGCCGATGCGGCCGCCGCCTTCGCCAGCGACCAGATCGATGCCTGGGCGGTCTGGGATCCCTTCTTCGCCATCGCCGAAACGCGTTATCAGCCGCGTGTTCTGGCCCGCTCCAGCGATGTGCTCAAGGTCAACACCTATTTCCTCGCCAACAAGGATTTCGCCAAGGCGCATCCCGAGATCGTCACCACGACGATCGCCGCCCTCGGCGAGGCGGCGAAATGGGCGGACCAGAACCGCGACAAGGTGGCCGAGGCGCTGCATGAGGTGACCGGCGTGCCGCTCGACGCACAGACCATTGCCGCCAACCGCACAAAATTCGGCATCTTTCCGATCACCGACGAGATCACCGCCGGCCAGCAGGCGACAGCCGACCGCTTCTACAAGCTCGGCCTGATCCCGAAGGCGGTCCGCATCTCCGACGCGGTGTGGACCGCGCCGGGCAACTGATTTTTCTCGCATGGCGCCGGGCGGAAACGTCCGGCGCCTTTGTCGTTTCCGCTGATATCTTCAGGAGATCCGCCCGTGACCGCGCCAGACATGACCACGCCGGCCGGCACCGCGCCGCTCGATTTCTTCTGGTTCATCCCGACCCATGGCGACGGCTCCTATCTTGGTTCCGAGCAACAGCAGCGGCCGCCGGAGTTCGGGTATTTCAAGGAGATCGCGCAGGCGGTCGACCGGCTCGGCTTTCCCGGCGTGCTGTTGCCGACCGGTCAGAATTGCGAGGATTCCTGGATCACCGCGACAGGACTTGCGACGCTCACCGAGAAACTCAAATTCCTGGTCGCCTTGCGGCCCGGTGTGACGCTGCCGACCTTCGCCGCGCGCCAGACCGCGGCACTCGACCGGCTGAGCAATGGCCGGCTGTTGCTCAATGTGGTGGTCGGCGGCAATCCGACCGAGCTCGCCGGCGACGGCGTCTTCCTCCCGCATGACGAGCGCTACGCCCAGGCGCGGGAATTCCTCACCATCTGGCGCGGCCTGGTATCCGGCGAGCGCGTCAACTTCGACGGCAAATACTACCGCGTCGAGAATGGCCGACTCGACCTCTTGCCGTTGCAGGAACGGCCGCCGCTCTATTTCGGCGGCTCGTCCGACGCCGGCCAGGACCTCGCCGCCGACCTCGTCGACATGTACCTGACCTGGGGCGAACCGCCGGCACAGGTGGCCGAGAAGCTGGCCTCGGCGCGCGCGAAGGCGGCCCTGCGCGGCAGGAAACTGCGTTTCGGCATCCGGCTGCATTTCATCGTGCGCGAAACCGAGGACGAGGCCTGGCGGGCCGCCGACCGGCTGATCAGCCATGTCACCGACGCCCAGATCGAGAATGCGCAGGCGCGCTTCCTCAACCAGATGGATTCGGTCGGCCAGCGCCGCATGGCAGAGCTGCATGGCGGCCGCCGTGACAAGCTGGTCGTCTCGCCCAATCTGTGGGCGGGCGTCGGCCTGGTGCGCGGCGGCGCCGGCACCGCGTTGGTCGGCACGCCCGAGCAGGTCGCCGCGCGCATCCGCGAATACCAGGCGATTGGCATCGATACCATCATCGGCTCCGGTTACCCGCATCTGGAAGAAGCCTACCGCGTCGCCGAGCTGCTGTTCCCACGTCTCGGGCTTGGCACCAGGCGGCAGCGGGCGCACCAGGACATCGCCAATGAATTCTCGGTCGGCTTCCACGGTGCCGCCCGCCTGCAGGCCTCTTCATGAGCTTTTCCGCGCGCCTCCACGCAAACGCCATCGGCTGGGTGTTGCCGATCCTGGTGATTGCCGGCTGGGAAGCCGCGTCGCGCGCGGGTGTCATGCCGGCCAATGTGCTGCCGGCGCCAAGCGCCGTCGCCGAGGCCTTCTGGCGGCTGACGCTTTCGGGTGAACTGATCCGCAACATCGGTGTTTCCACGGCGCGCGCGCTTGGCGGCTTTGCCATAGGCGGTTCGATCGGCTTCGCGCTCGGCCTCGCCAACGGCCTGTCGCGGCTCAGCCGCGGCCTGACCGACACCACGCTGCAGATGATCCGCAACATTCCGCATCTGGCGCTGATCCCGCTCGTCATCCTGTGGTTCGGCATCGACGAGGAGGCAAAACTGTTCCTGGTGGCGCTTGGCGTGTTCTTTCCGATCTACGTCAACACGCTGCTCGGCATCCAGGGCGTCGACCCGCAGCTGGTCGAGATGGGCCGCGTCTACGGCATGGACCGGCGCGCGCTGTTCTTTCGCGTCATCCTGCCGGGCGCGCTGCCGGCGATCTTCGTCGGCCTGCGCTACGCGCTCGGCATCATGTGGCTGACACTGATCGTCGCCGAAACCATCTCGGCCAGTTCCGGCCTCGGCTACATGGCCATGCAGGCGCGCGAATTCCTGCTGATCGATGTCGTCGTGCTGTCGATCCTGATCTACGCGCTGCTCGGCAAGCTCGCCGACAGCCTCGCCCGCCTGCTCGAGCGGCTGTCGCTCGGCTGGCATCCGGCCTTCCAGAACGGATGAGATGCTGTCCATGACCGCCGCCAGCCTGACCGCCGCCCGATCCTTCGTCGCCACGCCGGCGCCGGCGCGACCGGCCATGGCGGTCGAAGGACGGCGCGCCTTCGCCTTCAAGGGCGTGGGAAAGCGCTTCGGCGACAAGACCGTGCTCGACGGCATCGACCTCGAAGTGCCGGCCGGGCAGTTCGTTGCCGTCATCGGCAAGAGCGGCTGCGGCAAGAGCACGCTGCTCCGGTTGCTGGCGGGGCTCGACCGCCCGACATCGGGATCGCTGACGCTTGGAGCCGGGGAAGAGGGTCACAGCCGCACCCGTTTCATGTTCCAGGAGCCGCGTCTGCTGCCCTGGGCCAGCGTGGTCAAAAATGTCGAGGTCGGGCTGAACGGCATCGCTGCCGGCGCGGACGCCAGGCAACGCGCGCTCGATATCCTTGCCGAGGTTGGCCTCGCCGATCGCGCCGATGAATGGCCCTCGGTGCTGTCCGGCGGCCAGAAGCAGCGCGTGGCGCTGGCCCGCGCATTGGTCGGCCACCCGCAGATCCTGGCGCTCGACGAGCCGCTCGGCGCGCTCGACGCGCTGACCCGCATCGAGATGCAGCAATTGCTGGAGCGCATCTGGCTCGCCCAGAAATTCACCGCCGTGCTGGTCACGCACGACGTCGCCGAAGCGGTCGCGCTCGCCGACCGGGTGGTGGTGATCAGCGCCGGCAAGATCGCGCTCGATCTGGAGGTGCCGGTGGAAAGGCCGCGGCGGCGCGGTTCCGCCGAGCTCGCCCGCCTCGAAGGCACGATCCTGGACCGGCTGTTCGGCTAGGGTAGTCTTGCGGCGGGGCATTCTGTCTGAACCGGATAAATAGGTAACAGAATGGCCCGACGGCACGGGTGACAGTTTTCTTGCTCGCCGGGCTAGGGCTGTCTTGCGGTTACGCGATTGACGAGCGGCTTCCCCCACTCCGTCGCGGCTTTGCCGCGCCACCTCTCCCCCTCCCGAGGGAGAGGAAGGGAGCCAGCCGGCAAAAGCTCGCGCCTTTCCTCTCCCCCGTCGATCGGGGGAGAGGTGTCGAGCGCAGCTCGACGGAGTGGGGGTCGACCTTACCGCCACCCACCCCCTACCGGTTCGCCCACACCAGCCCGGCCAGGCCGACCAGCATGGTGACGATGCCGATATAAAACCATTGCGGCTGGCCGGTCATGAAGCTGCCGCCGACCACGCCGATGCCTTGCAGCGACCACAGCGCACCGATGGCCAGCACAATCAAGGCCAGCAGATTTTTGGTCAGTCTCATTGACGGATCTCGCTTTTCAAGTCGATCGTTGGCCGTGCCGTGACCGTGATGAAAGAGCCAAAGGAAGTGGCACAATCACACCGGAATCTACTTGGAAATTAATCCGGCATCTTGTCAAAACGATCTCGGATATCGGCGCTGAGATCATCGAGAATGGATCAAATTGTGCCGGAAAATCCCTGACAGACTGTTACCCGGTGACTCCAAACGTGTGATCTCGCCACGGAACGGACAGATGCTTGCCGCATTTCCTGCCTTATTCGGCACCTAACGGCTTGGGTCTGTCAAAAACGGAGCCACCCCTTACAGATGAAGAACCTAAACCAGACCGCGCTTGTCGCGGTAACGATCGCTGCTGGCCTGATGGTCGGCGCTTCCGCCACTTCGGCGACCGCCGCCGCCGGCCAGTGCGGTCGCGCTTCCTGGTATGCGCTGCATTCGAAAACCGCATCGGGCGAGCGCATGAACCCTTCGGCGATGACCGCCGCCCACCGGACCTTGCCTTTCGGCACCAAATTGCGGGTCACCAACCAGAACAATGGCAAAAGCGTCATCGTGCGCATCAACGATCGCGGCCCGTTCATTCGCGGACGCGTACTCGACCTGTCGAAGGGCGCCGCCGGCCAGCTCGGCTTCATCGGTTCCGGCCATACCTCGGTCTGCATGGCACGCGTCTGATGTGATTATCCCTGGACCATGATCTCCTTCGAAAACAGGAACCGGTTTTCAGGATCATGGTTCCGGCGGCCCGACATATTTCCTACACATTTCGGCAACGCACACTGAGCCGGCTCCGCCATTCCGGGCGGATTTGCAAGCCTTTGGACGAAAGAACCATTGGTCACGCCACGTGACGTATTGCATCGCAGCAATTAGTTGTTAACTTCGCCGCGAGACATTTGAGGCTCGGCGCTGCTCGTCGTCCCTTCGGTCGCAGGCAGCAGCGGGGTTGTCGATGTTCTATCAGCTCTATGAATTGAACCATGCGGCGCTGCAGCCGGCACGGCTTTATGCCGACGCGGTGCGGATGTTCTACTCCAACCCGCTCAATCCGATTGCCCACACGCCCTGGGGCCGCTCGGTCGCCGCGGGCGCGGAACTCTTCGAACGCACCACGCGCCGCTATGGCAAGCCCGCCTTCGGCCTCGGCAAGACCGTCGTCGACTGGAAGAGCGTCGAGGTCACCGAGAAGACCGTCTGGTCGAAGCCTTTCTGCAATCTGGTCCGCTTCGAACGCGCGGTGCCGGCCGGCCGCAAGCCGGATCCGAAGCTTCTGATCGTCGCGCCGATGTCGGGCCATTACGCCACGCTGCTGCGCGGCACGGTGGAAGCCATGCTGCCCTATGCCGATGTCCACATCACCGACTGGGTCGATGCCCGCATGGTGCCGCTGGCCGACGGCAGTTTCGATCTCGACGACTATATCGATTACATCGTCGACATGTTCCATGCGCTGGGTCCTGACACCCATGTGATGGCGGTGTGCCAGCCTTCCGTGCCGGTTCTGGCGGCGGTGGCGCTGATGGAGGCGAAGGGCGATCCCTTCGTGCCCTCGACCATGACCCTGATGGGCGGCCCGATCGACACCCGCCGCAACCCGACCGCGGTCAATCTCCTGGCCGAGGAAAAGGGCATCGACTGGTTCCGCGACAATGTCGTCATGCGCGCGCCCTGGCCGGTGCCGGGCTTCGGCCGCGAGGTCTATCCGGGCTTCCTGCAGCTGTCCGGCTTCATGAGCATGAACCTCGACCGCCACATCATCGCCCACAAGGACTTCTTCATGCACCTTGTGAAGCATGATGGCGACAACGCCGAGAAGCACCGCGACTTCTATGACGAATATCTGGCGGTCATGGACCTGACGGCCGAGTTCTACCTGCAGACCGTCGACACGGTCTTCGTTCGCCATGCCTTGCCCAAGGGCGAGATGACGCATCGCGGCACCCGTATCGACCCGTCGGTCATCCGCAATGTCGCCCTGTTCACGGTCGAGGGCGAGAATGACGACATATCGGGCCTCGGCCAGACCAAGGCGGCGCAGGATTTGTGCGTCAATATTCCGGCCGACAAGAAGGCCCATTACATGCAGCCGGCGGTCGGCCATTACGGCGTCTTCAACGGCTCGCGCTTCCGCTCCGAGATCGTGCCGCGCATCGTCGACTTCATCACCAGCTATGGCCGCCAGAACCGCGTCGCGATGAAGCCGAAGCTGGTCCGCACCGCCAAGCGATAGGCAATTCCGGGACAGAATCGGCTTCAGGGCCGATTCTGTTGCACAAGTGCCGCTGTCCCTCCCCGCGGGTAACCATGCTGCAAATCAGCCTGTCGTCGTAATTGACACGGACTGTCGATCGCCCTTAACGTTTCGTTAACAACAGGGTGAGCGGGGACAATGAATTCCTCAACAATGGCGAGAAGGCTGCGCGTGTGCGTGGCCGCGGCCGGTCTGGCAGCCACGGGAGGCTGGATGGCACCGGCCTTGGCGGCCGGGGCGATGGCGACCGGGGGCATCACCTCGCAGCCGATCGGCCACTATGATTTCTGCAAGCTGCACCCAGCCGAATGCTCGATCCGTCCGAGCAACCTGGCTCCGGCCAGGATGACCGACGGGCTGATGCGCAAGCTCGTCAATGTCACCGCCAGGGTCAACGCCGCCGTCAAGCCGATGAGCGACATGGACATATACGGCAAGGACGAGGTCTGGGCCTATCCCGACAAGGGCGTCGGCGATTGCGAGGACTATGTGCTGGAAAAGCGGCGCCAACTGTTCCGCTCGGGCATCTCGCTTTCCGATCTTCTCATCACCGTGGTGCGCAAACCGGACGGTGAAGGCCATTCGGTGCTGACCGTGCGCACCGACAAGGGCGATTACGTGCTCGACAATTTGACCGACAAGGTCAGGGCCTGGGACCAGACCGGCTACCGCTTCCTCAAGCGGCAGGCGATCGACAACACAGGCCGCTGGGTCTCGATCCGCGGCGGCCAGCAGGTCCTGGTGGGGTCGGTGGAATAGGGACTGGTAGCGGTTTTTTAGCCGCGGCTTTCACCCGTTGTCGGTTATTATAGCAGAGGCTGGCGCTGCCCCTCATTGCCCTGCCGGGCATTTCTCCCCGTATAGTGACGGGGAGAAAGACGCTGTTGTAGGCGCTTTCGCCAACGTACAAGCGCCAGCGGCGCGGCTGTTCACCTTCTCCCCGTCTCTACACGGGGAGAAGGTGCCGGCAGGCGGATGAGGGGCGGCGCCGACATGGCCAGTCGCGCACCTCGCGCATCCCTCCCGAAAATTTTCTCAATCTCTCCGTGAACCATTTCCGTTCGCCCGGCGACACACAGCCGTGAATGACGAAACCCAACCATGGAGACTTCAAATGACTGCTTTTCTGCGAAACACCCTTCTCGCCGTTGCCGCCGTGTCGGCCCTGGGCGGATCCGCGATGGCCGACCAGACGGTCAGCTGCGCCCACACCAACCTCAATGACCTCTGGGCCGGCCGTTGTTGTGGCACTGCCGGCGCATCGGACTGCCTGGGCGGTGGAAACAATGACCACGGCCATGATCGCCCGGGCACCAACGGCGGCAACCCCAACGGCAGCACGGCCGGCAAGAACTGATCTCGCCACGCCTGCCCGCTGGCCGATGCCGGCGGGCACTGTCTTGCGGCCAGGCGAACGTCCCGCCGTCGCGGAATGCGGATAAAACCGGTTACTTCAGCCGGCCCAGCGCCGCGCGGATCGAGGCGGTGATGCGGCGCAGCTCCGCTTCGTCGAGCTTTTCGATGTTCTCGGCCAGAAGATTGGCCAGCTCGGTGGCGGCGGGGCTGAGACCCGACGTGTCGAGCTTCACGCGCGGATGCGAGGCTTCGGCCAGCCGCGCCAGCTCCTCGGCATCGTCCCAGATGATGTTGAAATAGCCGATGATCTTCTGGATCAGCGTCCAGGTCGGCGCGCCGCGCCTGCCATGCTCGAGCGCCGACAGATAGGCGGCGCTGATGCCGATCGCCGCCGCCATGTCCTTCTGGGTAACGCCGCGATCGGCGCGAAGCGCCCGCAGCCTCTCGCCGAACGGTGTCATGCGCCCCGCCCCACGGCTTCAGCCCTCATGAACGCACCCGCCGCAGCCTGATATAGAGCGCGCCCGAGCCGCCATGGTTGCGGGCGGCATGGTCGTGGCTGGAGACCAGCGGCCGGAACGCCGGCGTCGACAGCCAGGCCGGCACCGCGCGCCGCAAGACGCCGTCGCCGCCGGAGGACGACCCCTTGCCGGTGATGACCAGGACATAGCGGACACCGCCGGCATGCGCCCGGTGCAGGAACGAGAACAGCAGCGAATAGGCCTCGTCCTGCGTCATCCCATGCAGGTCGACGCGGCCCTCGATCGGCAGCCGGCCCTTCGCCAATTTGTCCAGCGTCGGCTCGTCGAGGCGATGCGTGACATGCTGCGCCTTCGGCTTTGCCGCGCCCGGCGCATTGGCGGCTGGCTGCGCCGCTTGCGGCGATGTCGGCTTGGTGTCGGCGGCGATATCGGGAATGTCGACGGCGGCCCTGCCCTTCAGCGGCTTGGCCGTGCGCGCCACCAGGTTCCACAGCACCCGGTCGTCCTCGCTGAGCTTGTCCGGACGCTTGCTCATCTGGCGCCCCCGGCCAGCGGGCGCGGCACCAGCGCGTAGAAATCGGCGGCGTTGCGCACCACGCCGGCGATTTCGCCGGCCGCGTCGCCGGAGCCGGCGAAGAGATCGCCCCGCGCCGGCCCGGTGATGGCCGAGCCGGTGTCCTGCGCGATCATCAGCCGCCGGAACGGTTGTTTGTCAAAGGCGGTGAGCGTCGGCGCGTCGATGTGGAAGGGCGTGCCGAATGTGTGCAGCAGCCGGTCGACGGCGACGGAGCGGCCCGGCGTCAGCGGCACCTTGGCGGCGGCGATCGGGCCGAGGGCCGCGTCCTCGACATCGGCCTCGCGGAAGAAGATGTAGGAGCGGTTCTGCCACAGGATCTCGTCGATGCGGTCGGGATGCGCCTTGAACCAGGCGCGGATCGACTGCATCGTCACTTGCGCCAGCGGGATTTCCCCCAGCTCGCTCAGGATTTTGCCCGGCCCGGTAAAACGCTGGCCCGATTTGGCCGCGTAGGTGACGCGGCGCAGCCGGCCATCGGTCATGGCGAGCCGCGCGGCCCCTTGCACATGGACGAAGAAGGCGTCGACCCTGTCGGCCAGCCAGGCGATCTCCAGGCCCAGGCCCTCAAGCGCCCCGCGCTCGATCGCGCCACGGTCGAAATACTCGACCGTTCCGTCCGCCGTGCGGCGCGCGAAGGCGAGATAGGAATCCATCCCCCGCGGCCGGTTGGCGTCGTCAACATCGACGAGATCGGGCGGACGCGACAGGAGCGGCACGGCAAACCGCCCGGTCCGCACCGGCGAGGCCTCCACTTGCGGCTCGTAGAAGCCGGTGACCAGCCCGGCGCCGGTCTCGGGCCGCACCAGCATGGGGACAAAATGGCGCTCGAAGAAAGTTCGCGCCTCCGACCGGTTCACGGGCGGCGCGGTGCGCGCCTCCGCGTAAGCCGCCGTGAAGGCGCTGAAATCGACGCCGAGCGCGCCGCTGCGATAGGGTTTTACCGGCGCATGGAAGGCGGAACGGCGAAAAGCCTCGAAGGCCGGCAGGTGGTCGTCGTCGCCCCAGCCGGGCAGGTCGTCAAAGGATTTTTCGAGGAAGAGAGGCGATAGCGACACCGGAGCCCCGTCGCTTTAAAGCGCGTCGTGTTTGAAGAGCGTCATGCGACGCGCTTCGAGTCTTGGTTTTGATGCAAGTCGTCGTCCCAAAACCGCTTCGCACTTTTGGGCGACATGCATCGGGACTCAGTCTTCTTCTTCGGTGGCGACGAGCTTCCAGTTCGGATCGCGCGAGCGCGTGTCGCGGGCGAAGGTCCAGACATCCTTGACCTCGGCCACGGTTTCCGGATCGCCGTCGATGACGGCGCCCGCCTTGTCGCGCGTCGCCGAAATCAGCTCGCTGATGATGCGCAGCGTCACATGCGCCTCGCCGCCCTTCATCTCGGCCGAGACGATGTCGGCCTTGTCGATGCCGACGAAGGAGGACTGGATCTTTTCCGACTTGGCCTCGCGCTCGCCGATCGCGGCGACGAAACCGTCATAGACTTCGCGCGACAGAAGGTTCTTCAGCGTTTTGCGGTCGCCGTCGGCATAGGCCATGACGATCATCTCATAGGCCATCTTGGCGCCGTCGACGAAGCCCTTCGGATCGAAGGACGGATCATTGTCCTTGATCGCGCGCAGGCCCTTGTTGAGATCGGTGTCGGGCTTGGCGAAAGCGTCGATCGCCGTGTAGGCATCGGCCGGTGCCTGCTCGCCCGGCAGCCGCTTGCGCGGCAGCGAAACGACATTCTCGGGTTTCTGGGTCGCGTCCTTGTCGGTGCGCGCCGCCGTGTAGGGGTCGAAGGGCGGCCGCTCGCTACCGGTCCGACGGCCCAGCACGTTGCGCAGCTGGAAGAAGATCACCACCGCCGCGATCAGGAAGAAAATCGTGCCGAAGTCGAAGAAACCCATATCTTCCGCCAATCAATCCCTGCCTCTAGGCCGGACCGTCCAGCCAACAGGCCGCGGTCGCATAGCGTTCAACATTCAAAGCATATAGAACGCAAGGTGCAATCATTCAAATCAAAGGCAGGCATACCTATCTAACAGCCTCCGTGCCAGCGGCGATTGGTCGCCAGCGGGCAAAACAATCGAATGGTCGGTAAAGACTTGCGCATTTCGCTGCTTCCCCTCTTCCTCCTCGCGCTCCCGCTGCTGGAAATCGCCGGTTTCGTCATCGTCGGCCGTGAGGTCGGCGCGCTGGCGACCGTCGGCCTGGTGCTGGCCTCGAGCATCGCCGGCGTGCTTTTGCTCCGGCACCAGGGCTTCGGCGTCATGGCCCGCATCCGCGCCGAGATGGATGCCG
Organism: Mesorhizobium loti; assembly: GCF_013170705.1. Classification (NCBI taxonomy): domain Bacteria; kingdom Pseudomonadati; phylum Pseudomonadota; class Alphaproteobacteria; order Hyphomicrobiales; family Phyllobacteriaceae; genus Mesorhizobium; species Mesorhizobium loti. Next base: position 966,440 of record NZ_CP033334.1, on the reverse strand, counting down.
GCCATGATCCCTCCCGCCAGCTGGCGCATGGCGCCATGATCGTGGTGGCGGCGATCCTGTTGATCATCCCCGGCTTTATCACTGACATTATCGGCCTGCTGCTGTTCCTGCCGCCGGTGCGCGACTTCGCCTGGAGCCGCTTCAAGGGCCGCATCGTGGTGGCCACCGATTTCTCGGCCGGCGGTTTCCGCGGCCGGCCGCGCGAAAAGGTCATCGACCTCGACGACGGCGACTATTCGCGCGAGGACGATTTCAAGCGCGGGCCGGATCACAATTCGCCGTGGCGGCGCCTGAAGGACGATTAGGAGGCTGCTCGTTCACTTCGTCATCCTGGGGCGAAGCAAGGAGCGTAGCGACGCGCGCAGACCCTGGGATCCATGCCGCGACCTCCGAGCGCCGCCGCGGTGCGGGATTTTCGGCCTGCCGTACCGCTCGTCAGTTTCGCCGTGGCGGCTTGCCGGCCAAGCGTCTTGAACCGCCGCATTCTTCGGCCAAGGTCGCGGCATGGATCCCAGGGTCTCCGCGACGCCGCTGCGCGGCTGCTTCGCCCTGGGATGACGAGGCGGGAAGCAAGGCGGCAAACCTTGTCTTGTCATGCCGGCCATGGTAGCGAACGCCCGATTTCAATTCGGTCAGCAACGCTGCCCAGGCAAAAGGAAAAGGCTCATGGCCAGCAATGATGACGCGCCGGTCGGCGCCAACGGAAACGGCAATGCGGCGGCGCAGCCATCGCTCAACGTCCTGGCCCAGTATGTGAAGGACCTGTCCTTCGAAAGCCCCGGCGCGCCGAATTCGCTGCGAGGCCGCGACAAGGCGCCCGGCATCGCCATCAACGTCAACGTCAACGCCAACCCTCTCTCCGACAAGCAGTTCGACGTCAATCTGACGCTGAACGCCAAGGCTTCCTTCGACCAGGAAGTGCTGTTCAACGTCGAGCTGGTCTATGGCGGCGTCTTCGCCATTTCGGGCTTCCCGCAGGAACACATGCTGCCGATCCTGTTCATCGAATGCCCGCGTTTGCTGTTCCCCTTCGCCCGCCAGATCATCGCCGAGGCGACCCGCAATGGCGGCTTCCCGCCGCTGATGCTCGACCCGATCGATTTCGCGCAGATGTTCCAGCAGAAGATCGCCGAGGACCAGGCCGCGTCCTCGAAGGTCCAGGTCAGCTGATCGCTTCTCCTTCGTGTTTCTGAAAAGCCCGGCCTCGAGCCGGGCTTTTTGTTGGCGGCGCCCCTCCCTTCGTCATCCACGGGCGGAGCAAGGAGCGCAGCGACGCGGCGCAGACCCCTGGAGCTGCTCCGCAGCCCAAGGGATCCATGCCGGGACTCCAATGCGTCGCCACGGTTCAGATCCTGCACCGTTGAATCCCGTCGGCAAGGTCGCGGCATGGATCCTCGGGTCTCCGCGACGCCGCTGCGCGGCTGCTCCGCCCGTGGATGACGAACTGAGGAGGCCGTCACCCCACTTGCGGAACACCGCACAAGCTCTGCGGATTCCAGAACACTCCCTGACGTCACCTCACCCTATCATCGCCGCCTCAGGCAATGGCGCCCCGGCGGTCGCAACCGCCCCCGCGTAGGCGATCGATCGGGGCGGGCCTGCTTCCGTGCATGCCGTTGTCCCAAACCGCTTCGCACCCTGGGCGGCATGCACCAACGACAAAGGGAACGACGATGAAATTCATGCTGACCGACCGCAATTTGCACCCGCGGGCCAAACCCGTCGCCGACGATTTCAAAACGGGCGGCATCAGCCGCCGCGAATATCTGGCGCTGATGGCCGGCCTCGGCGTCAGCGCCGCCGGCGCTTTCGCGCTGGGCGGCATCGCCGCGACGCCTGCCCGCGCCGCCGAGCCCAGGAAGGGCGGCACCTTGCGCGTCGCCATGAACGTCAAGGGTTTCAAGGACCCGCGCACCTTCGACGGCGTCGAAATGTCCAACGTCGCCCGCCACTGCAACGAATATCTGGTGCGCTGGAACACCGATTTCTCGTTCGAGCCGTGGCTCTTGGAAAAATGGGAGATGAGCGACGACGCCAAAACGCTGACGCTGCATGTGCGCAAGGGCATCACCTGGTCGAATGGCGACACCTTCAACGCCGACGATGTCGTCCACAACCTCACCCGCTGGTGCGAGGCGGGCGTGGCCGGCAACTCGGTCGCCGCCCGCATGGGCGCGCTGGTCGATGCCGACACCAAGAAAGTGGTCGATGGCGGCATCGAGAAGGTCGACGACTACACGATAAAACTCAACCTTCCCAAGCCCGACATTTCGCTGATCGCCGGCATGGCCGACTATCCCGCCTTGATCATGCACCGCTCCTATGAGGGTGACGGCGACCCCATGAAGGCGCTCGCCATCACCACCGGCCCCTGCGAGCTGGTGAAATGGGACGCCGAAACAAGCGCCGAGGTGAAGCGCAAGGACAAGCCATGGTGGAAAGGTGACTTCTACCTCGATGGCATCCAGTGGATCGATTACGGCTCCGACCCCAACGCCATGCTGTCGGCCTTCGAATCCGGCGAGATCGACACCGACCATGAAACCGCCTCCGATGCCGTTTCGCAGACCGACAAGATGGGGCTTAGGAATTCCGAGATCGCCACCGGCTCCACCATCGTCGCCCGCTTCAATGTCGGCAACGCGCCCTATCAGGACGTCAAGCTGCGCCGTGCCGCCCAGCTCGCCGTCGACAATGCCGCCGTGCTGAAGCTCGGCCTCGACGGGCGGGGCAAACCCGCCGACAACCACCATGTCGGCCCCATGCATCCCGAATATGCCGATATCGGTCCCGCGAAACGCGACATGGAGGAGGCGAAAAAACTGCTCGCCGCCTCCAGCAAGCCGGACCATGAGTACGAGCTCATCTCGGTCGACGTCGAATGGCAGAAGAGCACCGCCGACGCCATCTCGGCGCAGATGCGCGAGGCTGGCCTCAAGATCAAGCGCACCGTGCTGCCCGCCGCCACCTTCTGGAACGACTGGAGCAAATACCCCTTCTCCTGCACCGAATGGCTCGGCCGCCCGCTCGGCGTCCAGGTGCTGGCGCTGGCCTACAAATCGGGTGCGGCCTGGAACGAAAGCGCCTACGCCTCGAAGGAGTTCGACGACCTGCTCGACAAGGCGCTTGCCACCCCCGACGCCAAGGCCCGCAAGGAGATCATGGCCGGCATCGAGAAGAATTTGCGCGACAGCGGCATCATCATCCAACCCTACTGGCGCTCGGTGTACCGGACCTATCGCAAGGGGGTCGAAGGCTGCGAGCAGCACCAGGCGCTGGAGCAGCACTTTGAGAAGGTTTGGATTGAAAGCTGAGGCGCCGACGTTTCTTGCCTTCTCCCCTTGTGGGGCCCGAAGGGCGGGCGAGGCCCGTGACTCGCCCAGGGCGGTGGATTGCCGCGAAGCGGCAAGACGGATGAGGGGTGCGTGACAGATCGCAGCATCGCAGAACCAAGCGCTTGTAAGCGCCCAATCCTTTCTACCGCCTCACTCCGCTGGAACACCCCTCATCCGTCTCGGCGCTGGCGCGCCGATCCACCTTCCCCCACAAGGGGGGAAGGTGGAGGCCCAGCCGCTGGTATTTCATCGTTAGCAGCGCGGGTGGCGACCACGAGCGCCGCGCCGCCGATCGTCCACAGCGTTCGCGCAGCGGCGCGCTGGTGACGAAGGTGCCGGCAAGGCCGAAGGCGCTCCGTGGCGGGGCCAGGAGGGGCGATGGTGCCTAATGTGGCGCGCGTGTGATGTCTACCCCAAGCTGCGGGGAGAGTACTTCAGACCCAGGCGCTGTTGAAGGGCTGTTGTCGGGGCCAGCACGGAGCCGAAGATCACTATTGCTGCGAAAAGAAGCTACGGCTGGCCGGGCTGCGTTTTGGCATGCACAGTGCATAAGTTACGGCACAAACCAAAATCATCAGCATAATGCTTGACGCCTAGAGAGGACTCGCCGCTAATCCGATCAGATGAGCGCTATAGTAATCTTCGATTCTGCCGTTTGTTGGGCGGCGGTGGTTACGCTCATGATTCACAAGGAGGTTCTATGTTTCTGGAGCTTCGAAATAGAATACGAGAAGTCGCCGCCGAAATCGGCCAAGACAGGTCATTTTCATCAGATCAAGTAATTCGGGCATTACGTCAGCGTTACCCCAAGGCAATCAATGAAAGTGCTTTCGCCTTGGAGAACATGGCGCTTGGACGCCTAATAAACGAGATCGGAAGAACCCAAACGTCAGGCATCGTAGAAGGGCCTGACTTGTTCGGCTATTACTCCGGCGTTCCATCGGTAATCGTTACTCAACGACAGTCGAAGAAGCACAAGCGAGCTGAAGAACGCAAGCTCCGAAACCTGGTCACCATCGGAGAGCTAGCAGATTGGCTCGAACGACGGTCACAACCGCGAGTTCGTAATGATGACAAAGAGTCCGTACGAAAGTTACTTGATGATGTGAAGCCACTAGGCCTGTCCAAAGAGGCAACGCTCAAAGAAGCGCTTGAGAAGTTGGCGCAGCAACGTGGATCCCAATCCCTATAGCGAAATATGCGGCTTTGCGCCCCGTATATTGCGACAAAGCCAAAGGTATAGAATGCCAAGGTTCTCGGAATATTTTAATCTCAATAAGAGTCAGTCTGAGCTAGATTTTGTCGACGTAAGCAATGATTATGATACACCAGTATATGTCGACCCTTACGCAATAGAGACAAGGGATGATATATGGGCAGCGAGGGCGTCGGAGGCAATTCGTTCCTTCTTCCTTGAGGTCTTGGCGGCGCTTAGAGCGAATGATCGCTACAGAGCAACAAGCCTTATGTCTCACCTTCATGAGCCAAAAGAGACATTCTTAGGTGTTTCAAGCGGCCGGCCGCAGGGCCTTGGAGTTGGCTCAGGGCAGGCGAGCCAATTAATTAGTGCAATTCTAGGAAGTTCGGCATACAGGTCTGGTTTGCTTTCGGACCTTTCTGAGGTCGCGCTGTACGTACCAGGCATAGACAGAGACAAAATCTCCGATCTGACAACTAATGTAATTCGCCATCTTCTTATTGAATACACCCAAGAGCAATGCGACTTGCTTGGGGTTCCGGTATTATATCTCTCAGGACCTCCCGGGTGGGACATAAGTAGAAAAAACTGGGTAAGCCAACCGACCAATTTACCAAGGATAGATGGCGAACCAGTTATTCTAGTACCAAAGTATATAGTGCGGAGAAATCTGTCACTAAATTCCCAAGAGTTTTATAACAAACAGATTACTGATTTTTTGATCGCAGAGACAGTAAAAGCGAATAGCGCACTCGTTCAAGCTGTTAAGTCCGAAAAACGCATACTAAAAAAGGATGTTCGATCAGAAAACCCCCCATCAAAGAACTATATTGCCGACATGGTATTAGCTCATCCTCAGCTATTAGAGATGTATAAAGAACTGGCAAAGCGCCACAGTTCATTAGCCGTCTTTAATGATCAGGACCCATCAGTAACGGCGATCTGTGGCCGCTTGGCACCTCTGTTCTCTCAAATACCCAGTGGAGCTCAAGGAGCGACCGACTATCAAAATCTGGTCCTTGGCGCGCTAACGGCACTCTTTTACCCGGATCTCACGCAGCCTCACAAAGAATGGGAGATTCACGATGGGCGTAAGCGGATTGACATAGTCTTCACCAATTCCGCTGACAGTGGTTTTTTTGCTCAGCGTCGGGACGACAACGTTACCCATGCGAACACAGTGATTGTAGAGTGCAAAAATTACAGTAATGATATCCACAATCAAGAGATAGATCAACTACTCGGTCGTTTTGATAGGAATCGGGGGTATTTCGGAATTATAACATGTCGGGACATAGACGACAGAGATATACTTAAAAAGCGATTGAAGGACGCAGCGACTCGGGGGCAGGGTTACATCATAGCACTTACCGACAAGGATTTGATGGAGATGCTAGAGGCCAAATCGATCTTAAATGACGAAGGTATAAGGGACAAACTATTCCGGCTCTATCGCGATTTGCTGACCTAATTTCGTGAAGTCACCTCAGAGCAGCTCGTTTCTGACTCCAGTGAGTCGAACACACGGCTGTCCAGAAACATCGCGGTCTGCAAGAGCGATTATGAGGTACAATCCGCTCAATCCCCCATCTTCAGCGCCTGGATAAACGCCTCCTGCGGGATATCCACCTTGCCGAACTGGCGCATCCGCTTCTTGCCTTCTTTCTGCTTGTCCAGCAGCTTGCGCTTGCGGCTCACGTCGCCGCCGTAGCACTTGGCGGTCACGTCCTTGCGCAGCGCCGAGATGGTTTCGCGGGCGATGACCTTGCCGCCGATGGCGGCCTGGATCGGGATCTTGAACAGGTGGTGCGGGATGAGCTCCTTCAGCTTCTCGCACATCTGCCTTCCGCGCTTTTCCGCCGCCGTGCGGTGCACCAGCATGGACAGCGCGTCGACCGGCTCCTCATTGACCAGGATCGACATTTTCACCAGGTCGCCCTCGCGGTAGTCGGTGAGGTGATAGTCGAACGAGGCGTAGCCCTTGGAGATCGACTTCAGCCGGTCATAGAAGTCGAACACCACTTCATTGAGCGGCAGGTCGTAGGTCAGCATGGCGCGTTTTCCCACGTAGGACAGGTCGGCCTGGATGCCGCGCCGGTCCTGGCAGAGTTTCAATATGCCGCCGAGATAGTCGTCGGGGGTCAGGATCGTGGCGCGGATCCACGGCTCCTCGATCGCCGAGATCTTGACCACGTCGGGCATGTCGGCCGGATTGTGCAGTTCCTTCACCGAGCCGTCATTGAGGAGCAGCCGGTAGACGACCGATGGCGCGGTGGCGATCAGGTCGAGGTTGAACTCACGCTCCAGCCGCTCCTGGATGATTTCCAGATGCAAGAGGCCCAGGAAGCCGCAGCGATAGCCGAAGCCGAGCGCGGCCGAGGTTTCCATCTCATAAGAGAAAGAAGCGTCGTTGAGGCGCAATTTGCCGACGGCGGCGCGCAGATCCTCGAAATCGGCGGCGTCGACCGGGAACAGGCCGCAGAACACCACCGGCTGCGCCGGCTTGAAGCCGGGCAGCGCATGCGCGGTGGGGCGCTTGTCCTCGGTGATGGTGTCGCCGACGCGCGTGTCGGCCACTTCCTTGATCGAGCCGGTGAAGAAGCCGAACTCGCCGGGGCCGAGCTCGTCGACATTGATGCGGGCGGGCGTGAACACACCGGTGCGCTCGACCAGGTATTTGGCGCCGGTGCCCATCATGCGGATGGTCTGGCCCTTCTTCAGGACGCCGTCGATGATGCGCACCAGCACGATGACGCCGAGATAGGCGTCGTACCAGCTGTCGACCAGCATCGCCTTCAAGGGCGCGGTGGCGTCGCCCTCGCGCGGCGGCGGCAATTGGTGGACGATCGCCTCCAGCACGTCGGGAATGCCAAGCCCGGTCTTGGCCGAGATCAGCACGGCGCCCGAAGCGTCGATGCCGATCACCTCCTCGACCTGCTCGCGGATGCGCTCGGGCTCGGCGGCCGGCAGGTCGACCTTGTTCAGCACCACGACGATCTCATGGTTGTTGTCGATCGCCTGGTAGACATTGGCGAGCGTCTGCGCCTCGACGCCTTGCGAAGCGTCGACCACCAGCAGCGAGCCTTCGCAGGCGGCCAGCGACCGCGACACTTCATAGGCGAAGTCGACATGTCCGGGCGTGTCAATGAGGTTGAGGATATAGTCCTCGCCATTGTTGGCGCGGTATTTCAGCCGCACCGTCTGCGCCTTGATGGTGATGCCGCGCTCGCGCTCGATATCCATCGAGTCCAGCACCTGCTCCTTCATGTCGCGCAGCTCCAGCCCGCCCGTCAGCTGGATCAGGCGGTCGGCAAGCGTGGATTTGCCATGGTCGATATGGGCGACGATGGAGAAATTGCGGATGTGGTCGAGGGGCGTGCTCATGCGCGCGCTTTAGCAGGGGCGGCAAGCGGCGGCAAGGCTTGCGGCGCAAGGGCTGCCCTGCGGTCGCAAAGTGAAGAGCGGCGCCGAAAAATCGAGAATATCGGTCAAGCGACCGTAAATGCATAAACTTTGATCGATCCCGTTAGACCTTGATTTTCCGGCTGCGTGGTATCGGCAAGGCCACTAATGTCCTTGGGGGTAAAGAAATGCAGAAAATTGCAGACAGGTTTGCCCGCTCCCGCAGCGGGTCCATGATGCCGCTGTTCTTCCTGAGCCTGGTGCCATTGATCGCCGCCGTCGGCTTCTCGGTCGACTATACCGATGCCGTCCAGACCCGCTCCGGCATGCAGGCCGCGCTGGATGCCGCGACGCTGGCGATCACCACGCTGCCAGCGAGCACGACGCTGCCTGACCGCCAGCAGGCGCTGCAGGACAATTTCGCCGCCAACAACGGCCAGGGCACCGCGACGCTGGTGAGCTTCAACGTCGCCTCCGACGGCACCGTCGCGGCGCAGACGTCGGCCAGCTTCGCCATGCCGACCAATTTCATGACCATCGCCAGGATCGACAGCGTGCCGGTCGCGGTCAAATCGGGGGTCAACAAGGCGCCCAGCCTGGTGCAGGCGACGTTCAAGGTCGACAAGGTGTCGGGTTACTGGAACAAGACGGTGACGCTTTACGGCACGAATTTCGGCGGCACGACGGCGCAGAAACTGATGACGGCCAGCTACGTCTACGCGCCCTACACCTATTCGTACAAGGTCGGGAGCAAGTCCTATTCGATGACGGAACAGAAGGGCTACGGCACCACGACGATATCGCTTGTCAACGGTTCGACGCCGACCGTGGTCCAGAAGCAGACCTGCACCACCGTGGGCTCGACATCCAATTTCACCAACCCGCCGGCGGGCGCGATAGTGACCCCCGAATACGACGGGAACAGCAAACAGACGATCTATTTCCAGATCACCTGCGCCACCACCAACGTGCCGGCCACCGGCGGCGGCGCCGCCGTCGACGTCAGCCAGATGGGCCAGCTCTCCCTGCAGATGGATGTCACGACCGGCAACAAGGCGACGTTCAAATCGAACGACACCACGACCTCCAACCACCTCTATCTGGGCACCACACCCACGCCCTTGACCGAGGTGGCCTCGGGCAAGCTGATCGACATCTTTTCCGTCGTGCCGTGCTCGCAGACCAGCTATCAGGCCTGGGAAGACGGCGGCAACTCCCTTCCGGCGGATTATACGAATGCCGACTTCTTCTACAACGTCACCGGCAAGTGCGACTTCAACCAGCGGCCATCCGAGACGGCGCTGACGCAGTAAGCACCCCGCTCGCCCTTCGCCGACACGGGCGAAGGACGATCGCGCTCATCACAAACCGGTGAGCGCTGTAACGAAGCGGCAGGCATCAGCGAAATGGGGAATGACCGGCGCGTCCCAGCGCCGCCCCATGGAGCAAGCCGATGCCGAGATCACCAGCCCAAAGGTTCGCCGCACTGTCCAGCCTGGGCGCGCTCGCGCTCGCTGCCTCGCTCGGTGCCGCCGCCGCCCAGCCGCTCACCGTGGTCGAGCTGTTCACCAGTCAGGGCTGCTCGTCCTGCCCGCCGGCCAACGCCAACCTCATCAAGGTCAAGGACCAGCCCGGCGTGCTGGCGCTGTCCTTCAACGTCACCTACTGGGATTACCTCGGCTGGAAGGACACGTTCGGCAAGCAGGAGTTCACCCAGCGCCAGGTTTCCTACGAACCGTCGCTCGGCCATGACGGCCCGTTCACGCCGCAAGTGGTGGTCAACGGCCATGCCGATGTCGTCGGCGCCGCGCAAGGCGAGATCGAGCATCTGATCAAGGCAACGGGCAAGACCGGCGGCCCGTCGCTGTCGCTCGAGGGCGGCAAGGTCGCGATCGGTGCCGGCGCCGCACCAGGCGGCAAGGCCGATGTCTGGCTGGTGCGCTACGCCAAGGGCGTCGTGCAGGTGCCGGTCGCGCGTGGCGAAAACACCGGCCGCACATTGCCGCATGCCAATGTCGTGCATGCGCTGGAAAAACTCGGCAGCTGGACCGGCGACGCCACCGCCTATGCGCTGCCCGCCGCGGCCGGTGGCTTGAGCACCGCCGTGCTGGTGCAGTCGCCCGGCGGCGGGCCGATCCTGGCCGCCGCGACCAACTAGAAAACCGCCTTCACCAAGAGATTGCGCAACGCCGCATGAGCGGCGCCGCATTGCCCGGCGGCAAGGCCGTCACCCTCAACGACCAACCCAAGGAGACCATCATGACTGTTCTTTCCCGCCTGACGCTGCCCGCACTCGCGCTTGCCTTGTGCTCGACGGCGCTGTTGGCCGGCGGCATCGCCCGCGCCGACGACGCGACAAACGCGATGAAGCCGGCCGCCGACGCGATGAAGCCGGCGGCGGATGCCATGAAACCGGCAGCCGATGCGATGAAGCCGGCGGACCCGATGGCCACCAACGCCATGAAGCCCGCGGCTGACGCCATGAAGCCGGCCGCCGATGCGATGAAGCCCGCTGCCGACGCGATGAAGCCGGCGGCGGATGCCATGGCTCCGGCCAAGTAGGGCCAGGACATGCGCCCGGTCGCACGAATGTGAGGCCGGGCCGCAACTCGCGCATCGCGCTATCGTAGCTGATCCAATAGACTGATCCCCAGTTGCTGATCAAAGGGGCAAGCCATGAGGAGTGCAACCATGACCGACATCAAGACCCGTTCGACCGGCTTTGCCAGGAGTGCGCTCGCCGCACTCGCCTTGGCGGCCGCCGGTGCCGCCTTCTGGCTGACGCCGGCCGTCTCGGCGGAAGACGCCGTGGTGATCCCGCCGCCGGCGCTGGACGAAAAGGCGGCCTCGGGCAGCGAGAAGGCGATCTTCGCCGGCGGCTGCTTCTGGGGCGTGCAGGGCGTGTTCCAGCACGTCAAGGGCGTCAGCCAGGCCGTCTCCGGATACACCGGCGGCGCCAAGGATGACGCCGTCTACGAGACGGTCGGCACAGGCCGCACCGGCCACGCCGAATCCGTCGAGATCACCTATGATCCCTCGAAGGTGACCTACGGCCAGCTGCTGCAGGTCTACTTCTCGGTCGCCCACAACCCGACGCAGCTCAACTACCAGGGCCCGGACTCCGGCACCCAGTATCGCTCGACGATCTTCGCCGAGAACGATGCCCAGAAGAAGATCGCGCAGAGCTACATCGCCCAGCTCGACAAGGCCAAGCTGTATGGGGCGCCGATCGTCACCACGATCGAGACCGGCAAGACCTTCTACCCGGCCGAGAACTACCACCAGGACTTTCTGACGCTGAACCCGACCTATCCCTACATCGTCTACAACGACCTGCCCAAGGTGGCGAACCTGAAGCAGCTGTTCCCGGCGCTGTACAGCGAGAAGCCGGTGCTGGTGCTGTCGGCGAGCAACTGAGTTCGGAGGCCGCGTGTAATCTCCCCCCTCGAGGGGGAGATGGCCGCGAAGCGGCCAGAGGGGGTCGGTCCGACCGGGCTCGGCCTCCTTGCAACGGAGGAGGTTGGCGCTCCACGCGCAACGACCCCCTCTGTCGCCTGTGGCGACATCTCCCCCCTCGAGGGGGGAGATTTGCGCCTACATGCCCTTCATCGCGTCGCACGACACATCGGGGTTCATGTCGGCGAAGGTGCCGGTCGGGTTCTTCTTCCAGGCCCAGACATGCAGCTCGTAGAAGGCGCCCAGGCCATAGCGATTGGGCGCGCTGTTGAAGTTGAACAGCTGCCCTTCCAGGGAGGCCGGGCCTTTCGAGGTTATGTATTCGACCGCCACCAGCTTGAGCCGGCCGTCCGCCATCGGCTCGTACATGACGGCCTCCGGCTTTGCGAGATCGACGGCATCGTCCTTCAGGTAGGCCGCGTTGACATAGTGGATGCCCATGGCGCCGCCGGCGATGCCGCTGGCGCAAGGGATCGGCGCATAGCCTTCGGCGGTGGCCATCGCCACGTTCTCGAAACGGCCATTGGCCGCCCGTACCTTCTCATCCAGCGTACCCGTGTCATGGGCATTGGCCGCCGTGGCCGCGATCGACAGGTTGATGAGATGCTTGGTCCACACATGAATGTTCATTTTCTCTCCTCGTTGTTGATGTGCGCGGGAGCAGCCGCTCCCGCCGCCGGCAAGTCGGATGGCTGCACGTGTCAGTGGTCCGACCGGGTGAAATCCCAGTACCGCGGCAGCTCCTCGAGCTCCGGCAAGCCTATGTCGCGTCTCAGATAGTCGTCCTGCGGTGGCAACCGGCGCCGGCCCTTGCGCAATGGTGCCAACAGCAGCGAGGCAAGCCGCCAGGGAAGCCGGCCCAGTAGCGGCCGTCGTCCGACGGGTCTCGAATCCGCCAGCACCTCGCCGGGCGCTTCGTCAGGCATGTCGCCGCCGGCGCGAAGGGCAGTTTGACACCCATCGGAGGGATCAACGATAAAAGTAAGGGTCAAGGACCCGCACCTCCGTGATCTTGTCGACGGGCAGCGCGTTCTTCTGGGCAGTGCTGCGGATCGCTTCCGGCGAGGGCGCGTCATAGATGCAGAAGCTCTGCTTCCTGTCGGGCGACACGAAGGATTGCACCCAGGTCACGCCCTTCTCCGCATTGCGCATGATGACGCCGCCCAGCGCGTCGGCGCCGGCATCGTTCATCGGCACGCTGAGGCCGTCAGGAAATGTGCGTTGTACCACATAGCGGGGCATATCAAGTTTCCCTTTTTCGTTGATTCACGCTCGATTCGAGCGCGACTGGACATTGATCACGCTCGCCAAGGGCGCGCATCGGAGCCTTTCCCTATTTTTCTGTTGGAAGATTCCCTATAGTGGCGACGTTATGTGGTAGGTGGCACCGAAAATGTGGGGAGGGGCACATTGTCGGTCATGGTCCCGGACGCTCGTGGCGGACGTCCAGGGATACGCCCGGACACAATCCCTGTTGAGCGAATGACGATGCTTCTGGAACGGCAGGCACAGCTGGAGCAGCTGGATGGACTTCTCGCGCAGGCCACGCGTGGCTTCGGCCATGTGGCGGCGCTGTCCGGCGAGGCAGGCGCCGGCAAGTCGGCCCTTGTCGAGGCTTTCGCCGGCGGCGTTGGCGACGGCGCGCGCATTTTCCGCAGCGCCTGCGAGGATCTGTCGATACCGGACCCGCTCGGGCCGCTCTACGATCTCGCCCGCGAGGCGCGATGGTCGATGCCGCGGGCGATCGATGCCCGGCAGGGACAGAGGCTGCCCCTGTTTTCCGACGCGCTCGAAGTCTTCGAGGCGAGGACGCAGCCAACGCTGCTGATCATCGAGGACCTGCACTGGGCGGATGACGCGACGCTCGATTTCGTCCGCTTTCTGGGCCGCCGCATCGCCAACACCCACATCCTGCTCGTCCTGACGGCGCGCACCGACCGCAGCGAAGGACAGATGCGCGTGCGTCGCGCGCTCGGCGAAATTCCGGCCGGCAATGTCGTGCGGATCGACGTGCCGCTGCTCAGCGAGGCGGCGGTGCTCTCGCTCGCCATCGCCGCCGGCCGCGACGGCGACGCCATCTACCGGGCGACGGCCGGTAATGCCTTCTTCGTTACCGAGCTTTTATGCGCCGACAATGAGATGACGCCGCCCGCCAGCGTGCGCGACGCCGTCGTCGCCCGCGCCGAACGGCTGTCGGCCGGCGCACGATCGATGCTCGACGCGGTGTCGGTGTTTCCCAGGCGCGCCGACGCCTGGGCCTTGCAGGGCCTGTGCGGCGTGGCCGCCGCCGGTCAGCTCGCCGAATGTGTGTCGCATGGGCTGCTTGACGATCTGGGCGACGGCTACGCCTTCCGGCACGAGATCGCGCGCCGCGCCATCGAGATGATGCTGACGACGAGTTCCCGGAGACTGTTCAACCAGCGTGCGCTGTCGGCGCTGCTTGAGAACAGGGATGTCGCCATCGCGCGTCTCGTCCACCATGCGGTGGAAGCGCATAATCTCGAGGCGGTGCGCGCGTTCGCGCCGGTCGCGGCGCGGGAGGCCTCGCGTGTCGGCGCCCATCGCGACGCCGCCGGCTATTACGAGGTCGCCTTGCGCCAGGCCGACACCTTGCCTGAGGAAGAGCGCGCCGGCCTTTACGAGCAATATGCCTTCGAATGCCATCTGATCGCGCGCATCGAAGAGGCCATCAAGGCGCAGGAACAGGCGCGCGTGCTGCGGCGGGCGCTCGGCAACACGCTGAAGGAAGGCGACAGCCTGAGATGGCTGTCGCGCTTTTCCTATCTTGTGGGCGACCGGCAGGCCGCCGACATGTTCGGCGCCCAGGCGGTCGCGTTGCTGGAGACCGTACCGGCCAGCGCCGAGCTTGCCATGGCCTATTCGAACCTCTCGCAACTGGCGATGCTGGCCGAAAGGCTGGACGAGACCTTGTCGCTGGGTGCCAGGGCGATCGAGCTCGCCGAACGGCTGAACAGGCCCGAAGTGGTCTGCCATGCGCTCAACAATGTCGGCGCCGCCGAGCAGTGGCTGGACCTGGGCGCAAGCCGGCTGCATCTTGCCCGCAGCCTCGAAATCGCGCTTGAGCAGAATTTCCAGGAGCATGCGGCCCGCGCGTTCACCAATTGCGCTTGTGGCGAGATGAACCAGTTGGGCTACAGCCAGGCCCAATCCTTCCTTGATCGCGGCATCGATTATTGCGTCGAGAACGATCTGGCGACGTGGCGCGACTACATGCGCGGTGTGCGGGCCCAGCTGCTGCTGCGCCAGGGATGCTGGAATGAGGCGGCCGCCGAAGCCCTGGATGTGATTGCCAACGACCGGGCGACCGCACTGGTGCGCTATCCGGCCCTTGTGGCGCTGTCGCGGCTGAGGGTCCGTCGCGGCGACCCCTCGGCCGAGCCGCTTCTGGCCGAGATGAAGCAGTTTCTGGAGAGGGGAGCCGAGCTGCAGCGACTGTTGCCCTATGCGGCGGTGGTTGCCGAACGGGCCTGGCTCGGCGAGGCGGACAAGGCCGAGGCGCTGCGCCTGATCGGCCTTGCCGAGGGCCTGTCGCCGACGCGGGCGGTCTTCGCGGAGCTGGCCGGCTGGCGGCGGCTTCTGGCACCCGATACCGATCCGGGCGACACGTCAGGCATGGCCGCGCCCTACCGCATGCTGCTCGCCGGTGACTGGCGGGGCGCGTCGGCAGCCTGGGCGGAACTCGACGCGCCTTACGAACGCGCGCTGGCGCTCGCCCAGGGCGACGAGGCCGCGCAGCGCACGGCGCTGGAGATTTTTGAAGCGCTCGGCGCCGGGCCGGTCGCGAGCCATGTGCGCGACATGATGCGGCAGAACGGCGTCATTCACATTGCCAGGGGCCCGCGCCGCACCACTCGTGCCAACAGCGCCGGCCTGACCCGGCGCCAGATGGAAGTGCTGCAGCTGATCGAGCGCGGCCTGTCCAACAAGCGCATCGCCGAGCATCTCGCTATTTCGCCCAAGACGGTCGATCACCATGTCTCGGCGGTGCTGGGCAAGCTGGACGCCGTCTCGCGCGGCGAGGCGACCGCGGCCGCGCGCGACAGCGGGCTGATCTGACCCTTCGCCGTGCCTTGGCGGCTGCGAAGGCGGCGTATCAGTCGTAGGTGAGATCCGTCGCCTTGCCGCCGAATACCCGGTAGGCATAGAAGGAATAGAAGATGATGATCGGCAGCACCACCACGGTGCCGACCAGGATGATGGCCAGGCTTTCGGTCGCCGACGCCGCCTGCCAGATGGTCAGCTTATCGGGTACGACGAACGGGTAGAACGACCAGGCAAGGCCGGCAAAGCCGAGCACGAAGATGCCGGCCAGCGTCAGGAACGGCGTCAGCGAATGGCGGTCGTCGGGTTTCGGCAGATGGAAGGTCTGCCGCCACAGCCACAGGAACAGCAGCGCCGACAGGATCGGCAGCGGCGACATGTACAGCATTTCCGGCCAGACGAACCATTTGTCGAAGATGCGCGGGCTGGCGAAGGGCGTCGCCAGCGACACCGCCGCCATGCCGAGCGCGGTCAGCACCAGCGCCGTGCGCAGCCAGCGCACCGCCTTCTTCTGCAACGCGCCTTCGGCCTTGTAGATCACCCAGGCGGCGCCCATCGCCGCGTAGGCCGCGGCCAGGCAGAACGCCACCAGCGCGCCGAATGCCATGCCACCCACGCCGACATCGAGGCCGAGCACATAGACGCCCAGCATGTAGCCTTGCGCCAGCGAGGCGATGACCGAGCCCAGGAAGAAGATGCGGTTCCAGCGATGCTTTTTGCCGCTCGGCACCTTGGCGCGAAAATCGAAGGCGACGCCGCGCAGGATCAGCCCGACCAAAAGCACGAAGACCGGAATGTAGAGCGCGGTCAGGATGACGCCATGCGCCATCGGGAAGGCGACCAGCAGCAGGCCGACGGCCAGCACCAGCCAGGTCTCGTTGGCGTCCCAGAACGGACCGATCGCCGCGATCATCGTATCCTGCTCGGTGTCCTCGGCGGCCGCGAACAGGATGCCGATGCCGAGGTCGAAGCCGTCGAGGATGACATAGATCAGGATGGCGAGGCCCATCAGGCCGGCGAAGATGAGGGGGAGGGCGGTTGGCCAATCGAAGCTCATGTCACTCTCCCGCCGCTGGCTGTGAAAGCGCTGCTTTCATGACACCCGGCAATGGCGAGGTGTCGCCATCCTTGGCCGCCTTCAGCGCCAGGTGCACCAGCACGCCGAGATAGGCGATCAGCAGCAGCACGTAGAGGATGAGATAGACGGCGAGCGTCAGCGCCACATGGCTGCCCGCCACCGGACCGACGGCGTCGGCGGTTCTGAGCACGCCCGTCACCAGCCAGGGCTGGCGGCCGATCTCGGTCGTGTACCAGCCGGCCAGCGTCGCCAGCCAGCCCGACAGCGCCATCGGCACCATCAGCATGGCGAGCGGCTTCGGCAGGCTGTGCCGGCGCTTGAGGAAGAAGGCGGCCGACCAGGAAACGGCGAGCATCAGCAGGCCGGTGCCGACCATGATGCGAAAGCCCCAGAACACCGGAAAGACCGGCGGGTGGTTGCCGGGAAAATCGTTCAGCCCCGGCACCACGCCGCTCGGGCTGTGCCGCAGCACCAGGCTGGCGCCGTCGGGAATGGCGATCTCGAATCTGTTCTCCCTCGCCGCCTCGTCGGGCAGCGCGAACAGCACCAGCGGCACGTTTGGCCCGGTGTTCCAGTTGGCCTCCATGGCGGCGATCTTCTGCGGCTGGTGTTCCAGCGTGTTCAGCCCGTGCTGGTCGCCGGCGAAGATCTGGATCGGGATCAGGACCGCCGCGGTGAAGACGCCGGTGCGCAGCGCCTTCCACATCGATTCCGAGCGGTCGCCCTGGAGATAACGCAGCGCCGACAGGCCCGATATCAGGAATGATACGGTCAGGCCCGATGCAAGCAGCATGTGGACGAGGCGGTAGGGCATGGACGGGTTGAAGACGACAGCCCACCAGTCGACGGCGTGCGCCACGCCGTCGCGGATCTCGAAACCGGCCGGCGTCTGCATCCAGGAATTGAGCGCGATGATCCAGAAGGCCGACAGGGTCGTGCCGCCGGCGACCAGCACCGTTGCCAGCGTGTGGACGCGGTTGGAGACGCGGCGGAATCCGAATAGCATGATGCCGAGGAAGGCGGCTTCGAGGAAGAAGGCGGTGAGGATCTCGTAGGCCAGCAAAGGCCCGGCAATGTTGCCGACCTTTTCCATATAGCCCGGCCAGTTGGTGCCGAACTGAAAACTCATGGTGACGCCCGAAACCACGCCCATGGCGAAGGACAGTGCAAACACCTTCACCCAGGTGAAATAGGCGCGCATCCAGGCGGAATCATTGGTGGCGTTGTAGCGCAGCTTGAAGAACAGCAGCACCCAGCCAAGTGCAATGGTGATCGTCGGAAACAGAATATGAAACGAGATATTCGCGCCGAACTGGATGCGCGACAGTATGAGCGGGTCCATGGTGGGCTCCGGCTGCTGCAAGTATTGATGAAGGATAGGCCCGAAGCTGCTTCAGGTCAAAGCGGCGTCCTGCCGCGAGGCTCAACGCCACAGGACAATTTTACCGCTTCACGCCGCGTGTCTCTTTGCTCTCAATTCCGGACGCACAACCGTTTCACACTTTTCCCGGAATTGCTCGGTTGAGGCAATTCCGGGAAAAGCATGAAGCGATTTCCCGGCGGGATTGCGTCAAGGCAAGAGCCCTGGCCGCCCGCAACCGCTGTCCAGAACTGTCAGCAGCGCCTTGACTTGCGGTTGCACATAACGACATTCGGCCTATATCAGGGGACCTCTTTCAGGCAGCCGTTTTCAGCCCATGCCCTCCATCCTGTCCATTTCCGGGGTCTCCAAGACCTACGCCACCGGCTTCACCGCGCTCAAGCAAGTCAATCTCGACATCAACCGCGGTGAGATCTTCGCGCTGCTCGGCCCCAATGGCGCCGGCAAGACGACGCTGATCTCGATCGTCTGCGGCATCGTCAACCGCTCGACCGGCACCGTCACCGTCGACGGTCACGACATCGGCAGGGACTACCGCGCGGCGCGCAGCCTGATCGGCCTGGTGCCGCAGGAATTGACCATCGACGCCTTCGAGAGTGTCTGGGCGACGGTCAATTATAGCCGCGGCCTGTTCGGCAAGCCGGCCAATCCCGCCTTCGTCGAAAAAGTGCTGCGGGATCTGTCGCTATGGGACAAGAAGGACGCCAAGGCGATCACGCTGTCGGGCGGCATGAAGCGCAGGCTGATGATCGCCAAGGCGCTGTCGCACGAGCCGCGCATCCTGTTCCTCGACGAGCCGACGGCGGGCGTCGATGTCGAACTGCGTCAGGACATGTGGGAGATGGTGCGCCGGCTGCGCGAGGATGGCGTCACCATCATCCTCACCACCCACTATATCGAGGAAGCCGAGGCGATGGCCGACCGCGTCGGCGTCATCAACCGCGGCGAGATCATCCTGGTCGAGAACAAGGCCGAACTGATGCGCAAGCTTGGCCGCAAGCGGCTGGTGCTGGAGTTGCGCAATGCGCTGACGGCCATACCGGAAGCCTTCTCGCGCTATGCGCTGGAGCTGTCGCCTGATGGCGGGCAACTGACCTACACCTATGACAACCAGGCCGAACGGCCGGGCGTCGCCTCGCTGATCCGCGATCTCGAGGCCGGCGGCATCCAGTTCCGTGACATCGACACGCAAAACAGCTCGCTCGAGGAGATATTCGTCAATCTGGTGAGGAGAGAGCCATGAACCTGCGCGCGGTTTGGGCGATCTACCGGGTCGAGATGGCGCGTGCGTTCCGCACCGTGCTGCAAAGCATCATCTCGCCGGTCATCTCGACATCGCTCTATTTCGTCGTCTTCGGCTCGGCCATCGGCTCGCGCATCACCGAGATCGACGGCATCAGCTATGGCGCCTTCATCGTGCCGGGGCTGATCATGCTGTCGCTGCTGACGCAGTCGATCTCCAACGCTTCCTTCGCCATCTACTTCCCGAAATTCGTCGGCTCCATCTACGAGCTGCTGTCGGCGCCGGTCTCCTATCTGGAGATCGTCATCGCCTATGTCGGCGGGGCGGCCACCAAGTCGATCATCCTCGGCCTGATCATCCTGGCCACCGCCTCGCTGTTCGTGCCGCTCAGGATCGAGCATCCGTTCTGGATGATCGCCTTCCTGGTGCTGACGGCGGTGACCTTCAGCCTGTTCGGCTTCATCATCGGCATCTGGGCGAAGAGCTTCGAGCAGCTGCAGCTGGTGCCGCTGCTCATCATCACCCCGCTGACCTTCCTCGGCGGCAGCTTCTATTCGATCCATATGCTGCCCGGCGTCTGGAAGACGATCACGCTGTTCAACCCGGTCGTCTACCTGATCAGCGGCTTCCGCTGGAGCTTCTTCGGCAAGGCCGATGTCTCGGTCGGCATCAGCCTCGGCATGACGCTGGTCTTCCTGGCCGCCTGCATCGCGGTCGTCGCCTGGATCTTCAAGACCGGCTACCGGCTGCGCAACTGACGCCCCCATGAGGCATGGGCAAGGCCGCGCGACGCGGGCATCGTCGTCTCCCGACTGATCGCATTGTGGGCGTGGGTTGAGCCTTGATCCCTGGGCTTGTGGCAATTGCGGCGCTTCGATCGCGCGCGGTCCCCTCGTGAGCGACCATGATCGAAGTTCCAGCTTCGGGATATCGCGTCACTTCATGGTGACGACCACCTTCCCCTTGGCGCGTCCGGTGTCGATGTAGGCGAAGGCTTCGTTCAATGTTTCGAAGGGAAAGCTGCGATCGACGACCGGGCGGATCGTGCCGTCTTCGATCAGCTTGGTGATCCTTTCGAGCTGCCCGCCATCGGCGCGCATGAACAGAAAGGAATAGTCGACGCCCGCCCTCTTCGCCTTGCGCCGGATGCCCGCGCTCATCAGGCGCAGCACGAGCTGAAGCACTGCATTCATGCCCTGGGCGCGGGCGAAGGTGGGGTCGGGCGGGCCGGAGATAGAAATCAGCTTGCCGCCGGGCTTCAGAATCTTGAGCGATTTTTCCAGCGTCCGGGCGTCGAGGCTGTTGAGGACAAGGTCGTAACCGGACAGCTCTTCCTCGAAGTTCTGGCTGCGATAGTCGATGACGATGTCCGCGCCCAGTTGCTTCACCATGGCGGCGTTGGCGGCACTGGCCGTTGTCGCGACGGTCGCGCCGAGATGCTTGGCGAGCTGGATGGCGAAGGTGCCGACCCCGCCTGATCCCGCATGGATCAGCACTTTCTGCCCCGGCCTGATCTGGGCTCGCTCCACCAACACCTGCCAGGCGGTCAGTCCAACCAGCGGGATCGACGCCGCTTCCGACATCGACAGATTGGCGGGCTTGAGCGCGAGGTCGGCTTCCTTCACCGAAATCCGCTCGGCGAAGGCTCCGATCTGTCCGTCACGCGCACGGGCATAGACGGCATCGCCCGACTTGAAGCGTCGCACCTTCGCGCCGACCTTGACGACCGTACCTGCCAGATCATGACCGAGCACGAGCGGCGGCTTGTAGGGCAGGATCGGCTTGAACGCACCGTCCCTGATCTTGGAGTCGAGAATGTTGAGGCCGGCTGCCTCCACCTCGACAACCACGTCGTCGGGGCTGGGCGTGGGCTCGGGGAGGTCGCCGAGACGCAGCGTCTGGTTCTTGCCGTAGCGGTCGAGGATGAAGGCTTTCATCGTATGCTTTCTCCAATCAGTCTGGCGATGCCGCGTCACGACCATCGGCGAGGCATCGCGTCACCGACCCGCTCCAGCGCGTTGGTTGAGAAGTCGAAATGTGTCGTCGTCCGCGCCTGGACCGGGACGAAGCTGAGCGCGCTCGTGGGGAATGGCGATGCCCGTTTCGGCATCGACGAGCGCCAGAGTCAAAGGGCGTCCGGTCTCCCGATCGACCATTTCGATGGAGGGCGCGCCAAAGCCGGTCGCATCCCAGCGATCTCCCCATTCGCGCAGGGCGGTGCCGACCTTCCACAGATCGAGCCCTTTGGGCGTCAACCGATATTCGTCGCGCGGCGGACTTACCTGATAGCGCACGCGCTCCACAAATTCATGCTCGACGAGGTGCTTCAGGCGGGCTGCAAGAGTCGCTGCGGGAATGCCCGTATTGGCCCGCAGGTCGTCGTAGCGTCCGAAACCCAGCGAAAGGTCGCGGATCAGTAGCAGCGTCCATCTATCGCCGATCTGCTCGAGCGCGCCCGCGATCGAGCAGCGCATTCCGGCAAATGATTTGGGCTTCATAAGCGTGGTTCTCGAATAAGTTCAATTATTGAAGTAAGAGAGGCGCGCGCCATATGCAAGGGCGGGACTGAGCGGACGTATCGATCGCTCCGATGCTCGCCGCAAATAACAGGGAGAATGCCATGCCCAGTCGGCGATCTGGGATATGTAGCCTCCAAGCGCTTTGCTTGTCGGCCAATGTAGGAGGGACATGGAGCGCTACGTAGGCCTAGTTCTGCGTTTTGTCGTTCTCAGCCGCCGGATGAGATTCGAACCGCAAGTGTGTGGCTGAAAGTGTCCGGAAAGGCTGCTTTCGCCGGCCTTCAGATGCTGTCATTCCGTAGTCATGCAATATCAGTACGGGAATGAATGACCGCTTTTTCGTGATCCTGTCCAAAAACGGACTGGCAAGAAACCACCCCATCTCTGTCATTCCGCATTTATGAGTTCACGGCCTAGATCGCCTTGACCAGCCGCAACAACCCCAGCATCTCGATATAGGTGCCCTGGCGGAAGGCGATGTAGACCGGCTCTTCCGCACCGTGGAAACGGCGCTTGAACGCCGCCTGGCCCTGCAGGTTGAACCTGCGGCGGTTGACCCATGGCGAGGAGTAGGCGCGCTGGAAGGCGTTGCGCCAGAAGTCGCTTTCGGCAAATCCGCTTGGTGTCACGTCGACGAGCGGCGACAGGCCAAGCGTGACCACGGATATGCCTTCCTCGCGAAACCGGTCGACCGCGAATTTGGTCAGGCCGATCTCGGCGTGCGGCGAGGCATCGATATGCTTGCGCTTGAAGGCGGTGGTGTAGCCGATGACCTTGCCGTCGCGAAACAGCGGATCGAAATCGAGCAGCGCGACCAGCTCGCCATCGGGTCCATGCAGCACGAAACGGCGCATGTCGGTGCCGAGTTGATCGTAAAAGGGGCGGTTCAGAAAACCCATTTCCCAGCGCTTGACGATGCGGTCGCCGCGCCAATTGTCGGAAAGTCGCGTGATCTCGTCGAGGAAGACGGTCCTTTTGTCCTCGTCGAACGAAAACCCCTTCTTCAAGAGCCAGCGCTCTGAATAGCGCACGGTCTCGTTTCGCTTTCCGGAAAAATCATGCTTGGGCAGGACAAGGCGGGTATCGATGCCCAGCCGGTTGACCTTGTAGCCGAGCCCGGCCAGCACGCGCGCGGTATCCTCGCCGATCTGCACGAACCAAGGGTCGCCGGCGGTCTCGACAAAGCGCCTGATGTAGTCGGCCCGCCGCCCCGGCGCCGCCACCGGGTCGCCAAGCGCGAAATGATGCTTCATCTTGGTGCCGAAGGCGATGTAGCCGTCGGCATCGCCAAAATAGGAAAGCTTGCCCTGCACGGCAGTGGAATAGGCGAGCGAGAAGTCGCCATGGCGGCGGACGATCGCGAGGCGTTCGACATGCGTCAACGCCTGACGCTCGACCTTGGGCGAAGCGCCCTCGAGGATTTTGTCGAAATAGATCCGCAAGGAGGGCATGGTCGAGATTCCGCGTGCCGTCTGTGGCGTGGCGTGCCTGTCGACACGCAAGACGCGCCACGGCGTCTTGATTCTCGCGGGAAGCCGAAATCGGTTTCGAATTCCTGCGCCGGTAACGAGATCCGCCAGCCCCCGGAGCTCGAATCAATCACATTGCCGCGACCTGATTATCGCCGATGCCGCCGATATGCCATATAGGGCTGGATGTATTCGGATAGAAGCGGGCGTTCCGCTCCATCTCGTTGTTTTGGCCGCATTTCCGCGATCCAGTCGTTTCCGCTTGGCGACGAAATCTCCTGGAGCGCGGCCGCGGCCCGGCGCAGGGCTCGGCAATGATACCCATATATGAGGCTGCGCGCGATCAAACGGTTACAGCCTGCTGCGAGCCTTGTGGCAATGCGCGGCTGAATGGGACTAGAGAGTGAATGGCTGATACGGCAACCAGACCGATGGTGGAGCAATTGGTGACGGTCGAGCCGGCGATCGTGATTGGCGCCGGGGCCGCCGGACTGACCGTCGCCCATGCCTTGATCAAGGCCGGCGTGCCGACGGCGATCCTGGAAAAGGAGAGCCGGCTGGCCGAACCCTGGCACCGGCGGCACCAGCAATTGCGTCTCAACACCCACCGCGATCTCTCGGCGCTGCCCGGTCTTGCCTATCCCCGGGGTACCCCCGCCTTTCCGCCCAGGGACGTCGTTATACGCCATATGAACGATTTCCGGGAGGCGAACCGCCTGCCGGTGGAGTTCGGCGTTGCCGTCGAGGCCATCGTGTTCAGGGGCGACCACTGGGCCGTGCGGACCAGCGCCGGCTCGCGCCTGGCGCGTCATGTCGTGATTGCCACCGGCCGCGACAGGGAGCCCTTCACCCCACAGTGGAAGGGCATGCAAGCCTTTTCGGGCCGGATCATCCATTCCGCGGATTTTGGCGACGCCACGGCCTATGCCGGCAAGAGGGTGCTGGTCGTCGGCGCCGGCAATTCGGGCTTCGACACCCTCAATCATCTGGCCGGCGTGGATACGGCGGCGCTTTGGTTGTCGGCCCGCAATGGGCCCGCGCTTCTGCCCAAGCGCATCGGCAAGATTGCGGTGCACCGGCTCTCGCCGTTCATGGCGCGTTTGCCGCTGCGCGTCGCAGATGCGGCGATCGCCGCGACGCAGCGCCTGGTTTTCGGCGATCTGACCAAATTCGGCATGCCGCCCGCGCCGTCGGGCGGCGCCAGCCGCCTGACTTCGGATTACACGGCGATCGCCGCTGACGACGGTGCGGTCGACGCCATCAAATCGGGCAAGATCGTCGTCGTGCCGGCGATACGGGAATTCACGCGCGACGGCGTGGTCCTGGCCAATGGCAGCCTGGTCGATCCCGATATCGTCATTGCCGCGACCGGCTACCGCACCGGGTTGGAGCGCATGGTCGGCAATCTCGGCGTGCTCGACGGCAAGGGCGTCCCGCTCTTTAACGGCGGGCAAGCCGATCCGAAGCTGCCAGGCCTGTGGTTCACCGGCATGCGGCCGAGCATCCGCGGCTGCTTCGCCAATGCCGCCATATTGGGCAAGGCGATCGCCAGGCGGATCGCCGGCTCCTCCCGGCCATCGGGCGCGTCACGCTGATTTGATCGCGCAGGCGGGCGGCAAGGCTGTACGAGCCGGCCGGCTTCAGCTTGAGGACCCCGATCAATGTCGCCGTCGTTCGGCGCGCTGCATAGGGCTGGACGCGAACGCGGACATCACGCCGATTTCGGCTCGAGCCGGCGGAAACCGACGGCTTCCATCAACATCTCCTCGTCGACCATGCCGGCATTGTGGAGCGCAAGCAGGGTCAGGGCGATTTCGCGCGCTTCCGGCGAATCAGGCTGCGCGTCGCGCCGCAGGCAGGCTTCGTCAAAGACGCGCTGCAGCCTGGCGATTTCGCCAGGCTTGAGCAGGCCACGATCATAGACTGACTTTGGCATGGCGGCGGTCTCCTGGGAGAGGAGTTAGGGCGCCATTCCTAAATTGCCAGTCTTTCCCGAGGCTTGAGCTTCGGGCCTTGGCGCCGAGATCAGACCGCGATCTTGCCGCCACCTTGCCTGGTGATGGCGACGACCGCAGGTCGCACCGGCATGTCGGGCTTGAAGTCGGGCCAGCGCGTCGACGGATCCTCGTAGTAGGACGGGCGGCCGAAGCCTTCCCAGTCCTCGCCGCCATCGCCGGGATGCTGGACGGCGACGAAGGCGGTCTGGTCGTCGGGCGCAAACAGCGGGCCGCACATTTCGGCGCCGATCGGCACACGGAAGAACAGTTTCGAGGTCGCCCGCGCGGCACCTTCCGTGTCGACCGCCCACAGGCCGTCGGTGCGCCCGGTGGCTTTCGGGCCCTGGCCGTCGGTGGCGACCCACAGGCGCCCGGCCGAATCGACCGCGCAATTGTCGGGCATGCCGAACCAGCCATTGGCCGTCGTCGCCGTCGAGAAGGTGGCGCCGACATCGGCCACTGAAGGATCGCCGCACTTCAGCAGCACTTCCCATTTGCCCTTTGCGGCCGTGAAATCGCCGTCGGTCTCGGTGATCTCGATGATGTGGCCGAAGGCATTCTCGGCGCGCGGGTTGGCCGCATCGACCTGGTCGGCCTTGCGCTTCGAATTGTTGGTCAGCATCACATAGACCTTGCCGTTGACGGCGTTGGGCTGGATGTCCTCGGGCCGGTCCATCTTTGTGGCGCCAAGCAGGTCGGCGGCACGGCGTGTCTCGATCAGCACGTCGGCCTGGCTGGCGAAGCCGTTCTCGGCCGTCAGCGGGCCTTGACCAAAGACGATCGGAAGCCAGTCCACCGTGCCGTCCTCGGCGAATTTGGCGACATGCAGCGTGCCGTCGTCGAGCAGGTCCTTGTTGGCCGCGCGGTCGCCGGCGTTGAAGGCGCCCTTGGTGACAAATTTGTAGACATAGTCGAAGCGCTCGTCGTCGCCGAGATAGAAGACGACGCGGCCGTCCTTGGCGACGATCGATTCAGCGCCCTCATGCTTGAAGCGGCCCATGGCGGTGCGCTTCCTCGGGATCGAGGTTGGATCGTTGACATCGACCTCGACGATCCAGCCGAAACGATTGGGCTCGTTCGGTTCCTTGGCCAGGTTGAAGCGGTCGTAATGCGCGCCCCATTCATAGGCGCCTTCGGGAATGCCGAGCCGCTTGTAGTTGGCGGCTTCCTTGTGGCCCTTGGGCAGTTCGCCGGAGAAATAGCCATGGATGTTTTCCTCGGCCATCACATAGGTGCCCCACGGCGTGACGCCGCCGGCGCAGTTGTTGAAGGTGCCGAACACCTTGGTGCCGGACGCGTCGGCATTGGTCTTGACGCGATCATGGCCGGCGACCGGGCCGGACAGCGCCATCTCCGTGGTGGAGGTGATGCGGCGATTGAGCTTGCCGTCGCGCACCACCTGCCATTTGCCGCCTTCCTTGCGGATCTCGACGATGGTGCCGCCATGCGCCGCCATTTCGACATCGACCTGCTCCTTCGAGAGCGGGGCGACTTCGGCCTTCTTCTTCCCGTCCTTCTCGACGATCGAAACGATGCCGGGGAACATCAGATGCGGGTTGGCGTATTCGTGGTTGACCACGAGCAGGCCGTGTTCGGCCGAGCCGTCGATCGGGATATAGCCGACATAGTCGTTGTTGTAGCCGAACTGCCTGGCCTGCGCCTCAGCCGACTGCTTTGTCGGGTCGAATTCCGGCGAATCGGCAAACAGCGGATCGCCCCAGCGCAACAGCACGTCGGCGTCATAGCCCGGCGCGACATGATGCTTGTCGTCGATGCCGGCCTCGAGCTCGTCGAACTTGAAGGCCGAGCCTTCCGCGGCACGGGCATCGTCCGCGGCGATCATGGCCAGCGGGCTGACCGTGGCGGCGATCGCCGAGACGGCGAGCGATCCCTTGAGGAACGCCCGGCGCGAGAACCGCGCGGCGATGATCTCGCCCATGGTGCGGTTGTCGGTCGGGTTGATGGCCGGCCCTTCGTTTTCCTCGAGCAGGCTGGTGCGGAATCGGGCGTCGGGGGAGCGATGTTCGGTCATGAGGGCCTCTGGCTTTCGAGTGGCTGGAGCTTCTGTCGCCTGTCGACCCCTACAGCCGGCTGATCACATTTTCGTGACATCATACCTGTTCCACCACTCCGCGCGAGGCAGTTGTCATCCATGACGTCGGACTTTGGTCCGGTCTTGCGCTTCCAAAGGTCCTGGGTGACAAACGCAACGGTCGGAGGTCGCTTCCGGTCAATACATCTTTCGGCGATGTTGCTGGTTGCAACGTTGGGGTGGGCGCGCCGGCTCAATCGACGGAGATCAGGATGAACGGATCGATCACGGCCCGTTGTTGCCGGCTGGCGCTCGTCTCCGCGGCCACGCTGCTGTTGACCATCGCCCCCTATCGAATCGCGCTGCAAGGCCCCGCCTCCGGGATCAATGCCGCTGTCGCACAGGCCGCCAAGGGCGGCAATGGCGGTGGCAACGGCGGCAACAGCAGCGGTAACGGAAATGGAAGTGGCGGCAGCGGCGGCAACAGCAGCAGTAACGGAAATGGAAATGGCGGCAGCGGCGGCAACAGCGGCGGTGGCAATAGCGGCAACGGAAATGGAAACGGCGGCAATTCCGGAACAGATGGCGGTGATGATGGTGGCGGCAACTCAGGACCGGGTGCCAGCCAGAGCACCGGCACCAGCCATGTCAACGCCACGACCGGCGACAAGGTCAGCGTGGACGGCAGCAAGATCTCGGTCGAGCACCCCAACGGCATGACGGAAAAGATCGAGAACGGTCGTTTCAGCATGCGCGACGCGCTCGGCCGCACGATCATCGACCGTCGGGCCACGCCCGCCGATGTCAGGCGTCTCAAGGCCTTGTGAGGCCGGTCAACAGGCAACGACCAGCTTCACACCTCACCTTCGCCGCCCCCGGCGGAGGTGACCTCGTTTTGTCCGCCTCTCGCTCGGTTCGGCGATGGCCTACGCGCGGTTCCTGTCTCGGTCGCGCAACTCACGCATCATGAGGGCCGCCTCGGTTCGGTTTCGCACGTTGAGTTTTGACAGCACCCCGGTCATGTGGTGCTTGACCGTCTTCTCCTGCAGCTGCAGGCGCAAGGCAACCTCCTTGTTGCTGAGCCCCTCCGCCACCAACCGGAGGATTTCCGTCTGTCGTTCGGTCAGTTGCCGCAGCCGGTCCGCCTCGGCATTGGCAGGCTGCGGGGACTGCAGATCGGACAGCAGCCGCGCCGACAGCGTCGGTGAAAGATAGCTCTCGCCAGCCGCGACGTTGCGCAGGATGTCGGCCAGGGCGCGCGACCCGACACCCTTGAGGATATAGCCGTGCACCCCCGCATTCAGGGCCTTGGTGACATCGGCATTGGCCTCCGAAACGGTCAGCATGACGATCTTCTGGGCGGGGTTGTCGGCAAGGATGCTTGCAACCGCGGCCAGGCCGCCGCCCGGCATGGAGATGTCGAGCAGCAATATGTCGGGCTGCGCCGTCGAGGCGATGCGTTCGGCATCCTGCGCCGTCGCGCCTTCGCCGACGATCTCGAAGCCTCCGATCTCCGACAGGCTGCGCGTCACGCCTTCGCGAAACAGCGGATGATCGTCGACAATAGCGATTCGAATGACGCCAATCATGCTTGCTCCTCAACCGATAGACTGATTACCAATCGCGTGCCTTGTGCTCCGGTCAAGGTCTGGAACTGGCCACCAATGCTTTCGACCCGCTCCCGCAGGCCGGCCAGCCCCAGCCCCTCGACCCGCGCCGGATCGAAGCCCGGCCCGCTATCCGACACCTCTACAAACAGCCGGCCATTCTTCATCCCGGCACGCACCGCCTGATCCTTGGCCCGCCCGTGGCGATACGCATTGTTCAGCCCTTCCTGCACGAAACGATAGATGCTGATCTTCTCGGATGCGCCGGGTTCGGGCAAATGCTTGGGCATGGTAAGCGTCACCGAGGTTCCCGTCCGGCGCTCATGTTCGTCGACGGCCAGCCGCAATATCTCCTTGGCGGCGGCCGTCTCTATCTGCGGCAGCACAAGGCCGGTGCAGATACCGCGTATTTCGCGCATGGCATCCTCCAGCGTCCTGCGGATCATCGCGACCTCGGCCGAACGGCTCTCGGTCCAATGGCCGTCGTCCGAAAATATCGGGCTGTCCATGCGTAACGCCGCCAGCGCCACCAGTTGCGCCGGTCCGTCATGGAGGTCGGCGCCGATCCGGCGCAGATATCTTTCGTTGAGTGCGGTGGCGCGGCGGGACGCCCGCTGCACACGCTGCCGCAAGGCGCTGTTTTGCGTCACCAGCTCCTGCAACTCCGACACCTGGTGACGCAGCGCCCCTCGCTGATCGTCGATGGTGCGGCTGGCGCGCAGGACGATGCCCGACAGCAGCAGAAAAGCCGTCAAGGTGGTGCCGGCCACGACCAGCCAGCTCGACAGCAGCGCGGAAGCCAGCGTGGCCTTGAAATCGCTGGCGACCTCGAAGAATTCGGTGACGGCCACCACATTGCCGGACCAGGGTTCGCGCACGGGATTGTAGATCTCCAGCAAGGGCGTGCCGACAGCCTGTTCCTTCGTTTCGTCTTCGTCGAACGTATCGAATTGGGCGGTGACGTTGCCCTGGAAGGCGGACCGCAGATTGTCGGTCAGATTGAAGCGGCGGCCGATCAAGGCCGCATCCTTGGCGTAGAGCACCGTGCCGTCGCGCCGCCAGAGCCTGAACGAAACCAGCCGCTTGCCGAGCGCGCCCTGGCCGAGCGTCTCGTCGAGCGCCTGCTTGACGGCCTCGCTGAGCTCTTCGCTCTTGCGCAGGTCCGGCAGCAGCGGGGCGATCACGCTGTCGACATAAAGCGCCGTCGTGGCGGCCGAATTGCGCATGACGCCGTCCCGGATCTGCGTCGTTACCCAGGCGCCGACCACGAGCATGACGGCCAGGAGGCCAAAGCCGCCGGCAACGAGGAATTGCAGGGCAAGCGAAAGCTCGCTCCAGCGCCGCGCCAAATTCTGCAGAATACGAATCATAAGCCCCTGACCGCCCCCCTCCCCATCGACAGCTGGGCGACATTGGCACATTGAGCCTCAGTCTTGCCGTTGCCAAGACCTTAGTTGGAACGAGTTCGCTTGACGTCTCGGGGCGCTTCGGAAACAAGGTCCGCTGCGCACGCGGCGGCAGCCGCTTCTAAGGGGACGGGACATTGGGGTTTTCGGGACTGCTGCAGCTTGGCTTTTCAACGGTGATCTTCCTTCTGGCGGCGACCGCCGCCAAGCAATGGGGCCTTGCGCCGAGCCTCGGCAAGATCCTGCTGACGCTCGCGCTCTATTCACTGGGCAATTTGATCATGCTGCGGCTGATCCGTGAGTTCGGCATGTCGGTGTCCTTCAGCCTCTCGGCCGTCATTCAGCTGGTCTCGGTCAACGTCGTCGCGCTGGTGTTCTTCGGCGAGCGCGTCAACGCCCTGCAGGCCGCCGGCATCGTGATGGCGATCGCGGCCGTGGCGCTGATCACGCTCGGGCCCTATCTGCAGGGACGATGACCGAATGAAGGCCGCGGTACCGATCCGATGAAAGACACTGCAAGCACCCTGCTTAACCGGATCGAATTCCCGGTCCTGCTGGCTGGCCTCGTCGTCGCCGGCGGGCTTTGGGGCTTCGAGGAGTTGATGGAGGTGGCGCGCGCCACCACGCCACACGCCTTCGACACCGAAATCCTGCTTGCCTTCCGCCAGGCGGGCCAACCCGGTATTCCAATCGGCCCGCCATGGCTGGAGGGGGCGATGCGCGACATCACCAGCCTGGGCAGCGCCAGCGTGCTGGTGCTGATAACGACGGCAACGATCATCTATCTGCTGTTGATCCGCAGGCCTGGGACCGCGCTTCTCATCTTCGCCGCCGTGGCGGGTGGCCAGATTTTGTCGAGCCTGCTGAAGGTCGGCGTCGACCGGCCGCGGCCCGAGCTCGTCTCGCATCTGGTCAGCGAGACATCGCTTTCCTTCCCGAGTGGCCACGCCATGCTGTCGGCGGTGACCTATCTCACGCTCGGTTCGCTCGCGGCGCGCTTCCTGCATGGCCGGGCGACGAAGATATACGTCCTGTCCCTCGCCGTGCTGACGACGGTGCTGGTCGGCGTCAGCCGCATCTATCTCGGCGTCCACTGGCCGTCGGATGTGTTGGCAGGCTGGTGCGCGGGCTTCGCTTGGGCGATGCTATGCTGGTTGGTGGCGCGGATGCTGCAGCGGCGCAAGGTGGTGAGCGACGATACCTATGGCGCCTGACCGCATCGCCCGGGCTTGCCCTCAGATCAATCTGTTGATCAGGTGTCCACCACAGCCTGCCAGCGCCAGAACCATTGACAGCCAGCATGCCGATGTCACCAAAGTTTTGAAACTGCTCAACCGCGTTATCCCTTCCTTCAGATGGACAACATCCTAGCTTGCAATCCTCGGGAAGTATCGGAAATGGACAATCAGGCGACGGTGTTTAAGTCACAAAGATTCATATTGATGCTTGAAACGTCATGCGCCATTTCCGCGGACGCGGACATGGGTTCCGGCCGATGATCACTGCCGCGCAGATGCGTGCCGCGAGGGCTTTGGCCGGCATCGATCAGAAGACGCTGGCCGAGCGCGCCGGCGTTTCGCTTCCAACCATCCAGCGCATGGAAGCGAGCGATGGCGTGGTCCGGGGCGTGGTCGATACGCTGATGAAGGTCATCCAGGCGCTCGACGAGGCCGGGGTGGAACTGATCGGCGAGAACCAGGCCAGCGAGCGCGGCGGCAGGGGCGTGCGCCTCAAGCCCGCCGCACCACCGGCGCCAAGCGGCCGCTGATGACCTGTGCCGGCTCCGCGACGCGCGGGCGCGGCTGGCGGGGAAGTGAGAGGCGCGTCCCTTCGGTCCAGCTTCCTTTCAACGGAGGAGGGCGGCTGGCCGGCGTCTCATCGGTTGAGCGATCTCGGACCGCTGACGAACGGGCTGCCCCTGAGATAGAAGCGCAGCAGGCGGTCGGCATCCTTCGAAATGCCGATCCTGATGCCCTGCCCGATCTCACCGGGGCTCTGGGCATCGCCTGCGAGCCATAAAGGCCCTTTCTGGCAGAGGTCGAGCCCGTCGAGCGAACGATCGATCCGCAGTGCGGAGGCCAGCCTTCCCGGCCCGCGCGCCAGGTCGCGCAAGCGCTCGATGCCACGGTTCCGCCGCATGATCGCGATGCCTTCGAGCGGTTCCAGCGCCCGGATCAGGACACCGGTGCCGATCCCCTGCCCCTCGCTCGAGACATTCAGCATCATGGAGGTGCCATAGGCGAGATAGACATAGGCATGGCCGCGCTCGAGGAACAGCGAGCGGTTGCGCGGGGTCATTCCCCTGAAACCATGCCCGGCGGCGTCGCCGACGACATAGGCCTCGGTCTCGACGATGCGGCCGCCGACAATGCCTTCGGGTAACGCCCGCATCACCAGCTTGCCGATCAGGAAGCGGGCGAGAGCGACGGTCTCGTTCGGCAGTTCCGCACGGGCGATCGGCGGATGATTTTCCCCATGGCTCACAGTATCCGCTCGGCCCATTGTGCCCGCGAGGCTCCCGGCTCGAATGGATCGCTGAAATACTGGGTCTCGCGCGCCACCTTGCCGTCCAGGAACTCCATGATGCTGACGGTATGGGATGGCCGCCCGTCATAGGTCAGGACATATTCGGTGACCCAGAGGTCATCCTTGCCGATGATCCGCCGCACGGTGAAGCGCTTGCGGTTCGGCTGCGCGGCGCGGGACGACTGGATGTTGCGCCGTCCGCGGATGCGCTCGCCCGATTGCGGATAGTCGAGCACCGCATCCTCCCGGTAGATCTGGTGTTCCGCCTCGAAGTCACCTGCGTCGGAAGCCGCCCAGTGGCGATCCAGGGCCGCCCGGATGCCCCCGTCTTCCATGGCAAAGTCTTCCATGGCAAACCTCCATCGCCGTCGAAGGACCTTTCCTACCACGGTCCATCGACGGCTGTTAGCAAAGGTCGCGGCTCGCCCCGAGCCGCCGTTTCTCAATCGAGCTTCAGCGCCGCCACCTCGCCCTCGTTCATCAGCGGCACATAGAGGATCGACTTGCCGTCGGTGCCGATGTCGGCGCTGCCCGGCTTGAAATGCGCCACCGCTTCTGGAGTTCCGCCGGCCTCGTAGCGGTAAAGCGTGCCGGTCAAGTAGGCGGTGGCGTAGATGGTGTCGCCAATGGCGATGACGCCGTCGAGGTCGGCGAATCTCCGCGCGCCGGGCAGCGGCGAAACCACCTTGCTGGCGAGGTCGACCGACAGCAGCCCGCCCGGCTCCGCCGTGCTGAAGTCGGGCTTGATGCCCTTGCCCCAGGAGGCCACGATCAGCCGGTCGCCGTCGGCGAAGACGCCATTGGGCGAAGCCAGCAACGCATCCCTGACGAACGGCTCCGGCCTGTCGCCGTCGATGCGGTAGATCGTGTCGGCCAGCATGTCGCTGACATAGACCTTGCCTGTGTGGTCCGCCGTCATGTCGTTGAGGAAGACGGCATTCGGCACCACGATGCTGGCGACCAGCCTGCCGCTGGCGAGATCGACGACGCGGACCTTGGTGATGTCGGCGACATAGAGCTTGCCGGCCGATATCGCCATGCCCTTGGGCGCGTCCATGCCGTCGGTCCAGTGCTGGGTGACGATCTTGCCGTCCAGCGACAGCACGCTGAGATAGCCGTTGCCGTCGGCATCGCCCGGGTTACCGACGATATTGGAGACGATGATGCGGTTGTTGGCGGCGTCGAACAAAGCTGATTCCGGTTGTTGGAGGCCCGTTGCGCGCCAGAGTTCGCCGGCCTGGACCGCTGGTGCGGCCGCGATACCGATGGTGGCGACCAAGGCTGGGATGATGAAGCGTTTCATGGCTGTTCTCCTGTGCTGACAGGCGACGAGCTAGGATTTTCGATACTTTTCGAAAAGTCTGATTGCCGCTAGTATCGAAAATCGATACGAAATTGCCGGCAAGAGGTGCATCCCATGAACGGTCTGATCTTCGAGGCGCTGAAGCGGACGCTGAAGGCGAAGGGCGTCACGTATCGCGAGCTGGCCGATCGCATGGGCGTTTCCGAGCCGACGGTGAAACGCATCTTCCACGAGCGCAACTGCAAGCTCGACCGGTTGGTCGAGATATGCGCCGCAGCCGGCGTCGAGCTGGAAAACGTGCTTGGCTCGATGAACCGGGGGCCGGGGCCGGTCAACCATATCGCGCCCGAGATCGAGCGCCGGCTCGCTGGGCGGCCCGCGCTGATGTTCATCTTCGTCATGCTGTCGGAAAAGTTCACGCCGCAGGGCATCATGCGCTCGCAAGGCCTGAGCGAGGCCTCGATGTTCCTCTATCTGCGCGACCTCGAGGAACTGGGACTGATCGCGCTCGGCCGGGGCCTCACGGCAAGATTGCTGGTCGAAACGCCGATCCAGTGGAATTTCGAAGGGCCGCTCAGGCCGCTGTTCGAGATGACCAACAAGAATTTCATCGGCTGGGCCATCACCCATATCGAGAAGGAGGCGACCTTCGTCAGCTTCTCCAGGCGGATGCGGCCTGAGACGGCCGAGATGGTGCGGCGCGAAGCGGAAGACCTTGCCGAGCGCGCCAAATTGCTGGCTCACCACGACCAGCATACGACGCCCGAGGACGGGCTCACCGGCTACAAATGGACGTTTGCCTTTGGAGCGACGCCATTTCCCGCGATCATGCCGATCGGCCCGCACCCGCGCGATGCCGGCGCCAGGACGCCTGAGCAGCCCACCGCAAAAGGACGGCGCCCGCTTCCGGCTTGAAAGGCCGCTATTCGGCGGCCTTCGCGTCGGCGGCCTTGTCGTCCCAGGTCACGGACCGGTAGTCGAAGCCATATTCCAGCGTCGGCTTGACGATGCGGAAAAACGGCGACAGGTCGAAGTCGCGCGGCGTGTAGAGCGAGTGGTGGCGGATGTGCAGGATTTCCTTGCGCATATAGCTCGACTGCGCCGAGGCGCGGCCCGGCGCACGGGTGATTTCGGGCAGGATCGGGTAGTGGATCCGGCCATAGGCCTCGGCGATGAGCGAGGAGCAGATGGCCCGGGTCGGGTCGCCGGAGCCGAAGGCCAGCATGCGCCGGCGCCAGCGCACCGGCACCGGCGGCGTCGGCAGGAAATAGCGCAGCATGTCGAAAATGTTCTTGAGGTCGTATTTCAGACCAAGCTTGCCGATCATGAAGGCGACGACCGTGTCGCGGTCCTCCGGCGTCAGCCCGCTCGCCCGGCAGATGCGGGTGTTGTAGGTGCGGTAGCGAGACAAGGGTACCGCCACGCAGCCTTCGCGGAGCGTGACCTCGACCAGCCGCCGCCGCTCTGTTCCGTCCTCCGGTTCGGCCAGCGCGTCGCCGACATAGAGGGCCGCATGCGACCATGTCGACTGGGTGAGGTACTTGATCGCCGCCGAGATCTTCTGGTTGCCCTCGATCAGAAGGATGTCGCCGGGTTCCAGCGTGCGGCGCAACGTTTCGGGATCCGACGGCGTGTAGGGTTCATAGCCGGAGGACTCTTCCTGCAACCGGCCGGCGAGCCAGCGGCCAAGTCGGTCCAGGAGCGTGTCGCCGGGCTCGGTCATGATGCAGCGTGACTAGCACACGCCGGCGGGGAAGTGCCAGCGTGCAGGCCTCGTCAGCCGGCCGAAGCGCTCGTCTCGTCGCGCGGCGCCGGACTGGCCAGATCACCGCGCGCCTTGCGGGCCAGGTTCTTCGTCGAATGCTTGGGGCTGTCGCCGAACAGTTCGGCCGCCTCGGCAAGACATGACTTTCTCAGGCTCTTCTCCGAACGTTTCATGAGCTTGCCGAGAAGTTTCGTGTCCTCGGGCGGGCCAAGCGGCTCGTCATCCGCCTCGAGCAAGGCGCGCATGACGAACAGATCATGCAATTCGCCGAGCCGCTCGCCCAGTGCATCGACCGCCTTGCGCCGCGCCTTGATAGGCGTCGGCCAGAGCCTGCCCAGCAGCGACAGGTGCATGCCATGCGTCTTGGCCGCCTTGCGCAGATCGTGGAAATCGTCGGCCTCGCCGCGCGAGCCAGCCTTGTCGAGCGCCTTCCTGGCACGGCGCAGGGTGACCCTGGCGCCTTCGGCAAGCACGTCGGCCGCCTGTTCCGGCTGGTCTGGCAAGTCGAGGCTTTCGATCCGCTTCATGCCGTCTTCGCAGGCGGCGGTCGCCGCGCCGATCGCCGCTTCGAGGCCGGCGGCTTCGTGGAGATCGTGCTGGCGGGCAATCATCCGGTCACGTACGGTATCGAGCCCGCCATCGGCGCTCTCCTTCGGGAAAGCTGCCGCCAGCCGGTCGATGGTCTCGATCAGCGCCGTTGCCTCGCGTGGGCCGGCAAGCAGGGCCGCAACGTTGCGATAGCACTGGTTCTCCGTCGTGCAGAATGTTTCGTCACCGGAATGAACCAGACGCAGCAAGGCACGCGCACTCTTGAGCCGCTTGCGGCATTTGTGCAGTCCCTGCTCCGGCCGGCTGCGCGCCGTATCCAGATGCAGGAGCGCCTTGCCAATTTCCTCGGCAAGGATGCGCCTGACCTCGCCGGTCAGCGGCAGGCGCGGGTCGATACGAAAGCTCATGCGGCGATCTCCGGTATCCCCCCGAGGGCGAGCGACGCGTTGTAGAATTTCTGCTCGCCGGTGACTTCACGGCCGAGCCAGTCAGGCAGCATTTCGTCCGGCACGTCTTCCGGCGTCTCGAGTTCGGCCACCACAAGTCCCGCGAGTGCACCGCCAAAGACGTCGACTTCATAGAGATAGCCGCGATGCCTAACATGGTGACGTGTCTTCTCGATGACACGTCCGATGGCGAAGTCCAGCATCTCGACGGCATCGGCGAGCGGGATTGGATACTCGAACTCGTCGCGCTCGCGCGCGCCGCTGCCGAATTTGAGCGTCAGATTGGCGGAAGCGCCGTCGCTGATGCGAATGCGCACGGTCCGGCCAGGCGTCGCGGCGAGATAGAACTGGAGAATGCGGATATCCGCCTCGACCAACTCCCGCCACGCGGTGCTGGAGACCAGGAACTTGCGCTCGACTTCCTTGCCCATGGCCGCGCACTAAAGCGTTTGCCACGGGCGATGGCAAGACAACTCCGAACACAAGTTGACTTTAATCAATCGATTGATTAAAGTCTTGCCATGATCAAAGTCCCCGACACCAAAAATCCCCGACGCGAGACCTCTCCGGCGGATCTGACGCGCACCGCACTCGTGCGGGCGGCGCTGAAACTGTTCGGCCGGCAGGGTTTCGATGGTACCTCGACCCGTCAGATCGCGGCCGAGGCGCAGGCCAATATCGGGTCGATCGCCTATCATTTCGGCGGCAAGGAAGGCCTTCGCGCCGCCGCCGCCGACTATATCGTCGAAACCATCCAGACGATTGCCGGCCAGGCATTGGGCAGCGCCCAGGCCGCGGCGGCAAACGATCCGGAGGCCGCGCGTCTGCTGCTCTTCGGGGCGCTGGAGCGGATGGTCGGCTTCATCGTGGCGCAGCCGCAGGCCGGCGAGATCGTGCAGTTCGTCCTGCGCGAACTGTCGCATCCGACAGCAGCCCTCGACCGCATCTATGACGGCGTGTTCGAGCCGACGCATCGCCGGTTGTGTCTGATCTGGGAGCAGGCGACCGGCGAGCCGGCCGAAAGCGAGCGGACCCGGCTCACCGTCTTCACGCTGATCGGCCAGGTCATCTATTTCCGCATCGGCCGCGAAGCGGTGATGCGCCGCATGGGTTGGCACGATATCGGCGCTGTCGAGGCCGCCAAGGTCGTGGCGGTCACGACGGACAACCTCGGCGCCATACTGGCCGCCCGAAAGATCGAGGATCGAGCGGCAGGGATGAAGGGGCAAAGACCATGAGCTTTCTGTGTTCGCTGCCGCTCGCCGCGCAGCTTCTCGGGGCCTGTGCCCCCACCGCCCCCCTGGCCGTCGGCTATGTCGAGGGCGACTATGTGCTCCTGGCGCCGATCGAGGTGGCGCAGGTCGAGGCCGTCGCCGTGAAGCGCGGCGATCGCGTCACGCCGGGCACGACGGTGGTGACGCTGGAAAGCGCCGACGCCAAGATCGCGGTGGCGCAGGCCGAGGCAAGCCTCGCCCAGGCGCAGGCGCAACTCGCCGATTTGCAGGTCGGCAAGCGGCCGGAAGAAATCGCCGCACTCAAGGCGCAGGTCGACATGGCCAAGGCGCAGGCCGACGACGCGAAGCGCAAATACGACCGCGCCGCCGATCTGTTCAAGCGCGGCACCGGCACCCAGGCCGATTACGACACCGCCTCGGCGACGCTGGAGACCGCCAATGCGCAGGTCGGCCAGGCCAGGGCCAATCTCGCCGTCGGTGGCCTGCCGGCGCGGCCCGAGACGATCAAGGCCGCCGACAATCAGGTCAAGCAGGCGCAGGCAGCGCTGGAGCAGGCTCGGTGGCGGCTGTCCAAGCGCAGGCTGGCCGCGCCCTCGTCCGGCCGCGTCAATGACGTCATCCGCAATCCCGGCGACACGGCCGGCCCGACCGCGCCGGTCATCTCGATGCTGCCTGACGGCGCGGTGAAGCTCAGCGTCTACATACCGGAGACCGCCTTCTCCTCGGTCAGGATAGGCAGCCTGCTCAACGTTCATTGCGACGGCTGCGGCGGTGGTGTGAAGGCGCGCGTCAGCTATGTCTCGCCCGATCCCGAATTCACCCCGCCGGTGATCTATTCGCTCGAGAACCGGCAGAAGCTGGTCTATCTGGTCGAGGCCCGCCCGGAGGGCGATGCCGGCCCACTGCAGCCCGGCCAGATCGTCGACGTCGATCTTGCGGAAACGGCCAGATGAACGCCATCGACGTTCACGGCCTGGTCAAGCGCTTCGGCGACAAGACCGTCGTCGACCATGTGACGATGTCGGTCGCCGAAGGCGAGATCGTCGGCTTCCTCGGCCCCAACGGTTCGGGCAAGACCACCACCATCCGCATCATGTGCGGCCTGCTCACGCCGGACGAAGGCGAAGGCACGGTGTTGGGTTTCAACATCCGTACGGAGTCGCTCAGGATCAAGCGCGAAGTCGGCTATATGACGCAGAAATTCTCGTTCTACGAGGATCTGACGATCGGCGAGAACCTAGAATTCGTGGCGCGGCTCTACCGGCTGAAACCGGTCGAGGAGTATGTGGCCAGGACACTGGAGGAACTCGGTCTCACCTCGCGCCGCAACCAGTTGGCCGGCACGCTGTCCGGTGGCTGGAAGCAGCGGCTGGCGCTCGCCGCCTGCATCATGCACAAGCCTAAGCTTCTTTTGCTCGACGAGCCGACGGCCGGTGTCGATCCGAAGGCGCGGCGCGAATTCTGGGACGAGATCCACCGCCTCGCCAGCGGCGGCCTCACCGTGCTGGTCTCCACCCACTACATGGACGAAGCCGAGCGCTGCCACCGCATCAGCTACATCTCCTACGGTAGGATGCTGGCCACCGGCACCGTCGCCGAGGTGGTCAGGAATGCCGGCCTGACGACGTTCGTGGTGCAGGGTCCGCGGCTGGCCAAGGTGGCCGAAGAGCTGCAGGGCCGCCCCGGCGTCGACCAGGTGGCGCCCTTCGGCGCGACGCTGCATGTCGTCGGTTCCGACAGGAAGAAGCTCGAAGCAGCGCTTGCCGATGTCGAGAAGGAGCACGAGGGCGTGACGGTCGCGCCGGGCGAAACCAGCCTGGAGGATGTCTTCATCCAGTTCATGTCGGGGTCGAAGGACAATATGGCATGAACAGTGTCTTCTCCTTCGCCAGGCTTGGCGCGCTGCTGATCAAGGAGTTCATCCAGATGCGGCGCGACCGCATCACCTTCGCCATGATGCTCGGCGTGCCGCTGCTGCAGCTGGTGCTGTTCGGCTTTGCCATCAACAACGATCCGAAGGGCTTGCCGACGGCGCTGGTGGCGATGAGCAACGACCAGTACACGCGCGCCATGGTCTCGGCGCTGCAGGTGACGGGCTACTATCGTTTCGACCATGTGACCCAGAGCGCCGAGGAGGCGGAATTCCTGATGGCGCGCGGCGACGTTTCCTTCGTCGTCACCATCCCGGCCGACTTCGCCAGGCGTGTCGAGCGGGGCGACAATCCGCAAATCCTGATCGAGGCGGACGCGACCGATCCGTCGGCGGCGAGCGGCGCCATTTCCACGCTGAGCACGGTGGCGAGCCAGGCGCTGCTGCGCGCCCAGGGCATGCAGGCCGCGGCCGCCGAGAATGCCAGGCAGCAGCTGCAGGTGGTGGTGCACCAGCGCTACAATCCCGAAGGCATTTCGCAATACAACATCGTGCCCGGCCTGCTCGGCGTCATCCTGCAGATGACCATGGTGATGATGACGGCCATGGCGCTGACCCGCGAAACCGAGCGCGGCACGATGGAAAACCTGCTCGCCATGCCGTCCAGCCCGGCCGAGATCATGCTGGGCAAGGTGCTGCCCTTCCTCGTCGTCGGCGCGGTGCAGGTGGCGGTGGTGCTGGTGGCGGCCAAGCTCCTGTTCGACATTCCCTTCGTCGGCAGCCTGACGCTTCTGTTGTCGTCGGTGCTCGTCTTCGTGCTCTCGCTGGTGCTGCTCGGCTACACCATCTCGACCATGGCCCGCTCGCAGATGCAGGCCATGCAGCTGACCTTCTTCTTCTTCCTGCCGTCCCTGCTCTTGTCCGGCTTCATGTTCCCCTATCGCGGCATGCCGGGCTGGGCCCAGGCGCTGGGCGAAATCTTCCCGCTGACGCATTTCCTGCGCATCACCCGCGCGGTGATGCTGAAGGGCGCCGATTTCCACGCCATCGCCACCGAGATAGGCTGGCTGGCCGTGTTCGTGCTGGTCTTCGCGGGCACCGCGCTGCTGCGCTTCAGGCGCACGCTGGACTGACCGGCGCTCGCGAACCATGATCGCCAATGACGACGGCCGGATCGTAAAACGGCGTCCGATCGCCCGCATCTCCCGCATGGCAGAGTCGCTGATGGCGGGCATGGCGCGGCGGACAAAGCGCTCAGGCGGCCGCCATGATCCCGGCATAGGTACTGAAATCGACATTGCCGCCGGACAGCACCACGGCGACATTCTTGCCCGACAGTTCGATCTCGCCCGATGACAGCGCCGCCAGCGCGACGCAGCCGCCCGGCTCGACCACCAGCTTCAGATAGGCCATGGCGTCGCGCATCGCCTGTGCCGTCGCCTTATCGGAGACGGCAATGGCGCCGGCGAGGTTCTTGCGGTTGATCTCGAACGTGATCACGCCCGGCTCGGCCGTCAGGATCGCGTCGCAGATCGAACTGTAGCCCGCTTCGTTGGAAACCCGGGCGTCGGCGGCGAGCGAGCGGCGCGTATCGTCGAAATGCTCGGGCTCGACCGCCCAGACCGCTGTGCCTGGCGAGGCGTCCTTGACCGCCACCGAAATGCCGCTCGACAGGCCGCCGCCCCCACAGGGGATCAAGACGGCGTCGAGGCTGACGCCGAGCGCCCTGGCCTGCCGCATCAGTTCAAGGCCGATCGTGCCTTGCCCGGCAATGATGGCAGGGTCGTCGAAGGGCGGCACCAGCACCATCCCCCTGTCGAGATAGGGGCGAACCACGGTCATGCGGTCATCGCGGAAGCGGTCGAAGGGCACCACCTCCGCGCCCATCTTGCGAACATTGCCGATCTTCATCGCCGGCGCGTCCGCCGGCATGGCGATGACCGCCTTGACGCCGAACATGGCGGCGGAAGCAGCGACCCCCTGCGCATGATTGCCCGACGAGAAGGCGACGACACCCCGGCTGCGTTCCGCCTCGCTCAGTAATGACAGTTTGTTGTAGGCGCCACGGAACTTGAACGAGCCGGTGCGCTGCAGCGTCTCCGGCTTGAACAGGACGCGGCCGCCGAAGCGCTTGTTCAGCTCCTGCGATTCGATCAAGGGGGTTTCGACGATCAGCCCGGAAAGACGGGCCGCCGCGGCGTGGATGTCGGCGATGCCGGGAAGGGTGGTGGCGGTCATGCGAGGTCCAGTGAAAGTGGGTGTCTTCTCATGATGCGCGCAAACAGCCGTGGCGCACCATCGAAAAAATGTGACCGTTACAATGTTGGGTGAGTCAAAATCCGATGGACGGCGCTGCCCCTCATCTGGCTGCCGCCATCTTCTCCCCGTGAACGGGGAGAAGGGCGCTGTCGCCTACGCTTTCGCCAGGAAGCGGACGTTGCTGGAGGAGCGGCGACGGCCGTTCACGGTGAGAATGCCCGGCAGGGCAATGAGGGGCAGCGCCGACCATGACGGTTGGCCCCGGCCCTCCTCTATGGCTCCGGGCGTTCGTCGCTCGAAAAGCCCATTTGGGGGCTTTTCGTCCGCTGCGCGGACCGCTCCTCATCCAAGCAGCGTCCGCTGCCTCTTGGTTCCGCCCAGCTTGCGCCAATTGTTGAAGCGGTGGGTGGCGGCCGCAAAGGAGATCTTCATCTGCTGGGCGACCGAATAGCGCGACTTGCCTTCGTCGAACATGCGGTAGCAGCACTCGACCCCCTCCTCGGTCAGCTTGCCGTCGGGGGCCTTGTTGTGCGGGTTGGCGGGGTCGAACTTCTCGATCTGCTGCTCGACCAGGCCCTTCAGGCGCTGCAGATCGGCCTCGATGCCGGCAATGAGATCGAGAACGGGTTTCGGGTCGAAATGCTGCGGGTGCGGCTTCGTCATGCGCATGCTCCTCATTCTTGTGTTAGGTTCAGCTATATAGGTGAATCTTTGCCAATAATAAAGAAGCGGGGCCACTTGAGTGT
Organism: Mesorhizobium loti; assembly: GCF_013170705.1. Classification (NCBI taxonomy): domain Bacteria; kingdom Pseudomonadati; phylum Pseudomonadota; class Alphaproteobacteria; order Hyphomicrobiales; family Phyllobacteriaceae; genus Mesorhizobium; species Mesorhizobium loti. Next base: position 923,556 of record NZ_CP033334.1, on the reverse strand, counting down.
TTCAACAATTCTTGAACCCGTGGCCACGGCGCGATTGACCCGGAGCGTGGCAAACCCTAGTTTAGAACTATTCTAAACTAGGGTCCTTTCCTCATGCTTTCCCGTGTTTTCGGCTTCGGCCGCCGCCCCTTCGAATCGCTCTCCGAACAAGAAATCCTGGCGCTGGCCATTTCATCCGAGGAAGATGACGGTCGCATCTATCGGGCCTATGCCGACGGGCTGGCGGAAAGCTTCCCGCAATCGGCGAAGGTGTTCGAGGAGATGGCCGAGGAGGAGGACGGCCATCGCGACGCCCTGATCGAACTCTTCCGCAAGCGTTTCGGCGAGCGCATTCCGCTGATCCGGCGCGAACATGTGAAGGGCTATTTCGAGCGCAAGCCCGACTGGCTGGTGAGGCCGCTCGGCATCGAGCATGTGCGCCGCCAGGCCGAGGCGATGGAGCAGCAGGCCTACCTGTTCTACGTCGAGGCGGCAAAGCGCACCACCGATGCCTCGACGCGTAAACTTCTCGACGACCTCGCTATAGCCGAACAGGGTCACGAGACACTGGCGCAGCGGCTGGAGCAGAAGCATGTGCCGGGCGACGTGAAGGATGAAGAGGCCGCCGCCGAGCAGCGCCAGTTCATCCTGACTTACGTGCAGCCGGGCCTTGCCGGCCTGATGGACGGTTCGGTGTCGACGCTGGCGCCGATCTTCGCCGCTGCCTTCGCCACGCATGACACCTGGCAGACCTTCCTGGTCGGACTTGCCGCGTCGATCGGCGCCGGCATCTCCATGGGTTTTACTGAAGTCGCTTCCGACGACGGCAAGCTCTCGGGCCGCGGCTCGCCGATAAAACGCGGCATCACCACCGGCGTCATGACATCGGCCGGCGGTCTGGGCCACGCATTGCCCTATCTCATTCCGCATTTCTGGACGGCGACGGCCGTCGCCGCTGTGGTGGTGTTCTTCGAATTGTGGGCCATCGCCTTCGTCCAGAACCGCTACATGCAGACGCCCTTCCTGCGCGCCGCCTTCCAGGTGGTGCTGGGCGGCGCGCTGGTGTTCGCGGCGGGAGTGCTGATCGGGAATGCTTGAGCGCTGCCGCGCCAGCCACTCACCCATTCACCGCCCGGCTGTCCGCCGGCGCCTCGTCCCTTTCGGTCAGTCCGTAGTCGCGCACCACATGCGCGATGCGCAGCCGATAGCCGGCAAAGATGCCGCCGCGGCCGGCCTGCTGCGCCTGGCGGTGCTCTTCGGTGTTGCGCCAGGCCTTCACCGCGTCCTCGTCGCGCCAGAACGACAGCGACAGGATGCGGTTCGGGTCGGCGAGACTCTGAAAGCGCTCGATCGAGATGAAGCCGTCAATGCCGTCGAGCAGGGGCCGCAGCTTGGCGGCGATGCCGAGATAGGCATCGCGCCGGCCCTCCGCGGGCTGCACCTCGAAGATGACGGCGATCACGGCAGCACCAGCTTGGCGTGGGGCCCGGAAACGTGTTTCAGGAACATGCGGTCCTCCTTGAGGATGAATCTTTCGCGGCGAGCGAACTCATAGTTTGCCTTGCCGGCGGGATCGGCGGCAAGGCGGGCCCGATAGGCTTCGTAGGCCGCCAGGCTTTCAATGTTGTAGGCGGCGTAGGCCGTCGTCGCCGACCCCTCATGCGGGGCGAAATAGCCGATCAGGTCGGCGCCGCAGCGCGGAATGGCCTGGCCCCAGTTGCGGGCATATTCCTCGAAGGCGGCCTTGCCGAACGGGTCGATCTCATAGCGGATGAAGCAGGTGATGGTCATGGTCGGCTCCCTTGGGTCTTGCATCGACGCTTCGAGCGCGGTCGAAACGTCATGCGCATCCATGTGCTAGGCAGTTTGGTGTCAGGAGCCATCGTCTCTTGCGTCGCCGGCTCCTTGAGCTGAAGCCAGATTAGTGGTTGTCTCACAAGAATGCTTCGATGAGGATCAAACCATGCGTGAAGGACCTGATATCGCGCGCATCGCCAGCCTGGTCGGCGACCCGGCCCGCGCCAACATGCTCAGCGCGCTGATGGGCGGCACGGCGCTGACGGCGAGCGAACTGGCGCTGGAGGCCGGCGTCTCCTTGCCGACCGCCAGCTCGCATCTGTCGAAATTGATGGAGGGTGGGCTGCTGACCTTGGCCAGCCAGGGCAGGCATCGCTATTACGGTCTCGCCGGTCCGCAGGTCGCGGGCATGATCGAAGCCATCACCGGTGTGGCGGAAGCCGTTGGCCCCAAGCGTGTGCGGCCGGGTCCGCGTGACGCGGCGATGCGCGTCGCGCGCGTCTGCTATGACCATCTCGCCGGCGAGCAGGCGGTGGCGATGCTCGACCGCCTTGTCGAGAGAGACATCCTGCTGCGCGACGACAAGGAGATCAGGCCTGGTCCGTCGGCGGCATCGCATTTTTCCGCCATGGGCATCGATGTCGATCCCAGGCCGCGCCGGCCGGTCTGCCGCGCCTGCCTCGACTGGAGCGTGCGCCGCTCGCATCTCGCCGGCACGCTGGGCGCGGCCATCCTCGACAAGATCCTTCTGGAAAAATGGGCACGTCGTGAAAAGGACAGCCGCGCGGTCATCTTCTCGCCGCCGGGCAAGCAGGCGTTTGAGAGGGCGTTTTTGGCGTAGTTTGCCAGCGCTCACCCACCTTCGTCATCCTGGGGTCTGCGCTGCGTCGCTTCGCTCCTTGCTTCGCCCTACGATGACGAAGTCGAGTAGGCTTACCCCCGCTTCAACGCCTTCCCCTGCTCGAAAAACCCCTTCCACGGATCGGCTTGCGCCAGCTGTTTCAGCGTCGTCTTGTCGCCGATCGGGAACGCGTTCGGCGCCAGCCCGGCCTCGATCTCGGCCCAGGTCACCGGCATCGACACGGTAGCCCCCTTCTTGGCCCTCGACGAATAGGGCGCGACCGTCGTCGAGCCGCGGCCGTTGCGAAGATAGTCGACGAAGATTTTCCCGGTGCGCGCCTTCTTCGACAGCGTCGCCGTGTAGCGGCCGGGGGCGCCCTGTTCGAGCGCCTTGGCGAAATCATGGGCGAAGGTCTTTACCGCATCCCAATCCGCCGAGGGCTTGAGCGGCACCAGCACGTGATAGCCCTTGCCGCCCGATGTCTTGACGAAATTCGGCAGCGACAGCTCATCGAGCTTGCCCCTGATGTCGAGCGCCGCCTCGCGTACCGCTTCCACGTCGACACCCTCATCGGGGTCGAGATCGAAGATGATCTGGTCCGGCTGTTCGAGCTTGTCGATCGTGCAACCCCAGATATGGATCTCGACCACCCCGTACTGGACGAGCGCCGCGACGCCATCGAAATCCCGGACGAACAGGATCTCCTCGCCATCGGTTGGGTCTTTCATCCGCGCGATCTTGTCGCTCATGCCGGCCGAGGCGTGTTTCTGGAAAAAGCGTGGCCCGCCAACGCCGTCCGGCGCCCGCACCAGGCTGAGCGGACGGTTGACGACGAACTGCTCCATGCGCGGCCAGACCTCCGCGTAATGGTCGAGCAGGCCTTGCTTAGAGATCTTTTCGTCGGGCCACAGCAGCTTGTCGGGGTGGGAGAGCTTGACGGTGGTCGTTACCGCAGCGGCGGATTTGCCGGCGCCGCTTGACGACGGCTTGGCCTTGCCTGTCGCTGCCTTGGGCCTTTCCTGCACAACGTCCTCCGCCGGCTTGTCCTCGCGCAGCCCCTGGAACGAGGCATGGCGTATTATACGGTCCGAGGTCCAGCTGCGAAACTCCACTTCGCCGACAAGCTCCGGCTTGACCCAGACCAGACCCTTGCCCTTCGGCACGGCCCTGTCGAAAGGCGAATCCTTGGCCTTCAGCCCATCGAGTTTTGTCTTCAGCTCCGTCGCACCCTTGGCGGAGAAGCCGGTGCCGACACGCCCGGCATAGTGTAGTTTGGCGCCCTCATAGTAGCCGACCAGCAGCGAGCGCAGCCCGCGCCCGGTCTTGTCCGACGGCAGATAGCCGCCAATGACGAATTCCTGCCGCGCCGTGCATTTCGACTTCACCCATGTCGGGCCGCGCCCGCTGCGATAGGGCGCATCGGCACGCTTCGAGACGACGCCTTCCAGCCCCATGCGGCAGGCATGCTCCAGCATGATCTTGCCGGGCTCGGAAAAGTGGTCGGAGAAACGCACCGCCGGGTTCTCGGGCTGCTTGCCGAGCAGCTCCTGCAAGGCCTGCTTGCGCTCGACCAGCGGCTCGGCGCGCAAATCCTTGCCGTCGAGGCGCATCAGGTCGAACACATAGTAGATGAAGCGATGTGTCCGCTTTGCCGACAAATCCTGCTGCAGCAAGGCGAACGACGAGACGCCGCTGTCGGCCAGTACGACGATCTCGCCGTCGATGATGGCATCGCTGCATTTCAGGCCGGCGAGTTCGGTGACGATTTCGCCGCCGAATTTCTCCGTCCAGTCGAGTCCGGTGCGGGTCAAGAGCCGCACATCGGTACCCGCGATCTGCGCCTGCATGCGATAGCCGTCGAATTTCACTTCGTGCAGCCAGTCCTTGCCCGGCGGCGCATCCCGTTCGAGTGTCGCCAGCTGCGGTTCGATGAAGTCGAGTTTCCGGGCGGCCGCCTTCGCGTTGCCGGCCGCCGGCCTGTTCGAATGCCAGACGTCGGGCTTTCGGCCTTTCGCCGTCTTGCCTTCGCCGATCTCCTCGATCGTCAGGCCGGACTTCACCGATTGCGGCGCTTCCTTCAGTATATCCACGCCCGGGCGCGCCGCTGCATCGTCCGATTTGATCAGCAGCCAGTTGTCGCGCTTCTCGCCCGGACGCGGTTTCAGCCTGACCAGATGCCACAGCCCATGCAGCTTGTGACCCTTGAGCTCGAAGTTGATATGGCCTTTCTTCATCGCCTTGGCCGGGTCGGTCTCGGGCACCCATGTCCCCTCGTCCCAGACGATGACCGAGCCGCCGCCATATTCGCCCTTGGGGATCGTGCCCTCGAACGGAGCGTAGTCGATCGGGTGGTCCTCGACATGGACGGCCAGCCGCTTCTCATGCGGGTCCAGGCTGGGGCCACGTGTCACCGCCCAGCTCCACAGCACGCCACCATGTTCCAGCCGAAGGTCGTAATGCAGCCTGGTCGCCGCATGCTTGTGGATGACGAAAATGCCGCCCTCCTCGCTTTTCCCGGTCCGCGCGACCTTGCCGGCCGGTTCCGAGGTCTTCTTGAAATCGCGCTTGGCGTTATATTGCTCGAGGCCGGCCATTTGGTACCTCAGGCCGATTTGCGCTTGGGCGCGGCCGCTTTCGGCTTGGCGCGCTTGGCCGCCGGTTTGGCTTTCGCGGACGACGCTTTCGTAGAGCCTGAATCCGAGGAAAGGCTCTTCTTCAGCGCATCGAACAGGTTGACGACATTCGAGGGTTTGGGCGTCGCCTGGGCCTTGGGCGCCTTCTTGCCGGCCTTCTTGGCGCGGATCAGTTCGAGCAGCGCGTCCTCATATTTGTCGTCGAATTTCGACGGATCGAACTTCGCCTTCTTCTTGTCGATGATCAGCTCGGCCAGATCGGTCATCTCCTGGTCGGTCTTCACCGCCTTGATCTCGCCGAACACGCTGTCCGGCTGGCGCACCGTATTGTCGTAGCGCAGCGTCGTCAGCACCATGCCCTTGCCGAGCGGCTCGATGACCACGGGGCGTTCCCGGCTGTAGAGCACGATGCGCGCCAGCCCGGCCATCTTCTTCCCCGCCATGGCATCGCGGATGACGGCGAAAGCCTCCTCCGACACCTTGTCGGCCGGCGCGACATAATAGGGCGTGTCGAGATAGATTTGCTGGATCGAGGCTTTGTCGACGAAACCGTCGAGGCTCATCGTGTGCGAGGATTCGATCTGCACCGCCTCGATCTCGTCCTCCTCGATATGGACGAAGTCGCCGTCGTCCAGCTCATAACCCTTGATCTCGTCGCCATCCTCCAAGGGCTTGCCGGTTTGCGCGTCGACATAGATGCGTTTCACCGTGTTGCCGGTCTTGCGGTTGAGAATGCGGAACGAGACCTTTTCGGTATGGGTGACGACATTGGTCAGTTCGACCGCGCAGGTGACCAGCGACAGCTTCAGATAACCCTTCCAGGCAGGGCGCGGCGCCATGGCAATTCCTTTCCGCGATCAGATGAAGGGAAGAACGGGCAGGGCGCGCTCCAGTTCCGCATGCGCGTGACATCAGGCATGCCAAAGCGCGCCTGAGCCATTGTGGCGGCCAGAACGGAAATTTCACCGCTGGTCAAAAATTGGAAACAGAACCGCGCCCAGGCGACATTCAAACGAAACATATGTGATGCAAAAGTCACACTCCGCGGAATGGCGACAAAAGGCATGGAAACACCCCGAATCAGCCGCATTCCGGCCACGAAGCAACGGGTTTTCGACCAGAAATTAACATCACGTTCACCGACTATTCACGCCTCGATGCTATCATCCGCGCAATTCGGAAGGGACATCCGAAAATCGGGACAGGGACGGGTAAAATGAACTTCCTAACGCACCTCATCGGCTATGCCGCCGCCATTCGCGAATTCGTCGCGCCGACCTATCGGCCGGAGCGCTACTACATGCGCGGCCCCGGCCCGGCTTGCGCCCGTCGCGGTACCTCGCTCGGCGCGCACTGACCATGACGTTCGAGAGCCGCCACAACAGCCGGATCTGCCGGCCAGGCGCCAACTCCCGCGCCACCACCTATCGCGCCGAGCGCCCGGCTTTCGCCGACGAGCGGCGCTCGACAACGCCGCGTCTTTGACCACCTACGGCTGGTGTCCCAGGACACGAGCAGCCGAGGCCCGCGTGACCGACCTTCTTCGGTCTAGTCTGCCAAGCCAGTCCTCCCGCTGAACCATCTTTCGATGCAAGCCGTCCGTCGATCGTCTTCGACGGCGCCTGCCTGCTGTGCTCCGGCTTCATTCGCATGCTGGCGAGGCAGGCACGCCATGGTTCAGCTCAATCCGGCAGGGCGGCGATCGCGACAATTTCAATGACGATGTCGGCTTGAGCGAGCGCGGCAACGCCAATCACCTCCGAGGCGGCGGGTTGTTGTAACTGCAGTGCTTCGGGCAATGCTCGGCGAAGAACGCGTCCAGAACGTCCAGGCGAAAATTGGGAGAGCTGAGAACGCCGCCATCGGGAAATGGTCCTCTGACAAAGAACGTCAGTTTGACGAGGTGTTCAAGCGTGGTGCCCAGCTCCTCAAGATCGGATTTGATATTGCCCAGAACCTCAAGCCACTGCGCCGCCGCATCGCCAGCGAAACGACCGCCCCGCTTGCCCATAGGATCGTAGTCGGCGGCGGTCGCAGTGTTTCCACAGAGGTAAGC